>NZ_VXKZ01000114.1:0-508438 GCF_008693195.1 Paenibacillus sp. UASWS1643
CGTTCATGGACAGCTCGGTATCCAGATCGATGATCAGAATGATATCTCGCAGTACTTGCGGAAGTTCCTGCCCACTTTCTCGAATCGTCGCAAATTCAGCCCGGTAAAGGTCCATGGCAACACTCCCCACCACTTCTTCACCTGACATCTCTTCAAGCTGCTCAAGTGGTAACAACTCCTGCAATTCTTCTTGTAACTTGTTCATCTTTCTCTGCCTCCTGTATCTCTCTGTCTGAATAGTTTGAACGAACGAATGTTTATACACTGGACCACTACGCGGTCAGAATAAACTTCCGATCGCTGTTATCCCCAGATTTTTTCAATCCCTTTATTAAAGGGGAAAATCCGGTGATAAAGGCGAATGCTCCGCTTCTTCAGTTTGTTTCTGCCCTTTAAATTTCAAGTTCAACTACGCCGACACGTTATTACATCATAGCAGAATAAGCTATACAAGTTGAAGTTATGGAAGTTTACATGTTGGTGGCGAAGTCATTTTACAGGGAATATCGTCAAGTTAACGTGCACTTGACCTCTGGAAAATGTTCCGCTGTTATGATCTTGTCATCACGAGTCTTGGGAGGGGTAATGATGCGCCTGGCCTTGTTCACAGACACCTATCTTCCGGAAACCAATGGTGTTGCTGGCACGCTCCACCGATTGAGTAACCATCTGAACCGCAGAAGAATTGAACATCTGCTGTTTACTCCGAACTCCATCATTGAAGGAAGCCAAAAGACTCAAGTCAGATCGGTTGCCAACATCCCCTTTTTTCTGTATCCCGAATGCCGCATTGCTCTACCCAACAGAGCAGACACTCACAAGCAGCTACAAACCTTTCAACCCGATCTGCTGCATATCGCCACACCTTTTAATATGGGATTGCTTGGTCTGAGGTATGCGCTCAAATACCATCTTCCGCATGTTGTCTCCTACCATACCCACTTCGATCGTTATCTCGAATACTACCGGTTGAAAAGTATGATTCCTCTCTACTGGAAGTATATCCAGTGGTTCCACCGTGCCTGTGAAGCAACCCTAACTCCATCACAGGAAACGTTAAACACCCTGCAAACCCAAGGCATTCAGCGTCTGAAACTTTGGTCTCGCGGGATTGATTGCAACCTGTACTCCCCTGATAAACGCAGCTCGGATATCCGTGAACGATACCACATCACCGCTCCCCTTATTCTACTCTACGTTGGACGCATTGCCCCGGAAAAAGATATCGCTACACTCACGACTACCATGCAGCAGCTACCCCAGGAAATGCAGTGCCGTGTACACTGGATTATCGTTGGCGATGGCCCATCTCTTCCCAAAATGCGTTCGCAAACCCCACCAAATGTCACCTTTACAGGCTATATGCATGGCGAAGAACTTGCTGTTATGTATGCTTCGGCAGATCTGTTTGTGTTTCCTTCCTCTACGGAGACATTTGGCAATGTGGTGCTGGAAGCGATGGCTTCAGGACTTCCTGTGGTAGCGGCCAATGCCGGAGGTGTAAAGGATCTGGTATCCCACCACCGCAATGGTGTATTGTTCGAGCCAGGTCAGGCCGATGCACTGATTTGGGAGATATGTCTCTGGGGAGATCACGAGAATCAATTGAGAATGATGGGATTGGAGGGCAGAAAGCTGGCTGAGCAGCGGTCGTGGGAGCATATTTTTGATACACTGATCGGGGATTATGAGGAGGCTATAGAACATCGGAACAGACGAACGAAAGATCGAATTATTACAGCGTAGTCCTGAGTGGATGTACTTGCTACAGAAACCTATGTCAACTTACTCAGTTTATGCAAACTAATACGGTTCGCGACGTTCAGGCTGCCGCAGCATATACACGTTGCTGTGACCAGCCTGAACAGCGATACGTTGATCGTTAAGGTATGATACCAGAACAGAAATCAGGGTACCCGTAATTTTATAGTCCCAAGACCCACCACATGACTTTATGAAAACCTGACAATTTCTCGGGAATCTGCCCCACTTCAGTAATCACTGGATCAAACTTTGGATTACCATCTCTCTCATAGATGTGAAATGACCCATCCATAGGAATCTCCTGTCGAAACTTATATAAGGCTGCAACATATCTCTCACTCGAATCTCCGATAACATAGCCACTTTTGTCCTTCTTCAGCTTGAGATCATCTACGGTGACGCCTTCCAAATGCCGGATAGCATTGAAGCCATCTATGGCCTGGACCACAATATGTGTCCCCGATGATTGAGGAAAAAGTGCGACTGCCACACCCGTCGTCACCAATAAGGATAGTGCATATCTACGCTTGGTTATTCGAACGTGATCCTTACCTGCTTTTTTCAATATGGCGTAGATCAGGGCTGCATTCATCAAAATAATGATAGGAAACACGATTATGACCATGATTCCTGTATAAGGGAACAGTTGGAATAGCACAAATAAGAGCAGGATCGTTGGTATCAGCAGTACTATTCCTCTGAACAATTGGATTTTCGGTCGCTGAGGTTGGGGATTCATCGTAGAGTCCTCCTCCTATGAAGTTGCATACTATTTCCAATCATATATTGATGTAAATTCTAGAGAATTTGCGAGACACTCCTTGGCTCAAATGATATCGTTTCTTGCATTCTGTTCCATATTACCTGTGGAGTGCCCTCTGGGTCTGTTCCGTTCTGCACGTTACCAATCCAGATTTGTTCGTTTCCCGGATACTGTAAATAGTGCCTGAGCGTCGCTATGACCAGAATAGACGCATGCAAATCAAGCACCTCATCCAGCGGTATCCAGAACAGTTCCCCTTCATCCGAGGGTACAAAATGTCGATGCCTCGTCTCTCCGAAATATACAAACTGCTGCCAAATCTCACCACCGCTAACCTCCAACAGAATATATCGAAGCCGAAAGTGTTCGACATCCTCTGACTTGAATCCGGTCTCTTCTTCAATCTCCCGATAGCTGGCGGTCATGGGTGCGTTCAGTTCCCCTTGTTCCAAATGTCCGCCAATGCCACCCCAGAATTCAAAATCAAACAATCTGCTACCCGCCTTCTTCATCATCAGCATGTCTGAGCCATTGCTCAAAAATGTTGTAGCCATCTGTCTAATCTCCATATGTTCCTCGCTTTCCAGACTGTGATATTAAATTTTACTTCTATAACCGTCTTCTAAAGCAGTTTCTTTAACTCACTTAGATGTTCAATCGTATGTAAAGGACCCGACGTAATGCTGTCCTGCCACGGCTGGTTGACCTTCATCCAGATGGTGCTCATGCCTACGCTTGCTGCCCCCTCAATATCGTTAATCGGATGATCACCAATATAGATGCATTGCTCTGGTCTTAGACCGAAATGATCAAGCGCAAGCTGAAATATGCGTGGATCGGGCTTTTTGACTCCTGCCTCTTCTGAAACAATAATATGGTCGTAATCCTCCCGGATACCGAGTTGATCGATTTTTCCATACTGAATATCGGTCTGCCCATTGGTGATTAACCCGGTTTGGTATTTCCCCCGCAGATGCTGAACGACTTCTCGCGCCTGTTCCATCAGAACTGAACTTCGCACATACTCTCTGCCATAGAACTCCATCAGTTCTGCATGTGGCGGATGCTCTGCCCAAGGCAGTTCATGCAGCAACTCGTTGAACAGAAGGGGTTTATCCTTATAACCATCCTGGTCGAGTTCAATAATTCGTTTACTTATATCTTCGGTTGACTCAAGGTGACCAAAATAGGTCTTGATTAAACGCTGCGTGAAGCCGCCAAAGGTCATCGTCCTGTTCAGAATTGTATTATCCAAATCAAAAATAACCGCTTTAATATGATCCATCTTCCTTCTCCCCCAATTCCAGTGCATGCGTTATCTTCTCCATACTCGTCACTTCTCTAAATCCCAACAACCTTATCGGTCACTCTGCATTCAAAAAGCGCTCGTCATGATTCCATACCGATATCTCCTGTATCTGCATGGTGTAACCGCCTCCATCATTTTAAATCAATGGTACACATGCAAACCCAACCATACATTAAATGATGGCCGGGTTTATCTTGTAAAGCTCATTCTCATTTTTTCTTTTTGTGATAGTGATAACCCGTGCACAGACCCTTTTGTTTGGATTTGGCTGAACAGTTATGTCCACCGTTCTTATCCAGTCTGCCTGGATGAGCATAAGCGGAAGAGGATACACCAACAAGTACGACAAGCGACAAGATTACGATAACAACCTTTTTCATAAGTCACCCTTCGATCAACACCCTATGCTTTAGGGCTTAATACATGCTATATCATTTTACATGAAAATCCACAATTGGGATATCCTTTATCTATTTCATCTGTACATTCTCATAAAATCTTAAATTGCTTCAATGCATGGGTGACCCCATCTTCACTTGCCCGCAGGGTGACATAATCGGCGCTTTGTTTAATCCGTTCTCCGCCATTTCCCATCGCAATTCCGATTCCCGCATACGTTAGGAGATCCACGTCATTCTCCCCATCGCCAAAGGCCATTGTATCCTCTCTGGATATCTTCAGATAGTCGAGAACATTCTCTGCAGCTATAGATTTGCTGACTTCGCTCGCTTCCAGCACATTCACTACATACGGATGGAATCTCACGAATCGTAGGGAAGGAAATTTGGATTGGAATTTCTCCGTCTCCGCTTCATCCGCATATAAGCAAATGCAATATACGTCCTGTTCCAACGTGCTGATTTTCTGTGGGAAATCCATGAGTCCAAGCGTATCTCTTAAGGCGTCAGTAACACGACCATCTGCTGTACACAACCCGTTCGTCTCAAATGACTCTGTAAAATATGAAATACTGTGCCCATGCAACTCGGCAAATTCACTAAATGCTCTAACCATCTGTGCTGAAAGTACAGACTTATGTATCACTTCATCACATGCTTTGATCAATGCTCCATTAGCCGAAATGATCGTATCGATTCCGAGATTTCTGAATTCTTCGCATAAATTATAGGGTCTGCCTGTGACGAGTACGACTTGAACGCCTTTACGAATCAACTCCCGGATCGACTCAGCTGTACGCGGTGATAAACTCCGATCTATTTCGCTCAGCAATGTACCGTCCACATCAAAGAACACAGCTTTCATCAAGATGTTCTTCCTCCTCTGTCTTCAATTAAAAAGAGCAAACACAGAATAACCTTGTTTGGTCTTCCTGCACTTGCTCTTGCAATTAACGGGTCTGAACATCTTGGGTACGTCCCATGTACCATAATTGAAATGATTCCGCCGTATCCAGGGGGATGTCATGTGCGCGATGATGTAGAACAGGCTTGGCACGGTTTACCGTATGAATGGACGCCACACCGAACCAACGCTGTAACACATTACGGGTGATCTGCACTTCGATAACTTTCTCCCGTTTGGAGATGAAGAGGGTTGAAGTGAGCGCACCGGTTCGAAGTTGAATGAAATTCTGATTCAGAGTGTATCTGGTATGGAAAAAGTCCATCACTCTGCATGTTGCAATCCACACGAGTAGAATCGCGGAAATCATCCACCAAGCATGCTTCTGTCCAAACACGAATGGTTTGAAATACCACAGTAAACCCGTGATTATGATCCATCCCCAACTTGGTTTGAGCAGGCGCAACCATAATGATATTATCGGAAGTTTTTCCATCTCCTGTGTGACCCGGTAGGATGGTAGAATCTCCTCAATCATGGTGTAGGCTTGCTTCACAGGCAAGAATGGATAGAGTGAGTTCACCTCTTGATCGGATTCTCCCAGACTACCTGCAGTAGTCAATTCCACTTCGGCTAATCCAAGCAGCCTTTTCATCAGAGACTGTGTAATTTTGACGGCCTGGACTCGTTCTTTCAGGATTGAAAATGACGTTTGCTCCATCATGCCCTTCGTGATATAGATCCGCTTGGCATCCGAGGTGATCTGGAAATTGCCATACTTTACGAAGGTTCTGACTATGCCCAGAGCAATAGATATGATCAATAAAACTAAAATCATCAAACCAGCAATCCACCAGGAATCAAGCCAGGTTAATAACAAACTTTCCGTTACTTCTTCATCAGGGAAGAAGTCCTTCACCCAGGAATACAGCGTAGCCAGGACCGGAATCAGTACGAGAAAACTAAGCGAGGTAAAGGATGCTTTGAATATGTCCTTGCGGGTGGAATGATAATGAACAACCCGTTCCTGTTTTTCTTTTGCAGGCAGAGACATGACTTCATCAGTTATAAAAGGTTCGGATTGCGCCTCTCTCTCTTCCATAGTCTGAACCGCATCCAACGTATCATGTTCCTCTGTTGCTCCTGCTGTTTCTGCTTCTTCAGCCATATGACCTGCTACAATTTTCTCCAGCTGTTCCGCTTCGGAAAGTGAAACAACGTGTAACTGAAAGGTAGCATCTTCTCCCTTAATCCCGGTCTCGAATCGAATCGACGTCACGCGGAACAACCGATGAAACACAGTCGTATGACGATTCACATTCTGGACTTTAGTATACGGAATAGTTCTTCTAGTACGGTTGAACACACCACTATAGATATGAAAGGCCGTATCATCTGCTGTATAACGAGAGGTAAACCACTTCCAGATGATCGACACGATGCCAATGGAAATACCGACATAAAAGGCAATTCTTCCATAAAAGAGCCATTGAGAATCTGAGCCCTGACGGAAGACAAACAAAAACAGGATAATCGCGAACGAATTCTTCACCAGTTTCCACAAGCTCCACAGCATGGTTAATGGGTGATGTCGCTTCATATCGATCATTCATCCACCTCATTAATCCGCGCATAGGACGCAATCTGATGACGGAGTGCAAACGCGACTTCCTCCGGCAATGCGGGGATTTCATGCGATGAACCCATCGTGCCAACCGATACGGAATAGAGTCCATATTTTCGCATTAAAGGTCCCTGATTTGTGGTAACCGATTGCACTTTCGCCATGGGGATGATCTGATGTACCTTGGTTAGCGCCCCACGCTTCAGTTGCAAGAACTCCTCATTCACATCATAGTACCAATGCTTGTATAACCATGCAGGCTGGATGAAAATATCCCACACCGCATAGAGCACAGATATGGCCGTAACCCCCCCACAAAATCCAACTAATCCACGTTTTCCATCCATAGATGGAGTCGAGTATTAACAGTACGGCAAGGATCAGGAAACCTATTACATTCCATATGATGGCGCTAATTCTCCACAAGTTTACCGCATTAGGGGACAGCCGTTGCTCGGGTGTATTCCACTGGATTGACATATGTTCACTCCTTTTTTCCTCAGGTACATAAAAACACACATGATACACTGTACGAACAATCGTTCACGATCGATGCAAAAAGATAAAGAGATGACCCCTATACAATACAGGTCGTCATCTCTTTTGTTCATTTCATTTTACTATAAAAATCCTGTACTTCACACAACCACACCATATGGTCTGTTCCTTCACCCCAATAGTTCTTCGCTACGACATAGGGTTCACCGAATTTGCGTTGCCACTTCTTTTGTGCGATCTGGTAGCCGCTATCCAGACAGAATTGCTGAATTCCCAGCCGTTGCAGTTCAGCAACCAGTGCAAGAATGAGCGCCGAACCAACCCCTGTCCTTGAACCTCGGGCAACACATACAGGCTACCCAGTTCTCCGATATCGTTCAGCCGGCCCTCTGTACATTCTCGAATCTCTTTACCACACGGTCCATACGAGATTGTGCCTACAATAACATCTCCCATTTTGGCGATGAGGAAAAATACACTTGCTTTGATGTTGTCCTTTGCTTGCAATGCGGTGTAAATCATCGCTTTTTTGTGTGTTATTTCATCCTGAATATCATCCAGAAGCGAGCCTATTCCCTCCTGATCAAATGCTGCGGGAATGGTTGCCTCGAACACCTGATACGCTCCATCTGCATCTGATTTCGTCAATGGTTCAATGGTAATTTTGTCATCCACAGGTTCTTCTCCGTTCCATATACCTTCTTAATCAGTACGTCTCTGAATCAGTCTTCTTAGTTGATTCGCATCCTCAAGAGGAATGCTATATCCAGTATGCGTGTCGTCATGGTTTACTAACAGGGCCTTGCATCTTGGGATCCATTCCTAATGAAAAATCATACCGTGTAACCGAACCATCTGCATTATTAATACTCATGTTGTACTGCGTACCATAATCAATAATACCCGGCATACGCTCTGCCTTATGTATGGCCTCCATCATGATTCGAATCTCGTCAGATCGATCAATCTCAACATCTTGGCATGGTTCCAAGGCAAGGTTGGGATTACACGTTAAAGTGATCAGCATAGGAAGTCCCTCTTCCGCGTTCGATTCATTCGGTTTGCTGCACCCTGCAATGAACGTGGCAATGGCGACTATGAGCAACACTCCTACATATCTCACCATACTGCATGCCTCCCTGACTTAGTATTAATAAACTAGTAATGAGCAGAGAAGTAATAAATACAGTATATAATGAAATGACTCAACTTCACTAACTATCTATATTCATATCAAGTTACGTAACTCCGGGTCCCATGAAGACAACATAACAATCAGTCGCTCTACGGTCTCTTCCACAAATACCTGAACTCTCTCACCCGTGATGAACTCAGGAGTAATTCCCGGTTCTTCCCCATTAAGAAAAGAAAACGTGTGGTCCCGCCAGCGTACAATCTCATCGGCAGTTAAACGATCCGTCATGTTATAACCCAGTGAGCTGTTGAGCACCCGCCATACCTCTTCGCACCAACTTGTACCTCGATAGAGATTGAAATCAATCTGGTCCGTCTCCTGATAGTATAAACGCGCCAGCTCTTCTTTGGATCTACTCGTGTCTATGGGCAAGTCTGCCTTGTTGACCCGTTCGACGAATTCAGGATGCACACTCCGGAACCAGTAATAGTCTGTCATCACATGTATAAAGTACCCACGAACAAACCACTTCCATCCTTCATCGGTACGTTGTTTTATATAAGATGAGTAGAGTTCCTTGAGTCGTCCAGTGTAATCTCCTTCATCCTTTGGATTGAAATGGGTGTACTCCTTATCATCTCTGGTTGTACCTTCACGCATATGGATGGAATCCGGGGCGATATTCCCCAGATAGAATGAACCTTGATCAGCCTGCATTTGCAGCGAGTCTGCAATCCGATTAGCAATATTGAGATGAACCATAGGTAACGGCATAGAGTTGATCTCCTTTTATCGGGAAGTATTCTACAATAATTAGAAAAAAAGAAATATCTACTGATGCAGCGTACAGATCACTTGAATAGTGAGACTCTGCTATCTCCACCTTTTTCATCGTAGATGCGTGATTATCCCTGAATTCTCTCCACTTGCATTCGATCAAACAATGGCTCCAGATCCGTATGGTGCTCCGGGTGCTCCTTCACAAGCAGACTAATATATTCCGATCCACATTCATAGAATACTAGACGATTAAACGGAGCAGTATCTCCAAAATGATTGCTTTCCTGCCCAAATTTTGCCCGAATCAGATTCTCAATATAACGTGCGTAACCCTCGTTCCACTCCAACCAGCTCCAGTACTCGGCTTGTTCTTCATTTAATGACCGGAAGAGTGCCTTTCTAGCTGTCTGTACTTCCGTTAGGTCCTTCGTCTTCAACGCAGACAACAATGAGTTAATCCGCTCCACAACGACTTCATTTTCATAGGGAAACTCATAATCCAGTTCCCATGTCACACGCTTCAGTTGGTCCATTTTATGCTTAATCTGGAGACGGTTAACGATCCGCTCATCATATTTCTCATATACATAGCAATGAACATATTCATGGAATAGATAGACTTTCTGCTCCAGATCTTTGAACGCTGCATCCGTTACAATCGCACACATTCGTCCGTTCATATGATGCACCGGCATTGCGGCAAGGCACTCATCTGGAATATATAAATCGTCCGGTACCGTCTTCACCCACTCATATTGCTGCGTTTTGGACGAATAATCATAGATATATAATAAAGCTTCATAGGCTACAACCACTGGATAATGTTCTGCAAACAAAGGATGTATGCTGACCAAGTCTTTTTGAAGCTCGTTTAACTCGTTAATTTGATCTAAAAAAGCTTCCATGTTATTAACCCTCTCTTTACTGGGATGATGCGTTAATCATACTAGAATAGAAAAGATAAAACACTGAGAGAAAAATGATAATTCTGTTCGAGTATGAGATGGTGAACGTTAGAAAGGTGGAAGATTTATAATCAGATATACAGTTTCCTAAGTTCGTTCACCACTGACTATATGCCAATGTTGATGCTTCGAGTCCTGATAACTGCCCAGGTTAGTTATAATCTTTGATGAGCCTGTCTGAGCTAACATGTCAGCAGCTACTTTTTTAATGACCCGCATCATTTCAATAAGCAGCTCATCATTATTCTCTTCCTCTTCTGAAATGAAGGACTGAATATGTATCTTGGGAATCACCACGATATGGTGTTCGTAGTATGGTCGGGTATGGTGATAGGCTAGTGCTTGATCTGTTTCCAAAACAATATCTACTTTTGTTTTACCACTGAGCACTTCATCACAATAAAAATCCTCGGTCATCATGCTTCACCCCCATCTTCAAAGTGCGTAGGTTAAAACGTATCCCTATGATTTGGTCAAAATCCCCTGATCCACGGATTTCTGAATAAGCTGCTGCGCATATTCCCACAATGTCTCGGAACCGTTCGCAATCTCACGGTTTCTGTTTAACACCTGTTCACTTGTAATGTTATATTTCTGCCATGTATCTCCCTCATTCTGATGGTTGTGGATAATAGGCTGCAATCGATCGAGAGAGGAGGCAAATTGCGCTTCAGGCGTCTGTTTTGCTTCAAACTCCAACCATAACTGGAGTAGTTCTTCAGCCTGTGCCTTAGGCAACATTCCAAACAGTCGATGAGCTGCTTTGAGTTCACGATCATATTTATCCGTGTGTCCCACCGTATCGTAGGCAAAGGTATCTCCGGCATCGATCTCAACCAGATCATGAACGAGAAGCATCTTAATGACTTTGAGCATATCCACATTTTTGTTGGCGTGACTCTGCAAAACCAAGGCCATCATCGCCAGATGCCAGGAATGCTCCGCATCATTTTCAAGTCTCTCACCATGCATAATTCTCGTCTTTCGTTCAATTGTTTTGAGTTTATCAATCTCAATTAGAAAGTGAATCTGATCCTGTAATGATTCGCTCACAACACATCCTCCTTCATATCTGATACCCGTCTACGTGGATAGATCATACCAGTAAACTCTATAGTTAAAATCCAGTGACATACCAACACCCTGAGCCAGACGGATTGAACCCGTATTGTCCGGGGAACAATCCCAATATGGATGTATGCCTACACGGTTGCATTCTTCTACAAACGCTTTTGCCACCATCGCACCATAATTTTTTCTTCTATAGTCTTCAAGCGTTTCAATATCAACCGCATGTGTCTGATTTGCAATAAATGCCGACAGGCAAACACTCGCGATATCATCGTTATGCACTATAACGTAGCCAAATCCATGTTGTAAAAAATCATCTCTTGTCGTCCAAAAGTGAGAGATTTTATCTTTCAGGAATGGAGAATTGTTATATCTTTTCTCTCCTAATAGTACTTGATCTATTCTGAGAATTCTGACTTCTTCTTCCTGAGAAGCATATATATCGATAGGTACTTGCTGACTTATCGAATTTGGATTCAACTTGAATACATGCTGAATATCACTGGAGATATCTCTTTTCCCGGAGATATGTTGAAGAACATCTTCCCAGGTTTCATCCACCACACCAATTTCCACAGCATGAATATGTAAGTTCAATAATTCAGGTTCAATACGTTCCCGCATGTACTCTTTCAATTCATTTAGAAAGGGTTCACTTCGAGAGTCTCCGATCAACTGAAAACCAGATTGTCCATGTATCCAAATTAATGCTGCTGTTATATTCTCTGCATCATCTACATAGATCCGTCCTGGGTTCAAGCCAGACGCCACCGCCTTGACTTCAATATTCTGACACGAATCCGTGAGATGTTTTACTTTATGAAACTCCTGTTTATTAATCTCGGTAATCATAGGTTCATTCCTCCTATAACGGCAGCTCAGGAATTATTACATCAAGCGTGTAATCAGACCAAGTATCTATTAAGCAACTCTTGAATCCTAAGATTATGCTTTTCCAGCCAATTCATGTTTCTCTCAAACTGTTCAATCATAAACGTGAAGTTGTGTTCACTCGTTGCTCCGGCATAATGCTGACCAATATAGAAATGAAGTACTGCTATATAATAGATTTGTGTAAGTAAAGGTAAGTAACTAAACTCAAGCGCTGAATGCTTGCGTTCACTGCCATATCCCTGAAGAAAGGACTCGATCATTTCCATTGACCCTTGGGATTCCTGAACCACATGATTGAAGCTAATTACAAATTCCATAAAAGCAGCATCCACACCAATAAAATCAAAATCCAGTACGCCTGTGATCTCCTCATTCTGAGCCAGCAAATTATAAATCAACAAATCATGATGAACCAACTGTTGTGGTAATATCTCTAACCGCAGATTAGAACTCTTAATTTCTGTGATCATTTTCTGGTAAAAGGTAACCTTTGAGACTGATAATTCAAAAGGTGAATTTTTGTAAAAAGCCTTAATCGATTGATGATTAGCTAATGGATGAATTTCGTACATTTTAGTAAATGAACTCCCCCTGCAAACTTGCTTGCCTATTGGGAACCCCTGCATTCGTGTCGAAAACTCACCCACCAACTGCCCAAACTTCTTAGATTTGTCTACGCTAGACAATTGAGGTACAGTACCTTCCAAAAAGCTAGTAATAGACGCAAGCGTCCCGTCTTCTAATAATAAATAGTTTTGTCCGTCTATAGCCCTGTGAAAGAGTGGGACCTGAAACGAGGAATGAGTGCCTTCAAGGAACGCTGTCACTTTACATTCAAGTTCAATACCATCCATCGTTTTGAGATGTCTGTTGTAGATACGAACGATAAACCTCTGTCCATGTATTTCAAGAATTTTGGTCGTATTCGTCAACCCAAATGGAACGGCTCCCAAGGTATACTCGGTATCTTCGAAATAATGAGAAATGATTTTATTAAATCTTATATTCATAGATGCTCGTCTCTTCATCATCAAGCAGATATCCTTTACCAATATAGGCCCAGTTATTTTTTTCATAATAATCAGTCAGATCAGTACATAAATACAGCTTGTCATACCCTTTTGTTTTCACCACATTCAATGCATGGGTCTGGAGTTGTCTACCTAGGTTCTGGCCCCGATATTCTGGATCAACATGAAGACACGCAAACCAGGGAAAGAGATCCTGCCTGCTATTCAGATCACTTCGTAACAAAGCGTACCCACCGATAATTCGGTCTCCGTCCAGCATCACATAAAACCTTGGTACATCACTATCTGTCTCCACAGAACGCTCTATACAATCCCGATAGAACTGGAAGTTTGATTCCGAACCCCAATGTTTCCAGAAATACTGCACTGCTTCTTGCAGCACGTCCAGCTTCTGCCGAATATCAATAATTTGCAACATGTTAATCTCCCTTCGCTTGGATCTGATTCAACATATATTCCGCATACTCCAGAAGTAAAGCTTTACTCAAATTCACATTCTCCAGATCACCATTGTACTTCGCAAGGCATTGTGAGATGACATCCGTGTATTTTGAAGGAAGGTCTGTAAGTGCCCATTCTCCTGCTTCTCGTTTGGAGTGAATGACTGAATCTCTCACGTATAAAAGGACCCGGGACAGACTCAATACATAGTAGACTGGGTTCTCCACAATTTTTTCTATAGCTGAACTCGCGTCCGATGTAATTGAAGCAATCATATGTTCACGATTTTCCGGTTGGAACAGATCCTTAATGGGTTTACCATCCAGCACAATGCCTCGATCATAGATGACCGCCATATGTGCTACCAGATCTGGATCTTCATATCCACCACATAGATATTGCTCATCCGTTCGATATTTCTCTCGGTGATAAGCAGAATAATGAAATTCGAAAAGAGTAGGGTATGCCATATTTACAATCGTAGATTCGAGTACAATGCTGAGTTCAAAGCCTTTCGTAATGTGCATCTCATCTTCAATATGCATTAGCTTTTTTGCAATCCTTCGATAGGTATCGGCAGTTCGCTTTTCCCGGCTAACGACCAATATATCGATATCGCTCTGATTTGGATGAAAGCATCCCATGGCCATGGAACCGTGTAGATATATTCCCACCAAGGCATTCGTTAATTCTTCTTTCAAGACACGAGTAACGCTATCTAAAACCGTCTTTTCATTCAACAGAAGCAACTCCCTTATGTATAGATCAGGTATCCAATTCAACATTCAGTTCACGCACAAATACAGCTGTCCCCTTTATTCTGACATCCATATCCTCACCATCCCGAATCACACTCACTTGAACTTTTCCATCTCTTCCAATCTCATGCCCCTGTTCTACCACAAACTGTACCTCATCGATCTCCGGTTTCATATAGGTTAAATAATAAGCACCCATCACACCCGAGGCTGTTCCAGTCACTGGATCTTCCGTCGTACCTGAGTAAGGTGATGAAAAATGTCTGGCATGCATCATGGCATCGGAATCGCGGGTTTCAAAACAAAAGGGATGCAGGGAAGCTTTGGGATTCTCAATTAAAATTTCTGGGAACAGGGAAGAATCCGATTTCATTTTCATAAAAGAGTTCAAGTCACGAATCGGAATTAATAACGTCCAGGTTCCCGTACTTCCATAAACGATTGGCGTAGAATGGTCGACATCATCCAGAGTTAGGTTTATGGCGCTTACCAGCTTCTCGATATCCCCCTGAAACGGTATAAACTGCGGCTGATCCTGTTTCATTTCCATGTAAATGGTGCCGGCATTGTGCTCAAATCGTATAGGTAATATGCCTACATTGGTTTCAATCGTGATTAACTCTTTGTCACTCAACATATCACGCGTCTTCAAACCATACAGTGATGCCATTGTGGCATGACCACACAGATTAATCTGATGACCCGGTGTAAAATAACGTAATCTGACGTCAGCTACTTCAGAGTTCAACACAAATACAGTTTCATTAAAACCAACCTTATAAGCGATCTGCTGCATTTCCGTCTCACTTAAATGATCCGCATCAAAAACCACTCCTGCCGGGTTACCTTGGCCGGGAACTGTGGAGAAAGCATCATAATGATAGACCGTAATATTACTCATCACTTGACCCACTTTCTTTGCCATCTACGAGACGCACATTTCCATATAACTCTACGCTTTCACCATCAACTACAACCCCACCTCCATCTTGGCACGCATAGACCGCTGTACGGTGAACATGAGTATATTCTCTTAATGCATTTAGTTTATCTTCCGAACCGTCCCAATGCGGTGCAAACTCAAAATTAACGAGTTCCAGTGCTTTCATATCTTTCAGATCTACTTCGTTTTCATCAGCATCTTCCCCATACCCCGCTATCTCTATCGTAGGTGTCGTCAGAATACTTCCTGCGCTGACCCCGATCAGCATGCCGCCACTCTTCACATAGGAATGTAGTAAACCAAGCACATTTCTCTTCTGTAATAAACTTAGAAAATAAAACGTATTTCCGCCGGATAGATGAATTGCATCACACTCGAAAATAGAGCCAAATGTGCTCTCCTCATACTTCAGATCAAGATCGTAATATTGAATGTTATCTATTCCTATTTGATTGTAGTAACGTCTAGTGTGTTCAAAATACTTCCGCTCCGGGTCGGAGCACGAAGGGATATATCCAATGGAAGGCTGTTCACTGTTAAATAAGCTTCGTATTCTCTGATCCAATTTATCGTTAGATTTGAATACCAAATCACTTAGCAGAACCAACGTAGTCATCTTATTTCCTCCCATACCTGTTAGATTGGCTTAAACTCTCTATCCAAAATCGAGAAAAAATACTGGTCTGTCCACTGATTGTTCCACCATAGTTCTTCCTGGTAGACGGCCTCCCGTGTCATACCCACTTGCTGCATCAGTGCTGCTGAGCGAACGTTTTGTGAATTACACATGCCGACGACCTTATGAGCTTGTAACTCTTGGAATGCAAATTGTAGCAAAAGTCGGGTAGCTTCACTCCCGTATCCTCTACCTGAGTATTCTGAAAGCACACCGTAACCAAGTTCCCAGCTTTTTCGGTGATCCACGTAACTCCACATCTGAACGATACCAATGGGTGTTTCCTCTGGATCATTCATGCGCCGTATAACGAAATCATAAGCATATGGGCTCTCATCTGCGACAGCAAAATGGCTGCGATATTTCTCACGGACCTTTTCCTCATCCGTTTCAACAGTTTCCTCAAAGCTCCATATGTTTGTGTCACATTCAAGTTGACATATGAAGTCGAGGTCCTGCTCTGTGACTGTTGTTATTCTTACCTTCTCTCCCACGAATTCTATGTGGATTCATCTCCTTTGGATTATGCCATCGTTCCCATAGGACTACTGCATTTGCCCATTAATATATCTTCTGTGACTTGCAGATGCTTCCTGAACCCACAAATCCAACTCCACTCTACTAACAAAAAATTGATTCTGAACCTTAATGAACGGAAACATCCTCCCATCAAAGAAACCTGAAACGGTAAAGCTCCCTTGTTCCGCCTTAATAATACTCATCACCTGTTCTTCAGTCATACTCAGATACTCGGCAGTTTCTTGCATCGTTAATAATACTTTATCGTTTGGTACTACTTGTTCTTCTGCCTGAGTGAGTTCACTATTTCTCTCATGAGTCGTTAAAATTGTGCAGCCAATGATAAAGGAGATACCCAAAACGACACTGGATAACAGGATAGAGAGCGTTACAGATTTCATTGTTTTGGAATCTCCCACTCTGTATGAAGCACTCCTCTACCTATGTTCCATTTGGCAAGTAATGCTCTTTGTCTATTTTCCAAATCCAGATAGGGAGCCGCTACACAGGATAGCGTATCAAACATATGGATAAAATGAGGTCCTTCCTTGAACCGTCGAAGCCCTCCATACTCTTCATCATCTGCTGCCCATACAATCTTTTTAATACCCGACATTAGTATGGTACAGGAACACATAGGACAAGGTTCACAGGTAGTATAGAGTGTCAGATCGTTCTTCGTGTATCTCTTCTTCTCTACATCCAGCAAATGTTGTCCGGCCCGACGAATGGCATCCACTTCAGCATGTGCGGTGGGATCGCACGCAGAGTAGACCCTGTTCCTGCCTTTACTTACGACATTCCCATCTACATCAACGATTATCGCACCAATCGGATACGTTCCTTCAATCAGTGATTGCTCTGCTTCTTCCATAGCCAAAGTTAAATATTCATAATCCGATAACTTCATTGAATATCCCCCTAAGCAAGTTTTAGTCACTTACAAACAGATTCCTTCTCCATAAACCGGGTTACATCCGGTTCAGCGAAATGTTCATACACATCCTGCCGGTCTGCTAAGGTTAATTCTCTGAGGTACAGACGTTCAGTCTCTACATTAGGAAAATGTATCATGACATGATCTCCTTTAATCGTTAAACGTTTCGAATTGTGTACTGCCCTGCTTCACCAAGAAAATCACTTTTGGTTATCCCTTGTTCTCCGAGTAACATCCTGTAGTTCGATATCGTACCATCATGTGAAATGATAAACGTATTCCTGCTCTGTTGCCTGCACCACTCAAGAAGCTTTTCACCTAATATCTGGAACCGATCTGCATCCATCTGATTAATACTTTCTTCCCAACAATCCATCCCCAGCTCAACCAATCTTATGTCACTATGCTGATGGCTGAGCTCTTCCTTGGAATAGATCTGATCACAGAGGAAAGGAACAAACTCTGAATTCTGAGGAAACATTCTTGGGCCAACCAGTGGGCTGAAGAACGCAAGATTTTTGTTAGGGATTAGGAGTTGTGCTGTTTCAATAGTACGTTTCGTTGGACTAACCAAAATGACGTCTTCAGGCGCAAAAACGACTTGTTTACGCAACGCTATGACCTGAATTTTTCCCAATTCAGTGAGGCCCGGATGCAGACAATCTAATTGGTTTGGGTAATCCATCAAGTGTTCGCCATGACCATGACGAATAAATGTAATGTCCATAAGCCCTCTATTCCTCTATTTCTGAATGAAGTGTTTGATGCCTTTTGCATCAAAGAGATTAGTCAATTCCTTTCTCAAAAACACAGGATATACTTCCATCTGCTCTAGTTCGTCCAAGGAAAACCATCGGAAGATTAACTTACCGTTATCCTCTAGACCGTTGAATTCAATTTCACTATATAGCTTATGGGCTTCCGGCAATGTGATGATATAATAAAAACCAACTTCATGATATTTCAGGCCATCATATTCAAAGAAATCTTCACTAACATATGCGAGCCTTTGCGCTTCTACCTGAACACCCAGTTCCTCCATCATCTCTCGCACAATAGCCGCTTCTGTTGTCTCGTTTAATTTCACCCGACCTCCGGGCAGATTCCAGAAATCATCCTGTTCAGTCGTATGCAAAAGAACTCTTCCCGCATCCATCACAATACCTGCCACACGGAAGTTGAATTTGTTGTTATTTTGGTCATACGATACATTATTGTTATCTGCAGTGGTCATCTCGCTGACCATCCATCAGCAAATCCATCCATGAATCCCATGATGAATGAGGGAATGATGAGTACGAGCAATAAAATTAAACTGGCTATGCCCCATCTAAGAATTACTTTCCGTTTGCTTCGAACACCTATAATAATTAAGATTGCGGTTGTTGCAATTAAGGCTACTCCATAAAATGTCATAAAACTAACCTCCGGTATGTATTCGTATTTTAATTAAGGTTACTGCAAAATCTTTTCTAACTTGTGCCTACAAGCCTCGCGGTCATAATCCGAATTATCCAGCCATACCTTATCCATTTGAAGTAACTCATAGATTTCGGACTCCAGCTTCTTTCTTTCCTGCAAAACCTGTACCGTACCCTTAACACCCTGATAACCCTGTGCCTGCCCCAAACCCTGGTTCGTATAATAATGAATGAATCCCTCTGACCATTCTTTGGGTCTTTCACTAACCGCCTTATCAAAGGTATAGGATATATCTTTCTGATCGATATAGATGAGAAGCGGATTCAGAGCATGAATGATACGCCCCAGTTCCAATACATACTGCACGTTCTGTTCTTTGGAGTGATTGCATTTTACGAGACCCATGGTCAGTGGATTCTGGATAAAACAACACTCAAATATCGTGATGCAGTCATCATTCGTGCTTAACACGTTTTGGGTGAAATCTTGCCACTTCTCGGTGATCAGCTTCACATTTTGCGCAAAAGGAATTTCGTAAATATCCCGGCTGAAAATATCCTGTACAACGTGACTGGGGAACTCTATGCCCCGTTGTTCTTTCATCTTACGATAAGGAATCAGAAAACCATCGCCATGGGCAGTCACATTGCTTTCCAGAATCTCTCTGTATTCTTCATACGTTTTCAATAAAACCTCAAAGTCTCCAGCATAATAAAAAGATACGCCCTCGTAATCAGCAGGGTGATCCAGATTTCCTTCCTGAAATAGTTGTACCTCCTTGCCTTGCCCCTTTAAAATTTCGGATACCATTTGGGCAACCGTTGACTTGCCTGAACCCGGTAATCCTTCAATCAGTATTAATCGCCTTGTCATCATTACATTCCCCTTTATGATGTGTGAAGATATGGAATTTCCATGTGTCAGACACTATGTTATTAATCAATATCTGCAATAACCCATTGCGCAGAATCGCCATCTTCTTTCTTTTTCCAAAACACCATCGTATTGTTATACTCTTCGTTGTTCTCTTTTAACTCGTTAACCGTTACCACTGCTTGGTAGAGCTTCCTTTGCTCCTGTATAGTTATATCGCTCATGGAAGTAACCTTGAGAACTTTGTATCCTCCCATGCCTGATATAGGAGACTGTGGATCAAAAAGATTCATATATCGCTTTTCATCCTCTTCGTATAAATAACGCAGACGGGCATTCATAAGTTTGACGATTTCCAATTTGTCCCCTGTATAGTTTGTTTCATCTAGATACTCTGGTGTTATCTCTTCCTTCTGTTGGGATGCCGATATTTCTTCATCCTGTTGTACCTCTTTTTCTGTGACACTTTGAGCCGAGGAATCTAATGATTGCTGTGCATCTTCAGTGTTTTCCTGATTCTGACAGGCCATTAGAAGTAGAAATAATAATGAAACTACAGTTAACTTTTTCATATTCCGTCCTCCAATCAGCAATCGTCTACATAATATGACTTCCTATGTATGTAAAATTTTCTCTCAAGGTACATCATAACCCATAATGTGGAATTTGCGAATAAACGAAGTAATCCATCTCTGTTTCTCTCCCATTGCACGCAAAAAACACGCTTCTCTGCACGAGTTACCTCATGCAAAGAGCGCGAATATAAGCAGAAATTCCGTCCAAATTTTGTAACTGTCACACAATCAATCAATCTTCCTATCTATTAAATAGCATATTCATTATGCCGACCGCTTCTATCTGGACCTCTTTTCCTTCATGATCCAAGAAAAGGTAACTATATGTTGAAAAGATCCCCATATGCCGTATATGTCCACCTTTATAGTGAAGTGTCTTTTCCGCACCGTCGATCGTCTGCGTGAACATCCTGCCTTCATTCACATTATACGAAGAATGGATATCATGTTCACTTCCGAGCCATGCAACAAATTTCTCTTCGTTTGGATTGGTCATGACCAGAATAATGAACAGAACAACCAACACAACCATGCCCGTTCTTAGTCCTACGCCCTTCTTGCTACCATGCTGCGTGTGCTCATGTTTCATCCTGTTCACCTGTTCCTTGAACAGAAATCTCTACATTCTTCGCCAAAACCCAACCACTCAGTCCATACGAAGATGAGATCACCATGTACTTGTATTTCTCCTCGATCAGCCGGATTTGCAATTCGTCATAGGAATCATAACTGACAGGCCAGCCTTGACCTTTCCCCGATTCCAATAACTCGCGATTATATGGGATAAAATGTTCTAGATCCCACTCATCCAGATCCAAAATAATGCTGCCATGAAGCGGTGTATCAAACGCATGGGCCATAACACCAGAGAATAAAACATCCATATTTTTCGGCACATCATGATTTGAACGAGTACGCATCCTGATCCTTTCGTTCTCTAAATCCACTTCGTAGCTTAATATGATGTTGTCATGCAAGCTTGACATACTCCCCCTCCTTCCAAATGTCCGTTAGCTCGTTATTCTCAAACACCGTAATATCGCTTATAGTTCGAGACCCATTCCACTTTGGAAAAATCAACAAAGTCATACGGCTCGCACTGTTTAAGGTAAAGCAACTCCTTGTGCGCCTGTTCCCCGTCCATATTTTCCAGGTAAAACAATGTCTCCTCATACCCTGCACCACATAATAACTGCACATCAATATAACTGCCCGTATCCTGATTCTTTAGTTTGGCTTGCCAGATCAGCGTGGTGTCCTCCACATTTCCAATACAGAATAACATGATGCACAACAGTCTCAGAACCTCGTTATCCTCTGACTTTCGGTTCTCAATCTCTTGCTGAAGCAGCTGTCGGATGGCCTCCCGGTGTACCTCATCAGGTTCCACCCCGTACAACTGCAACATTTCTTCCTCGTTCATATTTGTTCCCCTTACCTACTTGAGAATGTTATTTAACTCTTCCGCTTTTTTCTTGCTATCCATTCTAGCATAAAAATAAAAAGCGATGACGTGCAGCACGATAGATAGCAACCACATGCCGGGGAACCAGGGAGCGATGAACTGGAACATATCTACCGAGAACAACCATACCATCGCCATACCTCCCGCAATATTGAATGTGGAAGAGATGACAATATTCCATACCGGTTTTAATGTGAAATAGTTCCACAGCATGTTATACATCATTCCAAACAACACAGCTGCAATGAAAGCAATACCCACTATGTTCCATAAATAAGACACCTGAATGGGCAGATCACCAAAGAATATTGTTGCCAAGAGCGTGATCCATAGCGTCATTATAGTGAATACTTGAAAAAAAGAATGTCTAAGTTGAGTTATCATGATAATTTCCCCCTAAAGTTTTTAATATAAAATCGACTGACAAAGTAACTGGAGCTATCACTCAGATCTACCTTAATCCGAGCATGGTCTGTTGCAGAGAATGCGGTGATATACCGTGTGTTGATGATCGTTTGATTATTGATTTTCACAAAATGAATGTCATCCAGATCCTCTTCTACAAATTTCAGACGTTTATTAAACAAGTACTTCTCACCTGAGATCACCCGGACACCGCACATCCGATCCTCTGATTCAAAGGCAACCACCGAACTCAATTGGATCTGTATATTGCGATTATTCTTGGCATGGATGACCGTTAATTGAGTTTCCGATTCACAGATTGCCTTCTGAATACGGTCCCACTTCGACTTCTCCGCCGGATGTGTTATGACCTTGGCTAACCTTTTTTCAACTGTCGTGTCCTCTTCAAAAATGACTTTCATGTGTTGGCCCTCCTCTCACAACTCATATTACAAGCATAGTTACGACAATCCCACTGTATTGCGTTTTGTTGCAGGATTTTGCAAGTTTGTTGCATCATCACTGCATAGATACGAAAAAGAACCACTCCGTAGGAGCAGTTCGTCTATGTACTCATCCAACACATTCAAGGCATGAGCTGTTCATTTTAATTATCAAGGTACCTACCTTAACCCTGGCTTTATCTCTAGATACATCTCCTTATTTTGCAAGATCATCTCGTTCATGTGTACAATAGCTGCTTGCGCCACGGTCTGATAGTTCGCATACAACACCTCTGTTCTCTGAAGCAAGATCGGGTCCTTCTCCAGATCCGTTGCCAGCACCTCACGCCACGCTTCATCCACTCTATTGTGGTCCGTAATCAGGCATTCGATCTGATCCAGTACACTCACCATCTCATCTAAATGAAAAAAGCGCATCCCATTTTTTATTCCATTCCAACTTTTGATCTCAATGATATTATATGCCGAAAACCAATAAAATTCTGCCAGCCTCTTCGTGTGATTGTGATAGGAATAGAACAGAAATAAAGCTTGTTGCCCTTCGTGTAACTGCCGGTATAACTCTGTTTTGGCTGCCATATCTCTGCCCCGTACAGAAACTAGCATCGGTTCAATACATAACCAGCTGAGTTGCTTTGAATGTATATCTTCTGCTCGCACACTAGCCTTCATAACATTCTCCTCTCTATTCACCACTTTATGGATTCTCTGGCGCTTCCACTGCCGGGTCATTCTCTCCGCCCATTCTGCGTCTGGATGTCTCCATCTTTCCTGTCGCTGGTACATGTTCAGAAGCTTTAGCTAATCCGAATTTGGGCATGTTGGCGTATATGGTCTCGAAGGAACCCGACTGAGCCTTGTATGTTTCATGATAGATCCCTACTGTTCCGTCAGTACCAATGGAGCGGTTGAATCTTTTCCAAGCTTCCATGTGAATTCCACCTCGTGCGTATTTCTCCAATTCATCGTAAGAGCGCCAGTATTGTAGTAACGTCACCCCACGCCAGCTTATAAAATACTCTGTACTCAGAAATCCGGTCTCCGGATTCGTATACAGTTCTTTAATCATCGGGCCCATGGACTTAAAGACAGGCAGCCATTTGTGTATAGCCCACATACGATTAATCCTCATTCCGATGATAAAAACAATAAATTCTCCCTCGATCTGAGCTGAGTATCTGCCCTTATGTATGTTGACCACGTCACTCCTCCTTCTCGTCAAAAACATTCAATTTCATCGGATCTGGACAACCCTTCCTATCCGCTCATAGGCATTCAGAGGGAAATCAAAACTCCACCGTTTGTGATATTCCTCCAGTCCCAATTCCTTCATTTTGCTCAGTTCTCTGTAAAATAGCTTAGTCAACTTGACCAAGGATAACTCCTCAGACATGAGCAATCGCCCCTCTGTAATGGCTTCCGTGCTAAAGTTATCACTCATCTCATACACCATGAATTGAACGATTACCTGCGAACGTTTCTTGATCCAGAAGCGATATTCTCCAGGTTCTGTCTGCATGGTCATGGTTACCTCCGTGGCTCCTTTGTGCAATGCAACGATTTGACGTGCTATCTCATCCACCACATCCGACAAAAAAGAAACCGGAATCTCTATCTGTTCTCCCTGATCAGGTTGAACCAGGAAATCCAGCCATCCGTGCGGTTCAAGCGTCATTACGATGTCCATAGCCATACTCCTTTATGTGTTTCTATGATGCAGTATAACAGGTGACCCTGCCTTTTCATTACATATATCTTCTAATTTAAAATTAGGTGAGTTGTGGAGCAGGAGACGTGCTTTCAATTTGTGTCCACGTTCCTTTTGATCATGTTTGTTTCTCTGCCATTAAAACTCTTACAATGCTGGTCGCGTTGTTAAATTTCATTTTGTTATTCTTCTGTTGGTAGCCCCACCCTTGTTTTATAGCATATTGAATAAGGTTGGATATCAGTTTGGGTTCATAGACGAATATATCCCATGTATCTTCCCAAGCAACATTGAACTCTACAAATGTAGATTTAAGCGCATTCGAATAAACCCGAATGACGATATCGTAAGCTTGCTCATCCACAACGTACAGGAACAGTGTATCATTCACCACAATTTTGCGTACTTGTTTCCTGTATACCTTCAGGTAAATCCCTCCCTTGCTTACACAGTGCTGCGTAAATCATTATACACATTCCATTTTGCATACAATTGTTTTAGCGCTAATCCTGTTGTATGTATGAACTTGTCCATAACTTCCATGGATAAAATATTTAAATCACCCAAAGGTTCGTTGTCAGGGTTAACTAAAAACTCAAGTTTCTCTCCTCTATACTGGTACACCTCAGATTCCAGCAATCCGCCTAGATCAAATGCTCTCCCCACATTCAGCTCATTTAACCAATCGCTGGCCCTGTTCCAATTCTGTAGAATCATAAACTCTAACTTCGTGACATCCTGTGTATACACGCTTCTTCCGTTGGGCTGGACTTCATATGCAGGATATATATCGAATGTCCACACGCGATCCGTATAGATATGGGCGATGTAGCCGCACAGATAGTGCATGAATTTGGGATCACTATAAGCTAACTTCTTGTTGGACTCAAAAAATCCTTTAAGTTCTTCGTCTGTTGCGAACCTTCCTGCCTCTGGCATGAGGTGGGTTTTCGCCTTTTCGGTACGAAGATTAGTTCTTACATGGATGGAATCTGGAGCGAGGCTTCCCAATAATAATTCAGGGGATGGATCTGATATCAATTCGGATGCAATTGCAAAATGAACCATAGGCCAAGGCAATGTAAAAACTCCCTTCTATTGTAAATTGGATCTTATAAGAGTTAACTTTCAAATTCCAAAATGCACAATGCATTTCCCATTTGCCTCAGCGTACTTTGCCATGTTCGCAAGCTTGTTTAATTCGTTGATTAATTCAACTTTGTTGTACACGAGTTTCTCGTAGTAGCCCTTCTGTTCCCCTCCATCAATACTGTAATTCCCTGTTAGAACAATCGGATCAGTCGCTTGGCTGAATAGATCCATCCAGGCTCGAATCAGTTGATGAAATTTCAACAAAGCATCCTGCTCTTCAATAACGGTTATTCCATAGTTGTTCAGCCCACTACAACTTATACAGGTGGATGGATTCCATGTATTCAACCATCGAAGGGAATCATAGATGTACGCAATGAATTCGTCTTCCAAGGTCGCATGATTCTCTGTGGTTAATCCACTTCCATGTATTCTCCCTTGTGAATCCCATGAGTAGGAGGTATGAATATTCCCGTCTACTTGCGATTTGTTTTCGATAACAAAATGATGCTTTGGCATACCTACATGCGCCCCCTTACACGCCCACTCCCATAGAATCCTCTTAATTCATCATAACCCATGTATTGGTAAATGGAAATTGAAAAAGGTCCTATCTACCTCCCAAATCAGGAGAAGTAAAATAGGACCGTGATAAAAACTTCCTTACATTCATAAAATCCTTCGTCTACTCAGAAACACTGTTCCTTCTTCTCGGTACATCTCTATAGATTCATTGGTCACATGATCATGCCTCAGTGCTCCCATATAATCTGTTCCAGGTTTCTTCGGTCTATAATCTGAATCCACCGTGTAGATATTGAAGTGCACCTCATCTTCGTCCTCTGATATATCCGTATGATCGAAAAGTGAAATCACTTCATCTTTATCGAGAAACCTAAATGGAGATTCCTGACGCTCTATAATATAAAAAGGATATGTGATGTTCTCTATCTGAATGAATTCATGGTACACCTTAAGCTCATCAGGTATGAGATCCATGTACTGTCTAGCTACCTCTTCTGCCTGAAACACACCAGAAATCCACTTCAACTTCCCCTTATTTGCTACGATAATAAACAAGCTAATCACCTTCTAAGTTACATATTATTTCGCTCTTCCACGCACAAAAGTCTGGGACAAAATCCGGTGGCTGCCAGCGATGTTGTCAATCTCAATGTGATATTCAGACTCCGTATATTCAATCTGATGCTGCTCATAATATTTTTCCCAGAATGAAACTGCTGCCGCATTATTAGCAAGCTGTTCTACTTTGAATGTACCCTCAAATTGAGCAAAAACCAAGCCAACCGCTTGTGCTGCCAGTCCCTGTCCGCGATACTTTTTGACCAGGAACAGCTCTTGCACGGTATAATCCACACCTTTCGGCACATATGGAGGTGAGCACACCAGTACGAATCCAATAACCTTTCCTTCATACTTAATCAAAAACGGATGTAATTCATCGCGTTCCAGATATAGATAGGTGTTCGTTGGATCATATTTCCCCTCTTTAAGTAGATCCTCGCCAGAAAATTCAGACAGATCATATAAGTACAAGTTGTACAGGTTGAGAAACAATTCCTTTTGTTCTGTCAAAATACGTGTAATTTGTACATTCATCTTCATTCCACATCTCCCTTAGTTTATGAGTTGGTTAGTGATCGCTACACGACTTTCCCGATATCCACAACGAGCTTGCTGTGCCCTGTTTCTCAATATATCGTTTCAACCCTAGCAGATATAGGCAAAGTTTGGCTTAAACCATAGAGTAACCATACATTCACGGTCAACATGCACATATGTACAAAAAAAAGACTCCCTACAGAGTCCAATTGTTGATCTTATCTTTATTTTCCACCACCAAGTATCCTCTGGCATGTAGCCAACCCTTAATGGATTAGATAATCAACCACAGGATATGAGATCACATTGCGATCTCTGTACGTTGAAATCACCGCTTCGTGATGGGTGCTTAGAATTCCATTTTGCAACATCACCGGACGGAAACCTCGCTCCATCGCACCGTTGTAGGTGAATAGAACACATTCCTCTGCAGCAAAACCTGCGATAATTACCAATTCAATTCCGTGACTCTTCAACACTTGCTCCAGATCAGTTTGCCAGAAAGCATTGGAAGCTTCTTTGGTAACCGTGATATCCTTCTCATTCACATCCACCTCGGGAATAATGCGATACTCATCTGGCGCTGCCTCTTCCATCCCTTCCACATCCTGTACGTGAATGACCACATGATTATTCGTGCGCAGCACACCTGCAACATGATTAATGTACTCGCAAGCATGGTCTATCGAAGTCTGGTCCATCTTTTTCCGCACAATACTCTCTTGCATATCAACAATCAGCAAACCTACTTTCATCCAATCTCTCCTCAACAATAAATTTAATGTCGCATGATTCAATATCTTCCCTTGTTTACACGGATAACTTAACTTAATCCTTAAATAATTCATTCAGCATCCGGTCACGGTTCTCCAGAAAGCTGCGGGTAATCTGGTAGTGATCGGTATCCTCATAGACTACCTCTTGAATATGGTTATCGTCAAAACTTAAAATCTCTGCCCCCGGATACCCCAGCAAAATGGGTGAGTGCGTCGCAATAATGAATTGCGAAGTGCCTGACAGATCATGAAGAATCCGCAATAAAGAGAGCTGCCTTGCTGGGGACAATGCGGCTTCGGGCTCGTCGAGCAGATAGATGCCTTTGGAACTAAAGCGGTTGACGAACAGACTGAGAAAAGACTCCCCATGTGATTGTTCATGTAATGAACGCCCGCCATAATACGGAAGCGATTCCGGCATCTCATCGACATGTGATGCAAATTGATAGAACGATTCAGAGCGCATGAAGAAACCATTCGTTATTTTGGGCAACCAGGCCAGCCTGAGATAATTCCCGAGCGAGGATTCCGAAGCATGTGTCTCATAGGTATTATTCCTGCCACCCCCTGCGGTATTGAAGCCACATTGATGTGCGATGCCTTCCAGCAGCGTAGATTTCCCTGAACCATTTTCACCTACAAAAAAAGTAACGTTATTCGTGATCTCCAATCGTTCCAAGGACCGGATCGCGGGGATGTCAAAAGGATATTGGTCCCGATTCTCGACCTTGGCCGACAGGAGTTCCACACTTCGAAGATACATAGGCATACTCCTATTCATGTTAGATTTGGCTCCAACTACGGCAGGTACCTTTTCGTTTACACATTCCCTATATTAAACGACGAACAGTTGGATGACAAAATTATGGTTGACGGTGGCAGATCCGCTATATATTATGTAGGAAGAACGTTCTGATGAAAACATAAAATGAATTGGCGTGTTACCACCCCAGAGGGCATGAGCCAAGAAGCGAACAGTAAACTATACTCGCTTCTTGGCTCTTTTTGCGTTCCGGAGGCATGAAAGCGTTAACTTTAGAAACGAGGAGGCGGTGAACCGTGAGTAAAGAAATGATTCTGCAGGTGGAGCGGGTCGTCGGCAGTAATATTGTTCTGGCCCGGTCGCACCAGAATACCAAGGAGTACGTACTGATTGGCAAAGGGTTGGGATTTGCGTTCAAGGTGGAAAGCACCGTTCAGGCTGATGATCCGCGGATTGAGAAAAGATTCCGGCTGGAAGACCGGGAGGAGTGGGGGCAGGCGCAGGAGCTGATGAGGGACTTGGACCCCAATGTCATCGACATCTCTGACCGAATTATCCGTCTCATCGCTGATCAGTTTCCCGGCAAGCTGAATGACAAGATCTACCTTGCTCTTCCGAGTCATATTCAGTTCACCTTATATCGTATCCGCAACGGGATGGAGATTCTGAATCCTTTTCTTACGGAGACAAAGCTCAGTTTTCCGAAAGAATTCGAAATCGCCTCGGAAGCGGCAGCCATGATCGGAGAGGCCTTTGGCGTAGAGGTACCGGAGGATGAGGCCGGGTTCCTGACATACCATGTGTACTCCTCCGTAAATCACGTCCCTGTCGGACAGTTGGTTAAGGTATCCAATGTGATCAGCAAGCTTCAGTCGATTATTGAAGAGGAGGGTGGCGTTCGCTTTGATCAGGGCAGCCTTAGCCAGGCAAGACTCATGATACACCTGCGCTTCTCCATGGAACGCCTGTATCAGCAGCCGATGACGGCCCCCACCTTCGCACAATATGTAAAAAATGAATATACGTCCGAATACCAGCTGGCCAGAAAACTGAGCGCTGTAATGGCCGAGGATTTGGGTACAGAAGTGCCCGAGGAAGAAACGGCTTTTCTCGCCATGCATTTATACCGGCTTTTTCAAACCCATGCCAAAACCAAAAGCAGAAAGGACAACACACAATGATCTGGAAATGGAAAAACAACAAATCTGCCAAAACATCTGAAACAATATCCGTCGCCTCCCCGCTCACCGGAACCTGCGTCAGTTTGGAAGAAGTGCCTGACGAAGCGTTCGCTCAAGGACTTATGGGACCGGGAGTTGCAATGATTCCCCAGGAAGGCAGGCTGGTCGCCCCTATCGACGGCACTGTGGTGCACCTGATCAATTCGCACCATGCCGTAATGATTGAGCATGCTTCCGGGCTGCAGCTACTGCTGCATATCGGTATGAATACTGTCAGCCTGAAAGGACAGGGTTTCACACCCCAAGTGCAGACCGGGGATCAAGTCACTATCGGTCAGACTCTGATTGAATTTGACCTGAATGCGATCGCTTCCGCCGGTTATCCGGTCATCACCCCTGTCATCGTTGCGAATGCGGCTGAACAGCCGTGGGAGTCGCACCCGGAGTATGGCAGCGTAGAAGCAGGCATGGGAACGATCATGAAAGTCAGCTTGTCCAAATAACCTAAATCAAAAAAAGAAAGGAAGAACAATATGCTGAAATCACTGCAAAAGCTGGGAAAATCCCTGATGCTTCCTGTAGCAACCCTGCCTGCGGCAGGTATTCTTCAAGGCCTCGGTCTTCTTAATTACGAAAAGGACATTCCACTCGGTCCCGTGATCGGGGGATTTCTTAATCAGTATGTAGTTCCATTCTTGAATGAGGGAGCGGGGGCGATCTTCGGCAACCTTGCGCTCATCTTCGCCATTGGGGTGGCAATCGGACTGGCGGGGGATGCGGTCGCCGCGCTTTCCGCCCTGATCGCTTATATGGTACTAACGCGGATTCTGGGAGCCGTTCCAGGTGTATTCGGCTATATTCCTGACGATGTCAAGCTGGATATGGGCGTATTGGGCGGGATATTTGCCGGACTGCTTGCAGCCTATATGTATAAAAAATACCATAATATCAAGCTTCCTGACTGGCTCGGCTTCTTCTCCGGCAAACGCTTTGTGCCGATGGTCACCGCCGGCTCCATGCTGGTGTTGGCCATCCTGTTCGGCATGATCTGGAGCCCGATTCAGGATGCCATCGGCGCTTTCGGTGCCTGGATTGTAGGTTTTGGCGGCGTTGGCTCCATGGTGTTTATGATCGCCAACCGCCTACTCATCCCGCTTGGTCTGCATCATGTCCTCAACTCCATCGCCTGGTTCCAGATTGGAGATTATACCAATGCAGCCGGGGAAGTCGTGCACGGCGACCTGACCCGCTTCTTCAACGGAGACCCTACGGCAGGCATGTTCATGTCTGGCTTCTTCCCGATTATGATGTTCGCTCTTCCGGCGGCGGCGCTAGCCTTGATTCATACAGCCCGGCCTGAAAAGCGTAAAATGGTCGCTTCGATCTTTATCGGCGCAGCGGTGGCTTCGTTCTTAACGGGTATTACCGAACCGCTCGAGTTCTCCTTCATGTTCGCGGCGCCTCTACTGTATGTGGTGCACGCTATTCTTACCGGTGCGGCGGCCCTAATCATGTACCTGCTGAATGTTAAGCTGGGCTTCGCCTTCTCTGCAGGTCTAATCGATTACCTCGTGAACATGAAGCTGTCGACCAATCCGCTGCTCATGATCCCGGTCGGACTCGCATTTGCGATCGTCTATTATTTCCTGTTCCGGTTCATGATTATCAAGTTCAACCTGAAAACGCCGGGGCGCGAGGATGACGCTTATGATGCCGATGCCCCCACTAATGCTTCCGCCGTGGCAGCGTCTGCCGACACCAAGGCTGGCAAGGTGCTTGCCGAGATCGGGGGAACAGATAATATCGAGAGCATTGACGCCTGCATCACTCGCCTCCGGCTAGTTGTTAGGGACGACAAAGCCGTCAACGATCAGGCACTCAAACAGCTTGGCGCTTCCGGCGTCATGAGACTCGGTGGTGGAGCTGTGCAGGTTATCTTCGGCACTCAGTCTGAAATCCTGAAGGATGAGATTAAGAAGCTGATGTAACGCTCGTCCTCCTGTGAGTTTAAACGGCCGAGAACAAGGGTATTTTTACCCCTGTTCTCGGCCGTTTTTGTTAACCAAGAAGCACAGGATATTCTTTTGAAGCGGTTTTGATTGAAAAAAAGAGAGCAAACTGTATGCCCACTCTCTCTGTGTTAATAGACAAATCTGCGCTGCGCCCAATAGCTGAAAAGGAAGATGGATACCTCGGTCAACAGCTTGGCTGCGATTAGCGGGATAATTAATTTTTCATTATAAAAATACAATAAACCGTAGTTTAATAACAGCACCAGTAGGACAAGTGAGAAGTATTTGGGCAAAGACTGCCGAACCTTAGAGGTTCGTCCAGCGGAGAATACGTACTTCCGATTCATCGTGTAGTTGAAGATGGAGCTGCACAGTCTTGCTGCGACAACCGACAGAAACAGATTATGCGTGAAATACTGAATGACGAATAGTAGTCCAAAATCAATTAGAGCAGACAGCAACGAAGATGTGCTGAACATCAGGATTGGCCTATAGATCCGGAACGAATCAACCAACGGGCGGAAATGGGAGGACTCATTGTGATCCAGATACACCGTATCGATAAACTCCTCAGTAATTCCATACCCTTCCTTGTGTGCCGTTAGCAACATATTCATCTCGTATTCAAACCGATCACCGGGAATCTGGTTCAGCCAATCCAGCATCGAGTAAGGAAAACCGCGTAGACCTGTCTGTGTGTCATATACTTTGGTACCTGTCGTGAGCGAAAAAACTGCCCGTGTGACGGTGTTGCCAAAACGGCTCCGTGCTGGAATCTTACCACTGAAGCGACGGCTGCCAAGTACAATTCCGGGTGTCGTTTGTGCCAGCAGCACTTCGAAGATACGCTTAATATCATGTGGCAGATGCTGTCCGTCACTGTCCGCGCACACTACACCGCCCTGAGGTCCGTACTCCTTAATATGCTGAAAGCCTGTCTTCAACGCCCTACCCTTCCCCAGATTGACGGGATGTGTCAGGACCGTACAGCCATAGGCTTCTGCCGTCTCGAAAATCCCACGGTAACCCGGGCCACTGCCATCATCCACAATCACAATAGGTCCAATCTTAAATGTCTGTAACTGCAGAACGAGATTCAGCAAACGCACATCGGGTTCATAGGATGGAATTAATATCGTCATGATCCTTGTCCCTCCGTCAGATATAAAATGTCACTTACGCCACGTTCCTGGTTACGCCCCAGCGGATTATTGACGACTCTGCCCATAAAATACATCGTGGATGAACCGCCGCCGTCCAGATTGTAGGCTTCGGTTGCTCCAAGGCCTTTCATGACATCGGCCAGTTCTGCCAAGGTCATGCCACGACTGTTGTCCTGCCGTCCGTCCACTACCACGAAAACGTAATGATTCGGAGCAATCATGCCAATCGCAGTTCTTGGATTCGCATCCTGGATGGAGCGGTTGCCGAAGTTATTGTCAATTTTCACACTGCTAAAATCACTAACAATCTCGCCATCCTGAATCAGAATCGGTCCAAAGGATAGTGTATTGGTTGCACCTTCGGCCAGTAACTCCGAGGAAGAAATCTCGTTCTCGTTATATGTTTTCATCATTCCGTCGTTGAATAGGGCAAGTGCATCCCGCGTGGGACTGTCCCGATACAATGTTCCATTTCGGATAATGACACCATCATCACGGAATCCGTAATAATCACCGTTAATGGCAAAGATCGCATTGTTGGCTGCGGCAATCTCTGATGTATTTTCGGTAATGTTTGTTCCAAAGCTGTTGTCCGCCAGCGCGGTTCGCAGACTGCTTGCATCCGTCAGCTGAACATCAGCGACATAATACGTGATCTGATCCGAGCCAGAACCTGACTGTACCTTATCAATATGGACCTCCATATCATCACTCGAATAATTCCAATCATCTGACGTTGCATTCACTTTAGTTGCGGTGGTCGGAGTACTGGTGGAATCATTCGTGTTGCCCGTTGCTGCCGTTGCCGTGTTCTCATCCGCTACCACCACCTGCACATGCCGGATCAGGTAACGGTCAGCCAAGCTGTACAGGATTCCACCTACTGCGAGCACAAGGACAAGTGTGATGATGAGCCATCTGCGCTTTCTTGGGGAGATCGGTCTTTTATGGGGGTCTTTCCGGGTTGGTTTCTGATACATCTTCATCATGTGAAGCTCACCTCTTCATCTAAGTTCTTAAGGCCATATTAGGCCGGGTAGCTTAAATGAATCTGAAACTAAATAACTTGAACTAAAGAATATTCACACTGACACTACGATGACAGAACAACCTTCCAATCGCTGTTATTGTGTAACTGAATAGTTCAATCAAAAAAGGCCATCCGTTTTCCCATTGAGGAAATCAGATCACCTTGATTTTCAATCTATAGAGCCCTAAAGTCACTTCTATCGTAGTGCATATTTTTATTTAATACAGATATCTTCATCAGAGCTTCCTGTTATGCCTCTGCAAAAAGGGCATCGTACGCAGGACAAGGCAGCTTCTCCAGGAATTCTGTTAACGCCGGCGGCTGCTGGGTATAGATATCCTTCAACGACGTTCCATTATAGATGTTGCCAATTACAACAGGATGGCATAACTCACATATGAGAATATCTCCGTTGCCGTGCAAGTGAAGTTGTTTCGTGCCATCCACGCAATTAGAGAAATACACGCCCGGTTGCTCCCGCAAATTCAACTGTTCAGCGAACCGATCCATACAGGTGAAATAGAGCGTTGTATCTGGCTTTTTATGCTCAATTAATTCCGTTACAGATCGAACAAGAGACTCTTTGGATACAATCTGGCTCCAGTCCGTATGCGGCATCTTAATGCTGTTCTGGATCTCATGGATGCGCACACCCAGATCATATACCTTATCGCTAATGGCCTGCATATTCGCTTGATTACCTTCAAACAGTAACGTTTCCAGTACCGTCTCCAGACCGGCTTCCGTGCACAAACGGATATTCTGTTCCAGTCTCTCATACATGCGAGGATGCACACGGTAGTACGCAGCATAGGCCTCTGCATCCGTATAGTTGAACGAGATATGGATGTTGGACAAGCCCGCATCGCGCAAAGCAAGAATCCGTTCTTCTGTCAGCAGACTGGCATTGCTGTTCAATTGTGTATCGATGCCATGTGCCGCACAATACGTCACGATCTCCAGACAATCCTGGTATTTCAAAGTAACTTCTCCCCCGGACAATCGCACGCGCTTGAGACGAGGAAGCTCACTAATAATACGGATAACTTCCTGACTACCGATGCATGCTCCATCATCCCGATTGTAGGCGCAGCAATAGTCACATTTATAATTGCAGTTCGATGTCACTCCCACTTCAAGCCCTTCCAGCTCATATATGCCGGGTGTTTCCAGTTCGAGTGATTTATATTTGTTTTTGGCTATCAATTTTGTTGTACCTCCCGATTCCTTCATTCAATCCACGTTTGGATAACTTGAAGAGTATAGCGGATGGCACACGGTTGACGATATGACATTATGTACGTTTGTTGTTGTAAAGGTGGGATATAGTGTAATGAAATAATTCCTCTATTGTATGTCATCCACGTTGAACTCAGGATTATAGGCAAACTCGTGGCTCGCCAGCATGATGAATGAGACACGACCTTTGTGATCAAAATTCATGGACAACCCTTTCATGTTCTCAAATCCTCCTTCCAATATTGCATGATCAAAGGACGGTATGACATGGTAATTGCCTTGTTTATTTTTCTCCATAACATATGTAATACTTTGTACTTTTCCCTTTTTAGTATCTATAAAAGCTTTTTTGCCGTATTGTTGGAAGACCTCGCCACTTCTGAGCTGCTTAAAAAAGTCATGAATAACATAAGATACAGGATTCCTTTGCTCAACCTCGCTCGCCCTTTCCCAAAACACGTTCTTTATTTAATACGAGTATAGAAGTCTTCTTTTACAATGGCATACATCTTCAGATCCTGAAGCTCATTTTTTACCTTCATGTATTTCCTCAGCACACCTTCAAATTGCATGCCGGCCTTTTCCATGACTTTCGCGGAGCCCGTGTTCTTCACTAAACATTGAGCCTGGATTCGTTCCAATCCCACTTCGTCAAATCCAAATTGGATGATTCGTTTCACCGCTTCGGTCATGTAGCCTTGATTCCAATATTGATCAGATAACACATATCCCAACTCGACTCTCCTGTTATCGCTATCACACCCTAGATAGTTACAACTACCAATCAGCCGCTTGGTTTGTTTATCTTCAATGCCCCATGGGCCTATTAAATTCACATCATACCGGCTCATGACAAAATCCAAAAAAGCTTTGGTATCTTCTTTGCTCTTGTGCGCGTCCCAGGTAGTGAACTCCGAGACAGCAGGTACAACACAATAACTATACATATCATCCAGATCATCATAGGTAAGCCGCCGGAGTATCGTCCGTTCTGTCTCCAATACCGGAAATGGTTCGAAGAAACTTTCAATTGTTTTCATAGATTCGCCCTCCCTGAGATTGTTAAGAAAAGAAATACATAACCGCTCGATCCGCGCTGCCTACTCATCTGTAATAAAATCAAGGCCACAATCTGCGTGTCTTCCACTGCCCATCTTGCATCACATATTGGACTCGCACATGCTTACGCTTTGAATCTCCCTGCCAGAACTCCACCTCTTGTGCATTCACGGCATATAAACGCCAATGAGGTGTAACGACATCGGGGTCACGTTGGATGCGTTCTTTCTGAGTTTCAATGGCACTATCCAGCACTTCCTCACTATCCAAAACCTCACTCTGATGCCCTGTCATGGCAACTGCTCTCGCTCCAGCTGACCTTTTGCGGAAATCATCAGCACCCGCTTGATCTCCCTGATCCTCGGCAATTCCCCTTATCCGAATCTGTCTTCCAAGTGAAGGCCAGTAGAATGTCAGAGCGACATGAGGATTCTCCTTCAACTGCTGTCCTTTTCGGCTCTCCGAACTGGAGGCAAAATAAAACGTTTCGTCGATTACGTTTTTCAAAATCAACACGCGCGCATCAGGATAACCGTCGTGATCCACGGTGGAGATTGTCATAGCATGAGGTTCTTTCACTTCGTTCTCAACCGCCAATCTCAACCACTCCAAAAATAGCTTCCCGGGTTGCTCCGGCAACTGCCCCGTATCCCAGATTGGAAATGGTCCGGATAAAGACTTCAAACGTTGTAGCAGTTCAATTGGTTGATCGCTCATGTCATCGCCTCCATCTTCTATTTAATCTATCCGTTTATTTTTATCCTTTACTCTCCGCTTCCGCTGTAAGCAAATCATTGTCTTCTCCAAAATAAATACCCAAGAGATATTAATGGTTCACCCATTCCGTTAGACCTATCAAACGACTAATCTAGATGACTCAAACCATTTACGTTGCTAAGTTTCCAACCATACCTTCCCTTTTCAACGATATGTACACTGGTGTTGTCCATGGGATAAAAGCTGGATTTATTACTCCATTCCCTCTTCTCAAGCAGATAATACAGAATATTAATCACTCCGCCGTGAGTAATTAACAGGACATTGGACTTGACTGTTTGTTCCTCTATATCTCTAAGAAGGCTCTCGAAAGATGTGCATATCCGGTTATAAAAATCCCTTGGACTTTCTCCTCCCGGAAAAGGGGAATCCATCTCAAGGGTGTTGAAATAAACCCCTGGGTAATGTTCTTCAGCATCCTTATGGAGCATGCCTGCCAAATCTCCGTTATTCATCTCCCGCCAATCTTTCATTAAGCTAGCCTGCATGTTTAATCTCTTCTCAATTTCCCGTGTAGTCTGTACTGCACGAGGAAGATCACTGCTAATAATCGTATGTATGTTGTACGCGTCAGCATGATGATGCAAATGCTCTCCCAGTTTCCTGGATTGATTGATTCCTTGTTCCGTAAGTCCACGATCGCTCCATCCGCCTCGATACCCTTCCTCATCCATCCCATGCCTTACCAGATAAATTTTCAAGATCTCTCGTCCTTTTCACTTCTATAATGGACAATATACCTTTACACTGTATGACTAGCCCGGCATATATACAATAAACCCGACCTCTGATATCTTCTATCCGAGATCGGGCATTTCCTGCAACCCATTTATCTTACAAATGTGTTATGAACTCGCTCTGATTTGATAAAGTAAGGAATCCAGATCGCACAAGTAAGTACCGACTTGCCAATATCTCTTAACGAGTTTCCATCCTCAAGTTCTCTCGCCATCGGAATCTGAAGCAACAATAAATAATCAATGACACTAACGGCTAGACTAACACTATAAAACATGATCATAAGACGAGGAAAGATCGATTTTTTACTATACAAAGCAATGATAGTATATATGCTAAACACTAAAAACAGTGCGTTATATACCGTTTCAAAAATAACGACCGGTCCCCATAGCGGGTGATAATATTCAGATTGCTCCGAAGTTAGCAACTCCCAAGTCTCTGTTGTAAGCATGGGCAAACAATACAGGACCAATTGGAGCGCCAGGAAAATCAACGTAAGAAATAATCCGATCTGGACGAGAATCAGCCAACCACCCAAGCCCGATACGCCTAGTGGACGGTAGTCTGTCTTTTGCTCTTGAATATGTGGTTCCACCTCGTAACACTTCCTTATACATTTTAGTTTTTTAGTTTTTCAGAGATGAGTCTTCCACGTAATCGTACTCATACAAATCAAATCTACGGGTACTTCTTTCCCCTTACTACACGTGCGTTGTATGTATTCTCACACTCTTCTTATAGCTACCTCTCCATCCTCCTCTTATATAGAATTTTACACAACTTCCTTATTGTACTACGTGTGTCAAGAAAGCCAAAGAAGACCTTCGCTATACTTCCGCCATGTTCAGTAAAGTACACGTACGTCATAATCCTCTTATACAGATGCAGATGGTGACTCTGCATTCGACTACGAAGGAGGATAGGATATGTCCAATCCCAAAGTAAACCTTTTGCCTTTTGCCGATATTTCAAATTATGTCGAAGGCTTCGATATCGTTTCCACCCAGTGGGGCGGGGATGGCTTTGTCTATGTGCTGTTGATGAATCAGATCCCCGAAAGAAAACAAGGTATGTTCGTCCAAAGTAAATTGAATCAAAGCTATACGTACAAAGTGCTTATTGTGACTGACCAAACTATCGAGGAAGTTGTCATCTGGGGACAGACGTTCAATTATCATTACGTACAACCATTACATGATCATTTGCTGCTGGTCGGAGCACGGTGTGCGAATTATGGGAATGAACAGGTTGATCTAAACGCCAAAGTGTGTGATTTAGACGGAAGTACAATTCGCGAGTTTTTGTTGGGAGACGGTATTCAGAGTGTACAGGTCACAGAAAAGGGAACGATCTGGACTAGTTACTTCGATGAAGGGGTTTTTGGTAACTACGGTTGGAGCGATCCGATTGGATCATGTGGTCTGCTGGCCTGGGATGAACATGGCAATAAACTGTATGAAAATCGTGAAGCTGACATTGCCGATTGTTACGCACTCAATGTGGTGAATGAGAAGCAGGTCTGGTTCTACTTCTATACCGATTTTGAACTCGGTTGTATCTCAGGGGGCACTAGTGAACCTAATGTAACTCTGATGAATCCAAACATCTCCGGTTCCTCCGGCTTCAGCACGAATGGTTATCATTTCTTATTCGATGCCGGGTACGGTAAACATGGAACGTTTGTGCTAAAAAAAATGGAGAAGCCCGGAAGATTGAGCAAAGGGCAGAAGATTGATTTATTAAATGAAAATGGTCGGCCCTTCAAGCAGGCACGGCAGGATTTTCGCCAACATCGTCTGCTACTCAGTGAAGGTAACTTGTTGTATCGGGTAACGATGGAGGAGATTACTTCCGATTCTGGTTTGGATTAAAGGAGAGGAGTCAAGAGGGTTATTTCTTAAAAGATAATTCCTCTTCTTCCAAAGCGTTTCGCAGTTTAGGTATGGCAGATGGCCCGATTCCGTGCAGCTTCAGGATTTCTTTCTCTGTGTACTCCGCAAGTTGCTGTAGTGTTGTAATCCCTTCATTCTCCAAGGCACGTCTGGCAGGAGCGGACAGCAAGGCTAGAAATCCCTCTGTCGGTTTACGTTCAGCTTCGCACGTCGGACAGGTTGGGCAGTCACTTTTTTTATAATACGAATGTCCTTGTTCGCATGTTCTGAGTGTTCCTTTATCGTTTTCCATGTGGGCATCTCTCCTGAATTAAGCATGCAACCAGTTCTTCATATCTGAAATCATGATTTCGTATTGTTCTAAAGCCTGTAAAGTCCAAATGACTTGTGATGTTCCTACTAATTGTTCCTCTATATCCGTACATTCAATCCACAGTGACCGTTTAAGACTATATTCGAGCCAGTCCAACTTTCCAGCAAAACCATGATCCAGAACTACTTCCCAATTGGCTGTTAGACTGCCCATTCGCTTCTTATATCCACCTATAAAAGCTAAGAATTTTTCCTTATTGATATTTCCTGAGCTATCTACTGACCAATACACAGCGGTTTCTACCAGATCATGCATCGGATTAATATAACCTGCCGATTCCCAATCTATAATAATAGGTATGTCTTGTCTCCACATCACATTCTTAGGCTCCAGATCTCTGTGACTAATAACATTATTGGATGCTAGCATTGAAGATGAATTCTTAGCTTTCATGCTCCACTCATACAGCTTATCCATATTGGAATCCAAAATCTTAATCCATTCCGAATTCTCATTTCTTCCTTTGTTCAGATAAAACATCCAATCTATTTTTTTAGAATTAGTCGCCTGTGAACTATCCAATTCTAGTTGTCTAAAATCCGTTTTATGGATACCTGCAAGGATCGTTCCCATCAGAGAACTGTTATTGATAGTAACTTCATCTTGTTTCAAACATTGACCCTCAATCCAATCAAATATTAGATAGAATTGATTATCAATGTTATGCATAGAAGCACCCTTTAACCTTTTTGCAGGTTGAGCATGGATATGTTCAGCTGCCACGTTTGCTATTTTTTCTGAATCAATATAATTTTGCACAGCAGAAGGTCTTATCATGATCTGAGGGTTCAATGCCTTAACTGCATAATTAGCTTGCGTCGTTTCAAGGGCGTACATTCGATGAAGAAGTCCACCTGAGATTGGTTTGGGCGAACTGATCAATTCACCAAGCTGTAATTCATTACACAGTTTCTCAAAATTTAAAGTATATTGAGTATCGCTCATATGTTATCCCCATTCATTTTGTATTGATCATATCCCTCGCCTTTGGAAATCCTCATTTGGGCTATTTGTCGAATCAAAGATTACATTCCGTACTCGGCAAAAACGGCTGTATATTTCTTTTCTAATATCGCCCAGCGCTTTTCGGCTCCGTATTTGGCGTGCAGTTGCTGTAAATAATCCTTGGCTTCTTCCGTATCGCCGGCTTTTAGCAGGAAGCGGAAGGTTACTTCGCTTAAATGTAGCGCTGTCTTGTCCATATAATAATGGACTATATCTCTGGCCCCTGTTAGCGAGTGCAGGAATGAAATGCCCTCTTCCAAATGCGACACCAGTTCTTTCGATAAAGCGTCTGGATCGATATCAGGCGTTAAGGTATAGTGGGCCGGAGCGGCAGGGGCTATTTCTCTGATTCGACAGGTGAAATGAGATACGAACTCCAATATGTCTCCATTTAATCCAACGGAATGCAACTCCGCAAGTTCGTTAGAGTGAACACCACAATTAACATAAAACTGGACTTGACTACTGGTGTTATACTTTGCTCTTTGAATGTTGAACTTATATGTGAGGTTTCCATCCGTTTTGTAGAAATTCAGATTTTTCTTGGAATAGCCTTGTTTGGCAAATACGGGTTTGACTTCTGTATTGATGATCTTCTTAAAAAGTTCCTGCATTAGATATCACTCCCAAGGCAAAGTTTATTCAATACGTTGTTACCCTTTTTTTGTTCAAAATCATGCTTATTATATTTTATAAAAATAAGGGCCACACATGGATTCATGCGTATACACGTACGTCCATGTAAACGCCCGGTCGAAGATATAGATATCTTGCTCCGAATCAAAATCCGCTGCAATGACCTGATTCGCGTTTTCGTATAAAAGCACCCAACCACCACTTTCATACATCACATGTACTTCATCTTTCGGCTCGGCATTGAAAGCATCTCGTGCTTCATCATGTGTCAGACATTTCTGTTGTTCATAACTGAACATATGCCACTTGTACTGGCTATAATGGATAGACTCTTTGACCACATCATCGATATTATTGGCGAATGCCCTGTCCCATTGCTGTACAATCCATTCGGATTCCTCGTACAGTTCGGAGACAACAACCCCTTTATCCTGCAAATTCTTCTTGAACATATATTCCTGATGGATACGCTCAATCCCCCAATATGCTTGGTTCAGTTCCATTTCGGGTAAAGTATCCAGCAACTCATTAATTTTATCTCGAACCATCATTACCTCCGTAAGTTATCTGGAATTAGAATACCTAACCATTGCCTCTCACTATTTAGCTTCTTCTCGCAGTACATAAGCCAGTTGGTACATCTCCGCAATATCGTATCTGTTCTGTGCCCGGAACCTCCGAATTGCTTCATCAATCTCTACTACCTCCACCGCAACTACCTGCTCGCCATCCTCTGGATTCAGCGGATCAGCAACAAGTTTAACGTCTCCATAACCGATGATTCTTACAAAATGGGGGTGCGGGATATACGGTCGATACGGCTCCAACGCACTGGATGTGCAATAGAATTGACCAAAAATCTGATAGGAGCGCATTTCTGCCCCAAGTTCCTCCATCAGTTCGCGCTTCAGTCCGTCCATATACGGCTCACCTGCTTCAAGCGTCCCTCCAGGCAGCTCCCAGTCTCCATTATCCAGTTGAAAGACGACACATTGATCCCCGACAAACGGAATGATACTAATATTACTCACCAGCTTTTCATCCACGATGTCGTTTAATCTGAACTCTGCCTCAATAATCCCCCAATGAATTGACGTACTCAGCGCCGGAAATAATTCCCCACTCAAACTACTCATCCGCAACCGATCCTCTCTATCTAAAATAAAATCTCTCACCTATATACTTCTCTCCCAATTATAGATGAAAACGAAGAAAGAAGGCCATCTTCCCCTTGAGGGAATACATGACCTTCTTCTCGTCCTTAACCACATCAGATCGTTCCGTTCCTCACAAACTCACCTAATCGTCTAATGCTGCACCAGTTTTCCCTTTTCCAAAAAAAGAACCCGGCTACAGAGCGGTAAAATCCGCTCATCATGCGTAACCATCACTGCACTCTTGCCCTGCTCTTTCACAAGCCGTGCAATCATGCCGACAATATCCAGTCCGCGCTCCGCATCCAAGCTAGCTGTCGGTTCATCTGCGAGCAGGACAGCCGGATCGTTCATCAACGCCCGCGCAATGGCGACCCGCTGACGTTCTCCGCCAGACAACTTCTCTGTATACGCCTTACGCCGATGAGTCAAACCTACCGTATCCAGCAGCGCATCCACTCGTTTCTCCGCTTTGTTTTTATCCGTTCCGGCGAGCTTTGCAACGACCATGAGTTGTTCTTCTACTTTTAAATAAGGAATGAGATTGGCACTTTGAAATATAAAACCTAGCTGCTGTAGTCGCATATCGGATATGTCCTGTTTGCTTTTGCCCATGATAGAGGCTCCATCCAGTAGAACCTGTCCTTCCGTTGGTTCAAGAAGTGCCCCGGCAATGGACAGGAATGTACTTTTACCCGAGCCGGAAGGCCCCATCACAGCTACAAGTTCCCCTTCGGCAACCTCAAGGTCCAACTTGTCCAGTATCGTGCGTTTGCTGCCGCCATCTTCAAAGCTCTGTGTAATTCCCTGTAATACCAATCGGTTTCTCATGCTGCTGTCCTCCCTATCGCATCAAGCGCATCAATTTTGGTAACCTTCCACACTGAAAATAATGAACCCGCCATAGACATCAGGATGAACAATACACAGGTCAGTGCGAGGGTGGACAAACCTAATTGAAACGGCATTGATGCCGGCAGAATGGACTCAAACAGTCGAACCAACAGTACGCTAATGACCAGACTACCGACGGACAGGACCAAGACTTGTAAAGAAACGCTACCCGCCAGATAACCATTCCGAGTTCCAATCGCTTTCAATATGCCGAACTGACTCGTTTTCTGAATCGTGATGACATAGAAAAATACCGCAAGTACAAACGCCGAGATGACATATAGAAAAGCGATCATCATGAGCAACGATCCCTGTTCTTCCTTATAACCAGGAATAGCCGATACAGCATCTGACTTCGTGATGATTTCCGTATTCGGCAATGCAGCGCTCAGACTGTCGACCTGCTCGCCAGCACCCTTGATCGCAATGGCATTGTATACCGGAGCATTGGCTTTAGTGTCGGCCGAACCTTGCGAAGTTCGTGAACCTCCTTGAAGCGTAAGCCATTCCTGTTCATTCAGGAAAACCACTGGGGAGTGACTGAAGGACTCATTTTGCACAAATCCACCGACGGTCCACTCCGTTCCCGAAGCTTGATCGACGAGAACAGTGCCAATCGTTACGCCAGATTCAGACAACTTATGATCTACCACAACCTGACCATTGGTCTGATCTGTAATCGAAGATCCTTCGGTAACCGTTGGAGCAAGCCAACCTTCCGGGTTCACCATGAAAAGTGTGACATCAATCTTCTTTGTGTCGCCGATTGGACTGACGGTTGTCATTTTCACACCGAGCGGTTCAGCGTTCTCTTGCCCCACCACGGAGCGAGCTTGATCAAGCTGATTCTGTTCCACTTGTGACCGGGTAAACCGATGATTCGAATCCTGTTCCAGCACAAAATGGGTTGCTGCCATATTTTTGACCGAAGCTGCGTTATCATACGCGAGCCCCTGTGCAAGACCTGTAACAAACAGTACCAGAAATGAAACCAGCACCATGATTGTAGCAATTAAGGCATACCGCCCTTTGGCATACCTCATTTCCCGAATAGCCAAGTACATGTTGTGTGACCTCCCTCTTGATAATCCAAGTATAGGAGGCGAAAATGAACGGCAAATGAATAACAGATTACATCTGCGGAAGGGTCACGGTAAAGACTGTTCCCTCAGGCGAACTGGCGACCTCAATTGTACCGTCATGGATTCGAATAATTTTCTGCACAATGGCAAGTCCAAGCCCGGTTCGGCCGGAAGAACGTTCCCGCGCACGATCCACCCGGTAGAATCGATCGAACAGGAAAGGCAGATGCTCCGCAGCAATGCCGTCCCCTGTATCCCGAATCTGAATCACACACTGATTATCCATCTGCTCGGCATGAATCTCGATGCTTCTTCCTTGTGGAAGGTGATTCACCGCATTACCGAGAAGATTCATCCAGACTTGCATGAGCAGCACTTCATTGCCAATCAGCTGGATGGATTCGGGCACCGAAATCCGAAGCAGCAGTTCTTTTTCTTCCAGTTGCCATTGCAGCACCTGAACCGCTTGCCGGAATTGATCCCGCAGAGAGAACTTCACTTTGGTCAGATCTTCGTTGCCTTGTTCAAGAGAGGACAGGAGAAGTAGCTGCTTGCTCAGCAAGGAGAGATGACGGCTCTCCTCCTCAATGATCGACGCATAGTGCTCCCGTTCCTGTTCAGGCAGATCCCGATCTGCCACCAATTGGGCAAACCCCTGAATGGAGGTCAGCGGCGATTGAATTTCATGAGATACGTTGGATACAAACTGCTGCCGCGCCTGATCCACTCTCTCCAATTCACGACTCATGGTCATGAAATGCTGAGCCAGTTGACCAATCTCATCACGCCGTGCAGTAGGCAATTTCAGATTATACTTTCCTTGTGCAATCCGCTTGGTCGCCTCGGACAGACGTTCAATCGGATTGACCAGATAACGGGTACTGATCAGAAAGATCAAGATACTAATGCCTATGGTAAATGCACCAATCAGGGCAAAAAAGATACGCAGCTCACCGAACTGCAGAATTACATCCGGACGCATAAAGAGGGCAAAGTTTGCATTGTCCAATTGCAGATGAACACCCACGGTATTGCTTAATTGATTATCGAAGAACCCGGTAATAAACGGTTTGCTTGGAAACTGGGCGACGCCATGGTATACCTCACCCCGCAGCACCTGATCTACCGCTTGCTTGTCCAAGTCCTTCTCACGGAATTCGCGGCCGTAGAATTGATCGTTGCCTTTCCCATCCGTCACATAGATTTCGTATCCAAGATCGGCGGCATTGTTCAAATATTGCTCCATTGTATCCGGTTGCTGCTCCACAAATTGCTTCATTTGCGTCGCAATGCCCACCAACTTCTCATCATTGAATTCCTTGAGCTTCGCATGATAGTAGATGTTGGACAAAAGAAACCCGAGCATGCCGCTGACCATAATCACCGCAATCGTAATGAGGAATACCCGGACGTACAAGGTCCTCACGGTGCTTTCACCTCCATCTTGTAACCAATGCCCCGGACCGTTTGTATGACGAAATCATCCGTATAATCGGCAAATCGATCACGGAGTCGCTTAATATGTACATCAACAGTACGGTCATCTCCTTCGTAATCTGCTCCCCAGACAAGTCGAATGAGTTCATCCCGAGAGAACAACCGGCCCGGAAACTGGGCAAGCTGTGAGAGTAATTCAAATTCCTTCATTGGCAAAAAGAGAATGGATTGCCCGTCCGTAACCTCCACATTGTTCCGGTCGATCACGATCCGGTTCATACGGATGATATCGCTGGACGTGCGATGATAGCGGCGAAATAATGCCTTTACCCGGTAGACCAATTCTTCAGGTTCAAACGGCTTGGTCACATATTCATCCGTTCCTTTCAGATAACCGTCTCTCTTGTCGGATAGCTGATCTCGTGCCGTCAGCAACATAATTGGAATGTCGTAATGCTGCCGAATGTAATCACATAACTCCAGTCCGTCCATGCCTGGCATCATCACATCAAGGATCGCCAGATCGATCGGTGTTTCTTGCATCAGTCTGACCGCTTCCAGTCCATCCTGCGCTTCATGAACCCGATACCCTTCCTTAGTCATGACATGCCGCAGGAGTGCTCGAATATTCGCATCATCGTCTGCCAGCAGCAGATGTTTCATATCGTTGTCCGCCCTTCTATGTAGCGAGAACATCTCACTATGATCCTGCACAGATGGTAGCACAAAAACAATCTCATTCGCCAGCACGTGCACGGAGATACCTTGGTATGTTTACATTTCCTTAAATCTGGTTGACACTACTATGAGGCGCAACTATAATAAAACCATAACATATGAACAAGAGCTCATATATTCATTTGTTAGTGGGTAACCATCGCTAAAGATTCATTTATAGCCACACTAGAATTCATATTACATAACGGAGCCTCGCTCCAAAGGAGAGGATTTCATATGTCTGGACATCAACACAGTCATAACCATGGGCACGATCATGGACACAACCACGCTCACACCACCAATAACAAGAAAGTACTGCTGTTTTCCTTCATTATTATTACCGTCTATATGATCGTTGAAGCCATTGGTGGATTTATTACCAACAGTCTCGCACTTATTTCGGATGCAGGCCATATGTTGTCCGACTCCATTGCACTCGGGATCGCTTTGCTGGCGTTCACGTTTGGTGAAAAAGCAGTGAATACCGGCAAAACGTACGGCTACAGAAGATTTGAAATTCTGGCTGCCACGTTAAACGGAATCACGTTAATCGCCATTGCACTCTACATTTTCTACGAAGCCATTGGTCGATTCATTAACCCTCCAGAAGTCGCAACCGTAGGCATGCTGATCATCAGCGTCATTGGTTTGCTCGTCAATATTCTGGTGGCCTGGATCATGATGCGTGGTAGCGATACGGAAAACAACCTGAATATGCGCGGTGCTTATCTCCATGTCATCAGCGACATGCTGGGATCGATTGGGGCTATTGCTGCAGCACTGCTCATGATGTTCTTTGGCTGGGGTTGGGCCGATCCACTGGCAAGTGTAATTGTCGCGGCACTCGTATTGCGTAGTGGGTTCTATGTCACCAAATCATCTCTGCATATCTTAATGGAAGGTACACCGGCCAATGTGGATGTGAATGAGCTGGTGCAGACCATCAAACAAGTGGATGGCGTCAAAGGCGTACACGATGTGCATGTCTGGTCCATTACCAGTAACCTGAACGCGCTGACTGCTCATATCGTCGTAGATGGAACGATGGATGTCTATGCATCCGAGATCCTGGTGCAGAAGATTGAACATATGCTCGAGCATAAAGAAATCAAACATGTAACGCTCCAAGTGGAGTCTGAGAAACATCTGCATGACACCTCGGTACTATGTACCGTCAAAGGCGACGCACCTGATGCTCACGTACACCATCACCATTGAGATGGGTAATAAATATTAGTTGTTTCTAAACGAAAACAGGGCATATTCCCCGGTGAAGGGAACGCCCTTTTTTTAATTTTATAATTTTATGACCTGTCCTACGGCTTGATGAACACACCCTGGCTTGCATACTTCATTAATCTCCGCCACCACCACAAGATGAACAGCTGGATGAGCTGCAAGAAGAGTCAGAAGATGATCCCGAGGATGATTCGGATCCTCCCGAGGAACTACTACTGTCCGTACATTGATCCGTATAACAGCTGGAACTGCTTGTGCAACCACTGCTTGACGAGGAACCAGAGACTGCCTTTTCCTGTGGAAGAATTTCCTGCTCCAGTCGGCCCATGTGTAGTCCATATGTCGCCTCACTATTCATGGAGTAATACACCATGGCGCTAGCCATGACCAGAGCTACATCGCTACTTCCGGAAGATGCTGGAGATAGCTCTTCTTCACTTAGAGTTGCGGATCTTCGTAGTTGATCAATCAGGTAGGTAATCACCTGAGCAACTTCAGGGTCCTCCTGCATGCGTCTTGCATGAAACAGTTCATTCACCAGTTCAGATTGATCTCCCTGTGCGATCAGCTTCTGTACATCACTGGATAATGGGTAAGCGAAAAAATCACCCCAGATTGCAGCACTGTAGGGGGTGAATTCGAATAATTGACAGTACACCCAGTCAAACCATGCACGTGCTCCTGGCGTTTCGCGGCGGGTGATTGCCGGCTCATGGTGTACCGTGGACCCCATGAATTCTGCACAAAAATCAGCGTAAGATTTCGTAAACATCAGCATCTCATGCCACAAATCATCAACTTCATCACTGAACATGGGCACCTGCTTAAGTAATGAAGCCATAATGAAATATCGCTTAAGCTCTATCAATTTCCACCGATACTCCAGCGTTTTCATGTGAGGATATTCCTGTTGAATTCGGATCTTGAGTTTGTTTGCAAAATGCTTATTGTAACTCTTCTCCAATTGAAGAATGGTTTGCTGATAGAAGACTTCTTCTCGAAGTCCAAGATTCAATGGTGCTTTTTCTCGTCGGTACGTAACTTTCATCTGTTTTCTGCGTCTTCCTGCTGCTGGACGGAAAATCTTGAGCTTACGTCGAACCAAATAGGCTGTTACAACTAATATAACTGCTGCAAGGTAGTAGTAGATCGGCATAACAAAACCGCTCCTCTCCGTTGATCTTCTCTATGTAGGGTTAAACTATCATTATTATAAATGAGGAACGGCAGTGATTAATAGAGCCCTTTGGCCATACATGCCAGGGCTCTAGTTTTGTAAATTTCTTTGTTGCTCATTGTTATGAAATGGCAATGATTACACTCGTTATCAGCATCAACAACGTTACGGGCGCCCAAATTCTTCGTTCCCATACACTTCTCGTGATCAGATTTAATATGGTCCCCAACACCAAATACCCAACGATAAACCAGATCGCTGTCTCTGCAAAAACAGACCACTGAGGCCAAAGCAATCCTGCTTTACTCAGAACAACGATCCCCATGATTGCCAATATTGCGATCTGAACTATGCAGGCATAACGCATGGATACGGGGTATTTCCCGGGAAACTTCCCACCCATGGCGCACTCTCCCCAGGGCACACCTACAGCCAACGCAACCTGAAAGAGAATCACGATCAGAATCAAGACGGTGAATACGATTGCTGACGTTAATACGATTATGACCACACTCCAGTATTCAAAGTGACAGTGGAATCGAGCCTATATTAGGGATACTTTATTTCCAATCGTAGATCCTACATTATCTACAGAAATGCAAACATGATTGTTCTCTAAATTATACAGGATATCCCACTAAATCATACTCCCTTTTTTGCCTTTTAGACTCCCCAGCCTGTCCGCTATACAACAGTCCGTATGGTCCTACACTCTTTAACCATCTCGCAAACATTGTAGCATCTTCATATGATCTATGGAATCCACTCGTTCTTTCAAACATCGCATCTCTCGATTGAGAATTAATACATACAAATAGAGACTTTCACTAAAGGGAGTCTCTATCTGTATTCTATATTTGTATTTTACTGAGCGACTACTTCACTACTAATAACAAGTTACACGGACATTATTTACCCATTAAGCTGAGTCATCATTTCTAACATATAACGTGTTCCATGGACCTCATTTTGGGGACTTACATTTTCAATGCGAGCTAAGTCATCAGGTGTCAGTTCAATTGTTGCAGCGTTCGCATTTTCCTCCAAATAGTTGATTCGTTTCGTTCCCGGAATCGGCAATGCGTGATTAGCCATTGTCCAAGCTAAAGCCAATTGTGCAGGCGTACACGCCTTCTCCATCGCGATCTCTTTGATTTTATCCACAACTTCTATATTTTTTGCAAAATTGTCTCCTTGAAACCTCGGCATATATCTGCGCAGATCATTAACATGCAAATCTTCGAATCCCCGTAGCTCACCTGAGATAAATCCTCTGCTTAATGGACTGTATGCAACATGTGTAATATTCAGTTCTCTTGCAGTCGGCAGAATCTCGTCCTCAATATCCCGGCTCCACAGAGAATATTCGCTCTGCAACGCAGAGATCGGATGAACGGCGTGTGCCCGGCGCATAGTGGAAGCTGATGCTTCCGACAAGCCAAGGCAGCGGACTTTTCCCTCTTTAACCAAGTCAGCCATCGCACCAACGGTTTCCTCAATCGGAATCTGAGGATCTACCCTGTGTTGGTAGTACAGATCAATATAGTCGGTGTCCAGCCGGCGAAGACTTGCTTCTACAGCCTTTTTCACGTAATCCGGATGACCATTCAACGTCTCATATTTTGGGGTATACGCGAATTTGGTAGCAATAATGGCCCGATCCCGACGTCCTTTCAGCGCTTTCCCCAGTAGCTCTTCATTATGACCATTCCCATACACATCTGCTGTATCTAGCAGTGTAACGCCAATCTCCAGCGCGTGGCGGATGGTCTTCATTGACTCCTCATCATTGGTTTCCCCGTACATCCCTGGAGACATGCCCATAATTCCCAATCCAATCGAAGATACGACGATATCGCTATTTCCCAGCACTCTTTGCTTCATTTCTCCATCTCTCCGTCCGTTAGTATTAGTCTAGTCTTTGCCGATGCTTTCCATTTGGTCTAGCAACTTGCTTTCTGAAGGAAGCTTTCCTGTCTCTATGTCTTCATAGATGGTCAATTTGTTATTCACCGCTGCAAGTGCTTTGGCAATTTCAAGTTGGCGGCGATGTAATTCTTCTTTATATTCGTGAAGGATCGCTTTCCGTTGTGGAATCGTTGAATCCCCGTCCAGTGCCAGACTAACCATATGTTTCAGTGTAGATACCTTCATACCTGTTGCCCGGAAACAGGACATCAATCTCATCCAATCCAAATGTTCTTCCTCGAACATCCGATTGCCATGTTGATCCCGCCTAATGTAAGGGAGCAGTCCCTCCTTCTCGTAATAACGAATTTTATGTGCAGGACAACCCAGCCGCTCGGAAGCTTCTTTTATCGAAAAAGCCATAATGCTGACTCCTCCTTTATGTTCATTTTTGGATGCATTTGGCCGGTTCTTTTACATCCTAAGGCTTCATGTTCACATTAAGGCAAGCACAAATTTCAAAAAAATAATTTAACTGATTACTATTTTTAACAAATGGAGGACATAACACACGCTTCAGTACTGGGAAGTAACGATTAGATGAGATATGCCGAGAAGATCGGTGAAAGCAGAAATACGGAGAAAAAGAACCTGGAGATGCTGGGGTTGTTTCACTTACTTCAATCGTTGGGTGTCATAGAGTGCCCGGGCTTGATCATAATTCAATTGTTCCTTGTAGGCGGATATACACGTATGGCGCGCTTGCCACCTTTGCTTTGATCCGATACGATATCGTTTAGTCTGAACTAAGGCATTCCGTGATAGCTGTAGAAACTTTGCTTGTTCAAATTTCCTGACATAGTCGTTTCCATTCCTGCCATGCCTTCAAATATTCAGGCAGATCGTCTGGATGATGTTTGTTACTCAGCCCAATTCGGCAATATAGATGAACCAGAGCTTCCTCGATCAACCTGTATTTATCCATATCTACATGTTCTAACAGTTCGAACGTAGCAAATAAGGTTCCGGTGTTGATATCATCCGGCGAGGAGCTAAAAGCATACAAGAAATCATAGAGGATAGGTCCAACCATTGGAGAAGGGTCAATAACGCCGATGAGTTCATTTTGATCGTATACAAAATTATGAACCCCTGTATCGCCATGCAAAAGAAACTTTTCTTCTTCCTCAAGAAAGAGACGATCCACTCTGGATTGAACCAGATGATAATCATCTGTCGTTAAAATGCTTCCGATATTCATCTTTGCTTCATGAATGCTAATCTGATTGAATTCTTTCCATGTCTTCTGCGGGAACTCTATTCTGCCCCAAGATTCCGTATCTGTAGAACGCACATAGGTATTGAACATCTCTTTCACCAGACGTGTTAACCAGTCTCTCTTCAGCCCCCGGTTGAAATGGGTTGTGCCTTGGATATAGGAGTAAATTAGATAAGTGTTGTCCCGATCAGTCAACAAAACTTCAGGCAATAACGAAGAATTCTTATACGTATCCAAAAATTCCTGGGCAATATGAATCTGTTCAGGTTCATCCGATTTTAAAATATAGTGCTTATTCAGACTTGTACTCAACCGATAAACACGTCCAGCGGTGGTACCTGACAAACGTTGAATTTCAGATATTTCTTCGTTGATATGATGCATCTCGAATAAGTTATGGATCTCTTCTATCGTTGGATTGATTAACATATGGTTCTCCTCAACACGCTGAATTATATTTCAAAATGAGCTTGTTCTTCTTGACTGACACTAAAAATATTTTCCGGATTCCCTTCCATGAATGATCCATTGTACGGCATCCCAAATATCTTCTGCGATATAATCAGGTTCGGTCTCCATCCATTTGTCTCTGAATTGGGTTAGTGAAGATTCCCCCCAGCCTGTTCTCACCATGATCTTGGTCGCTCCTACAGCATGGGCAGCAAGCATGTCTGTATCTCCCACATCACCAATAACTACGCATTTGGATAAATCCAGACCGTGTTCCTCTGAGGCCTGTAATAACATTCCGGGTTTCGGCTTTCGGCAACTGCATTCTTGCTCATGCGGACATATATAGGAATGATCGAATCCATACTCGCGAAATTGCGCTTCAAAATCCTGAACACTTGCTTCTCCACGTGAGATTCGATATTGATTCGTAAAAGCCAGCACCATAATTCCTTCTCGTTTCAAAAGCGTAATTGCTTCTTGAGCATTGGGGTATAATCTGAAATCTCTCGGATGAATAAAATGTCCTGTACCACCGATGGTTCCATCTCTGTCTATAAAAACAGCTTGTACATTCCCATTTGGCTTCATCATGGTCTGTTCCTTTCCTTTACCGAGAACATATTAATTGGATCTCTCGCCTCTGATCTAAAATTATTTCCCTATACTTTCTCATCGATAATATGCTTGCTATCATCTTGCTGCTTATGGTGTTGCTGTTTTTTGATTTCAGTTTTAAGATAGTGTACTTCTTTGATGAGTAGATCCAGCTTTTGGGATGTTTTGGATGAATCTACGGCATACCGTATGATTGCCGCAAAGATAAGAACTACAATAATACTTATAATTGAGATCACTATAGCCCAGATAAATTCGAAAATGGTGCTCAACTCCTTGACGTCAAAATAATAATTCGTAAAACTCTTCTGAAAACCAAAACCATATCAACCCCAGGATCACCATAATGGTGCCTAGGATTCTTAATATTATTTCGATATGTTTAGGTATATCACTATGAGGTGGGTTATCTTCGAACTCCCAATTCGGTTTAATTTCTCGATATCTCATCAGAACAAATATGTTGTATAGAAAATCAGGAAAGAAGTAACACGCGATGCCCACGGCAAATACGGGAGTAGATAAATAACCAAAGGTGCTGGTGGTCCATTCCATCCATCCTCCTTTTGGGCTCTCTCTCATTCTTCCTCCACATGCATGTCAGCACAGCGAACAATTAGCTCAGGCATATTCTCTCCATCAAATAGAACATGAAGCTCATATCCGTTATCGATCCGGTACAGCTCTTGATACAACCAGTAAGTGCCTACAATCCCACCGTCTTGCTTGATGATTTCTGGTGCAACCAGCGTAAGTTTGTTTATATCGGTAAAGCCCCCGCGGGTATCAAAACGAATGACCACTTCATCCCCTGTCAGTAGCTCCGTCACTGTACAATCATGAAATTGAACTCGTCTATGTATTTCATCGGGAATACCCTGTGCTATAATGGCTTCCCGGTATTCATTCGATACGCGCTCCATCTCTCTCCTATTTTCTGCACTCTGTTTCTTCAACTGAAGCATAACTTCTCTCGTGCAATAGCCCAACGTAAACACACGGATATCCGCAATTTGTTCAACGATTTCCTGTGGCAAATTCTCTGCCTTATATCGAAAATTCCATTCCATTGATTCTTTGTACTCTTCCTTGCATTTCTTCTCATCAAACGGAGGGCGTACATCATATTCTGCAATAAGTTTCTCGATATGCGCTCTTTGTTCCGGCGGCATACGAAATACCATCTGATCCTCTTCCGTTATCTCTTCCCCACTGAAAGCTTTATCTACGCGAGTGAGCACCTGTCCATCATGCTCCAGCATGTAACGTGGGTCCAAGTTATATAACTCTCGCTCCTGCTTCACATGCGCTCTTTCCTTTCTTTTATACAGCCTTAAAAATAGATTCTCATCGAACTCGTACGCTCCGCTATGTACTCTTATACCAAAATGAAAATGTGTCTGCTGACACAGCTCATACCATTCTTTTGTTAGATATCTCATGGGCATCTCTCCTGCTGATTTATCGAAACTACTTTGCTATTGAAGCATAGAACCTTCAGCCTTAACGATTCCTTATACTCAACAGACGCACGGGTCTAAGCCAAGGTTTGAAAAAATCTGTGCTTTATTTCTTTGTCGTTTCGCGCTGCCCATTCATGTACCGCTTCTACGCCTGTAGTCTCCTGACCTCGTTGAAAATAAAAACATAGATCCATCGGCACTAAACGTTTACCATAGAGTTTGATGCCAATCCGTCTGTAATTCATATAAATACACTCAATCTGAGATGCATCATATCTATGATTTCTCGTAGAAATCACATGATCGCTTTCCAGCGTAATACTGGGTTTAGTGAAAAATAACCGCCAAATCAGGAAAACGATATAACCCAGAATATAGGTCAATATAGCGATCAGGGAGTACTTCAGAATCCCATTTTTATCGTAAATACCATCCCTGAGAAGTATTGCTTCAATGACCAACATACATAGTAGGCTCAACCATGCTCTTGGATAAATCGTCTTGTATGCGATGAGTTCCACCTCCTAATCATTCTCTCCATAAATCCGAAGCCACTTCGAAGGGGCTTTCTTGGCAAAATGCTTTTCAACAAAATCCAAAATGTCATCTATTCCGGGCAATGCCGCATTGTCTTTGGCTTCGTCAAACGTCATCCATTGGTACTCGGTATGTTCATGATTTAATCGGACAGGCTGGCTTTCATCCACATATCCTACGAATACGGGAGCGGTATAGATATACTCCTCCTTGGGTGAATAATATTGTTCAAATTGATTGGCAGAATACAACAGGACTTTCGTAATGCCTGTTTCCTCGTGAACTTCTCTCAGTGCAGCTTCCCATGCCTTCTCGCCCTTCTCTATCCCGCCGCCAACATAACACCACTCATTATGCAACATCCGACCAGCCCGCTTTAGCATCAGTACGCGGTATTGATCGTGGCTCTTCTTCAACAGAACTACAGCCACGCCTTCACAACGAATGGGGACTGCCTGTTTCACGTGCTCTGCACCATTCAATTGCTCGCCCCCTTCTCTTCAGAATCGAAGTCCTCCAGAACTTTAAACTTATCCCCGTGAATTTTGTCCAGATGATCTTCTCCCCAATAACACAAATGGTCCAGGGCAGGCTTGAGTCCCCAGCCGTAATCCGTTAACTCATACTCCACTTTGGGAGGAACCTCCGAATATACCTTGCGCTGCACAATCTCGTCCTTTTCCAGACCTCTGAGCTGTGTTGTCAGCATCTTCTGCGTAATGTCGGGTATCAATCGTCGAAGCTCTGACGTGCGTTTCCGTCCAGTCATCAAGTGATAGATAATCAAAGGCTTCCACTTCCCACCCATCACTTCCAAAGCCGCTTCCACGCCTACTCTATATTTCTTTGGAGCACTTGTTTCTCCATGTTCCGTCATTATTGAACCCCTCCATATCCAGTTGTATCCCAGATGAAAATATAATCTTTTTGCTGTTCTTTTTTCTATTATTAAGCTCATTTCGAGGCATCCATGTAGGGTACTTCAATGTTCCTATGGTACTTTATTCTTCCTATAGAACATCAAAGTGCGTACTTCCAGATGTTTTCATACCTGTTTATAATAGCATCAGCCATTGATTTATGGCTACAAGACCGCAATCCAGAAAGGTAGTGAAAGATAAGATGAACGTACTCGTTGTAGTATCCCACCCGCGTAAAGATTCGTTGACCTTCCAGGTAGCTGAACGTTTTGCAAAAGGGCTTACCGAGGCTGGTCACGGTTATGAAATATTGGATTTGCATGGAATTGGATTCGACCCGATTCTTCGTGAAAAGGATGAACCCGACTATACTCAAGAAAATCAGGTGTTCTCACCAGAGGTTGAAACGGAGATGGAGCGTTTGAAGAAGCACGATGCTGTGGCTTTTGTGTTTCCTCTCTGGTGGTGGCATCTGCCAGCCATGTTGAAAGGTTATGTGGATCGTGTCATGAACAACGGGTTTGCATATGGCAAGAACAAACTTCCTCATCAGCAGATATTGTGGATCTCTCTTTCGGGTGTGACGGAAGAACAGATGCATAAGCGCAACTATGGTGAATCAATTGCCAATCTGCTCAATGTGGGTATTGCCGATTACTGCGGCGTATCTCAATCAAGGGTTGAGTTTTTGTATGAAACGTTGGAATCCAAGCCTGAGCATTATGAGGCATTGCTGAACCATGCGCATAACCTGGGACTGAATTATGCCAACGATATTCCGACTCCATGATCGTATGAGAAAAAGGTATGACCGGAATATGAATTCTGAAGTTTTGTGGTACGTTCAATAGCGAATCACTTTGCTTGGACACGGCAAAAAGGTCGCTCCGAAGAGCGACCCTGTCTGTGTGTCTTGCATTATTTTACGGTCGAGAGAAGGAACTTCTCCAACATACTAGTATCGGTGATGCTATGGTTACAAGCTGTGTTATCGATGCATACGTACTGGGCAACAGAAGAAATGTTATCCGGCGTGTGGCTCTTGGTCTTCACGTTGAAGAATCCGAGCTCCTGATGGCGATGACAGAACATGCAATACCCTTTCTTGTTGGTGGCTGTAAGCCGTCCCTCAATTCCGAGGAATCTGCCTTCGTGCGGATACACGATGAACAAGCGATCGGTAGCAATGTCGGTCCATCTCAGATAAGTTGTACGTGCGTAATCGATGGATTCCAGATCCGGCACTTTGAGCTTCTTTACCTTGGGAAACAGCTTCTGAATTTGCTTCGCGGATACTTGCGGAAATGGAATCAGATATGCTTCCAGCTGGTTCAGATAGGTCTGCAACTCATGTGTCTTCTCATACGTGGATAACTGCTCCAGCAGTTGCTTTTGTTCCGGCGTCAGATCATTGAAGATGCCAACGGCATTCGTGCTGACGGTATAACGGACCGTATCCAATACTTTGGGGTCCACGACCGAGCGCAGCGTTTTGAGCAGGAAATCAGCTTGTTTTTGAATGTAATTGAATTGATGATTGTGAATAAATGGTGTTTGCATGGCTTTCAGCCCCTTATTTTTATTAGGAAAATAAAGTAAGGTGCAAAGCCTGCGGGTTGAACCATGATGTTGATGTTGATTCCAGGGCAAACGATCTCATTTTTGTCGCGCCCTACACAAAGTCCGCCCCTATTCAGGCTTTGCGTAAGGCTTTCTAGCGAACGAGCAATCCGGCATCATCCATATTGCCACGTCATAACCCCCAATGCAGTAGATATATCGAAATTATATCAGGATTGGGAGTGTATGGGCAACGGGCATCGTTTCAGTTTTCAATTAAAAAATAGCTTTGTTCTACATTTATAAATGATAAAGTCTAAAGTTCTCTAGATCTAAATTGAAAATTGCCCTCTTTAAGTATATCTAGTCCTAATACACCGTTAATATTATGATCTCATTCTTTATGTCAACTTGAATGCCAATATCATCTACTTCACCCTTTGAAATTAAGGTATGACTTTCTCCCGTATCAATAACTATGTTATTGATGCTTTTTCTCTTTCCGTTAATATAAAATTGTTAGTCAGTGAAAAAATATATAGTATACACTTCTAAAATCTCACAAAGACATCATTGACAATTTAGAGTTTAATAGGTAAAAATAGTTATTGTATCAAGATTCAATATAAGGAAAATAGTAGAAATTTATTCAATGATACTTCCGCTAATTACATCCTTTGAAGAGCTGAGATTTATAGAGATTCATATTCGGGAGTAGCTTGAATTCATAGGTGGTGATTAATGAAAGTTCATTCAACGCTGTATCATAGTTTATCCATTCTGAAAAACTAGGAGGAATAACATTCATGTTAAAAATGTTCAAATCCGTATTTGTCTCATGTTGCATGGTATCGATTCTAACAATTCCACTTGCAAGTAACGCCTTTGCAACTGACTCGGTTAAGACCATAAGCGCATCTGACAGTATATTGCCTACCGTTGTCTCTGATTATGTCGACGCAATCAATAACAAAGACTGGGATACGTTTGTTCACTCTTATTCGCCTGATCGACAACAATTTTATCAAGGATTTCCAAGTAAAGAACAAGAAAAAAATAAAACAGGTATTTTATCTGTAGAATCTATCAATGTATTCGAGGCAAAAAAACTCCCTTCCAGTAATATACTAGAAGTAGAGCCCTATTTTGCTGACATCAGCTCAGCATACACGGATATCGGATATTACTATGTAGGATTTAATTATACAGTCAATAAAGAAAGCGAATTCTTCTACAATGGTGTTAAATATGAGTTAATTGCAACAGGGAATCTAAACGGACAAGAATATATTATTGGTCATGAAAATGTTTATAATATTGACGAACTTGTAGCTCTTGGTTATGCCTTTAATTCAGCAGCTGAGCAACAAGCCAATAACGTAGTTAAAGAACGAGAACAGGGGCATATTGTAAACTTTGAGAATAAATCTATCGAGCAAACTACTATTAAAGAAGATGCGCAACATGCACATTTAAACCAAACAGTAGAAGAAAATACTATAGATCTTAATCAGGATTTCCCTAAAACAACTACAATTAAGAAACCACGAGAACAATTGAATTTGGAAAAAGCTAAGAACGGAGGTAACGCTCAAAGTAATTCGGGTGATATCCAACCTTTAAGTGCTACGAGTACGCCATCATCATTCAAATTGTATATTACTGGTTCGGGAACAATCACTAATATAGGATTTGACACTTACGCAAAGAATGTATTGCCAAACGAGTGGTACGGATCATGGAAATCAGAGTCATTGAAAGCTGGAGCAGTAACAATTAAGACATATGCCTGGTATAACGCCACTTATCCAAGAAAACCTGCAACAGATTATGGGGCACACTTGACAGACCGCTGGCAAAATTACCAACACTACGTTCCAAATTCTGGTCAAACAACTACAAACAATGCCGTTAATGCTGTATCAGGAATCTTCATGGTCAATTCTGATGGCAAAGTTTTTGACGCTCAGTATAGAGCAGGATCAGAAGGGGATATTGGAACAGCTTGGGGTGGAGTGTTAAGTCAATGGGGTACACAATATATTGCACAAAATTACCCAGAGTATAACTACTACACTATATTAAGCTATTATTACAGTTTTTCTGATAAAAGTAGTGGATACATTCAAACTGGGAACTATTAATCTTATACTTCAGATTAGACGTCAAACGTAAAGTTTGGCGTTTTTTTGGAATTTTAATTCATTTTTTTCTATAATATAGTTTATTCTTAGAAAATTTTAGAAGGAGGTGATGATAATGACAAAAAAAGCATTCTACCTGCTTCTTTTTTTCCTTCTTCTTCTCACTGCATGTACTTCAGAAGACTCCGGGAAAAATCATGAGACTGAAAATGTTCAAAGAAAAGAGTCTGCACCTATGATCACGAGTATTAAGACTAACTTTCCTGAAAAAGAAGGTTGGGTCGTAGTCCCTGCAAATAGTTTTGAGTTAACAGTCACTGTAGAGACGACAAACACGGAAACACTTCTTTTCTGGTCCGTTCCAACTGGGACAGAGACTTGGGGAGAAAGAGAACTAATTGGGTACGATACCAGTGGGAGCGATGGTTGGAATATAACGTGGAATATTGCGGGTAAGTCATTACACAATCGTTTAGTAGTTCAAGCCTTGGGGAGTGATGGAAAAACGATCACTGATGAAACGATAAATATTACGAATGAGTAAGTCTGATCTAGATCATTAGTTAACGAAGATATAATTAACAATGGATGTCCACTTTAGGTGTTCGTCCATTGTTAATTATTCAGGTGTCTCTTAACGATTTAATCTTGTTAAGCAGCTTCTCTTTTTTTGCTCAGATTCATGTTTAGTAATGATATTCTTTCTCTCAACTTTCTACTTGTGAATTGGATGGAGTTTAAATAATCGGCGCTAAGCCTTCAGATTGTAAGACTTCTAACTTAGCTGGAGGGATGCTTTCTTGCAAATCTCCATTCATAACATCCATCGCTTCCCATTCGACGAACACAACAAAGTTTTCCGTCATTATGGAGTAATCGGACCAATTTGTCTTTTCATTAAGGGTATACGCAACTTCTTTCCACAAGCTCTTGCCTTCCTCCCACCAATCTCCGTTGCTACGCCAATACATAATAAGAGTTCGAAGTTTCTGAATTAAACGTTGATCCGTGAGTTCTTGTTGATCGTTCATCGGATGATCTCCTGAATTCCAGATCGTGTAATAATATTCTTCCTCATCATTATGTTTTATTTCAATTTGCTCTTCTCTTACTTCTTGCAAGCCAGGATGGAAAATAGGTGAGTATACCGTATGCACTTCATCATGCAAGTAGATCGACATGAAACAATACTCTTTGCCTGATTGATTTTCGCAGAGATCACCAATGATTCCTTTTAAGGCTCGAATGAGTTCCTCTTTTACCGCTTCTCTAATTATTAAGGCTTCCTCAGAGGACATTCTTACATAAACCACACCTTTGGTCCCATCTAACACTCGCAAGAGAATCCCTTGCTCATCATATTCAAAATAGGTTCTAAGAAGATGATCAAAATAGGCATTATTTTCATATTGAGGTTGATATATTTGAACCAGAATATTCCCCTCATAGATATACATTTCAACCTCTAATTTATCGAATCGAGGGAAATATTCCACAGATCGGTCAATTAATCCATCTTGCAACAAGTACTCTTTGATAGAATCCAGCATTCCATTGACATACGTTCTGGTAGTTTTTTTATTTTCTTCATATGCAGTATAAGCATACCCGTCAATTAAATCATCACAAGCCGAGATCCTAATGCTGTCATGCTTATCAAACCCATAATATGTATCCGTCTCTTCATCTGAAATATCTCCAGGAATTTCACCTTGGCGCGCAAACCAATATGGAGAAATGTCATAACGCTTGCTGGTCGTATATTCTATTCGATGTAGCGATGCTTCAGCCTCTTCCTTGTAAAATGTATAATTCTCTTGGGCATTTTGACTAAGCTTTGCATAATATTCTTTGTCTATCATAATTTTTAACTCCTCCGTGTCAACTGTCTATGTCTTTCTAGATCACCTGTAATTGCCTGTGCTCGTCTCTTATCAAGTCTCATTCAAAAGAAAAAGAGAGAATTTCTTCTCTCTTTCCACTTAAGTAAGATAACTTAGTAAGACAACCACCCATACGTACGATAATCATGAGGTACTGGACGATAAAATTCTTCATGAACCATGTTCATTTTGAATTGTGATCGAAAACTTCTTTGAGTGAGTCTTCGAATATACTTAACCTCGTTATGATAATAATACTTGGTTTTTCTGTGATTTCGATACTCATTTAATTTCTTGATTCTGGGGTCGAAATCTCTTTTTATTCTCTTCCATGGATCCAGGTCCTTGTTTAGCTGTTGCATTTCCCATACTTGCATTTCGTAGTTATCTTTGAACAATAAGATCCCCGGCACGTACTTTAGATTTACCTAAAATAAGGTATGAGTAGTAACGTACCTAGAGGTCTATAACATATGGAGGTAGCAACACGATTAACCTCACTTCCATCATAGATTGGTACTATATTACAACAAATTAATAGGATTGAAAATATTTACACAAAAAGAAGCCACCTCCCTGGCCTTCCCCAGTTCAGTGACTCCTTTTCCAAACCCTATTCTAACCCTACATTCAACTACTCCTTAACAGCACCAACCACAATCCCCGTTACAAAATAACGTTGCAGGAACGGATACACTAACAAGATCGGAAGTGCACTGATAAAGATCTGCGAAGCCCGAATCGTCCGTTGGGACAGGTTCTTCACCGCTTCTGGATCAAGCTTCGACATGTCTGCCTGCACGATGATCGTCTGCATGAAAGTCGCAAGTGGCAGCTTTTCCGCATCACGGATGTAGATAATCCCATCAAAGTATGCGTTCCAATGCCCAACCATCATGAAGAGCGAAACCGTTGCAATAACAGGTACGGAGACCGGCAGATAGATTTTGATAAACGTCTGGAAATGTCCTGCCCCATCGATAAATGCAGCTTCCTCCAGATCCTTCGGAACGGTACGGAAGAAATTCAGCAACAGTATGATGTTGAACACCGCAACCAATCCCGGCAGGATCAAGGCCAGCAATGTATTCATTAGACCCAGCTTCAGGATCAGGATATACCCCGGAATGAGGCCACCGCTGAACAGCATCGTGATGACAAAATACCACAGATAGATGTTACGAGCGCGGAACACCCGCGTCTCTTTGGAGAGTGCATAGGCTGCAATCGTATTGACGATTAACGCAAGTCCTGTACCCAGTACCGTCCGCTCCACGGATACCCACAAGGAGGAGAGGAAGTTGGTATTGGCAAATGTTTTTGCATACGCCTCCAATGTAAATCCAATCGGCCAGAACGTGACGAGACCAGCGTTCGCAGGTGCAGATGCGCTAAGAGATACCATGAGCAAGTGATACAAAGGCAGCAAGCAGAGCAGTGAAAGCAAGGTCAGTAACACATTGTTGAATATGCTAAATATGCGGTAAGGCATCGTTTTATGATACATTCGTTCGTCCTCCTCTCTAGAAAATTCGGTATCCGGCGAATCGGTAAGCCAGTCGGTACGAGATCACAATCAGGATCAGGCTGATGACCGATTTGAACAGATTCACAGCGGTAGCGAAACTGAACTGCCCACTAAGCAGACCTTCTCTATACACAAACGTATCGATAATATCGCCTTGTTGGTAAATCAACGGGCTATATAAGTTAAAGATCTGGTCAAAGTTGGCGTTAAGCACATTCCCCAGTGCCAAGGTTGCAATGACGATCCCAATCGGAATAAGTGCCGGGATGGTAATATACATCGTTTGCTTCCAGCGTCCCGCTCCATCCACTTCAGCTGCTTCATAAAGTGCTGGGTTAATGCCGGACAATGCCGCAAGGAAGATGATGGTGTTGAAACCAAACTCTTTCCAGACATCACTCGCAATAATCGTGAATCGGAACCAGCTGCCATCCCCCAGGAAGAAGATCGGCTTGATGCCGAATACGGATACCAGGAACTGATTGACAATACCCGTCTGGGCCAGAATGTCGATCAGGATACCGGATAACGTTACCCAAGATAGAAAGTGTGGTAGATACACGAGCGTTTGAATCGTTCTTTTCAGCGCCATCTTCCGTACCTCGTTAAGCAATAAGGCAAAGACAAACGGAATGATCAGATTCATGACGATTTTCGTACAAGCAAAAAATAGCGTGTTCCACGTAATTTGCAGGAAGTAATCATTTTCCCACATGTACCTGAAGTGCTTTAGCCCTACCCATTCGGAATTGAAAAATCCCAGTGCAGGTTTATAATCCTGAAATGCCATCAAAATCCCGGACATCGGAATGTATGAAAATATAAAGACCATAATGGCCGCCGGCAACACCATGAAGTGCAGAATCCATGGCTGTTTATAGCGTTTTTTTCTCTTTTTTTCCAGCTTGTTCCCAACGTTTGCCTGCGGGACCCGCTTACCCTCCAATTTAGCCTCCATAGCACTGCTCCTGTTCCCAAAAAAAGTTTTTGTGTGTGATGGGGTTCTCTGATATAAATAGTATCAAGCTATACAGAGGTCTGCTATATAACATTGTTAGGCTTGATAGTGTTTTGTTAGGGCCATCCTAGAAGAAGTTGTTTACACACGAATTAGAAGGAGACTTTTTATGTATATATGGAAGCGCTTCATGCCTTTTCAAAATAAAACCAGATCCCGATTCAGTCTGTTTGCCAAAATAAACTTGTTAATTGTGGTCTTATTCATCCCCATTCTGATCATGTACACCTACTCGAATAACGTCACCTATGATGTCGTCAGCAAAGAATTGCAGATCTCCAACACGAAACAGCTCACGTTCTTGTCCAGTCAGATCGACTCCCGTATCAATCAGATGATGGATTTCAGCCTGATTCTCTCCCGTGATCCGAATGTCAGAGCCTTCAACGGCCTGAACATGTGGGATGATCGATATGACCGGATGCAGACCCGTTATGTGATTCAGGAGAAGATGACGCTTCAGACGAGCGTTACCGATATATGGCCTACCCGATATGCGGTGTATTCACAGCAGAATGAGGATGTCATCGCCAACTACAACCGAACTACAGGATATGATGAGGCGTATTTGAAAAAAAATATGAGCGGACAATGGACCTATGGGGACCAAAGTGCGGAATCACAGGATGAGATGAAATCCTTCTACTGGTTCTTTACGGACTCCCTTGCCCAACCTGGAATGCTCACTGGAAGCAATCTGGTGATTGAAGCCAGCTTCAGCTATGAGAATATTCAGAATATGCTGGATACGTATAAAGCAGGTGGACAAGGTGATCCTTTCTTATATCACAAAGGAAATGCACCCATTCTGAATCGCAGCGCGGACAAGCAGTTATCCGCAGCACTTACTCAGTATCTGGATACGCACTCGCCAGAGGATACCACACAGGACGTGGTCGAACTAAACGGAAAGAAATATCTGGTTAGCTCCGTAAAGTCCACCTATCTGGATTGGCATCTGGTTGACGTCATCCCGCTGTATCAGATTTTGAAACCCATCTCGCTCAGTCAGAATCTGTTCTACACCAGTATGATTTTGCTACTCGTTGTGGGCATCTCGGCTTCCATCCTGCTGTACCGGAATGTCCAGTATCCAATCAAACAGCTGATCAAAGGCTTACGCCGCGTTGAGCAGGGTGATTATTCTGTTCGACTGCATAGCAAAAACCAGAATGAATTCTCATTCCTGTTCTGCCGATTCAACGATATGTCCCATCAGATTCAGGATCTGATCGAGAATGTGTTCCATGAGAAGATTAGAGCCAGGGAAGCTACGCTGAAGCAATTACAGGCGCAGATCAATCCGCATTTCCTATATAATTGTCTTGGCTACATCATCAACATGGCCCAGATGAAGGACGAGCAAGCCGTGGTCTCCATGGCGCATAACCTTAGTGCCTATTATCGCTATACCACCCGTATGGAAAAAGAGACATCTTCGCTTCAGGAAGAGATCAAGCTGCTGATCAACTATCTGGACATTCAAAAGCTGCGCAATGGTCGGATTGAATATCACATTGATATACCTGAGGACATGCTTGCCAAGTCGGTGCCGCGATTAATGCTTCAGCCGATGGTCGAGAATTCTGTCATACACGGCGTGGCGAAGTCCTATTCTTCAGGGGAAATCCGAATTACCGGGGAGCGCAAGAACGGTTTTGGCAGAATATACATCGACGACGATGGCCCCGGCCTAAGCTCGGAACAGTACGAAGCGCTGAACTTGAAGATGCAGGAACCACTGCAAGAAGAAATGGGCTGCGGCCTTTGGAATACGAACCAACGAATCATGCACACATTCGGAAGCCATTCCTACCTCCTATTCGGCCCATCCCCGCTTGGCGGATTCCGAACCGAAATCATCTGGGAGATATCAAAAGAGGACAACGATTCCGATAAAGGTAATACCGATAATATACGTTGACTATTTGATTTTGAACGAACCATTTACACGTGAACGCAGAGGACAGAAAAAACCTGAAGAAGCAAAGCGTTCGCCTTTCAAGCACCATTTTAACCTTATATCAATTAAGTCAGAAAATGGGGCTTGAACAGCGATCGGAAGGTTGTTCTGTCATCGAAGTGGCAAGTATAAATATGCCTTAGTTCAACCACCAAGGGAGACATTATAATGCAAATGATGATCGTAGACGATGAAGCACACTGGGTCGATAACCTGTCCATGACCAAGCCCTGGCATACGCTGGGGATCGAACAGGTGCATAAAGCATACTCGGCACACGAAGCACTACAAATGATCGACACCCACCCCATCGATATCGTGATCTCGGACATCCAGATGCCCGAAATGACAGGCATTGAACTAATCGAACGCATCCGCATCCGGGACAAAAAAATAAAATGCATCCTGTTATCCGGGTATTCCGAATTTGATTACGCAAAAAAAGCCATCCAGTTCGAAGCCGTAGACTATCTGCTCAAGCCCCCGACTGACGATGAATTAATGGGTGCTGTTCAGAAGGCCATCGATCAATTGAACAACGAATGGGAAATTGTCAGTTCACTGACACGAACGCAGTTTACGTTGCGAGAGAATCTCCCCCATTTGCGGGGTCGACTACTCCTAGGAGCTTTGCAGGGACAGCGAATCGCCGCTGCGGAATGGGATCGGAAGCTCGCCAATTACGCTCTGCCCTTTCATACCGGGGATGCCGCATTAATGTTGGTACGGTTGGAAGAAGAATTCGGACACTATGACAGCAATGATCAGACCTTGATCGAATATGCGATCATCAACATGGCGGAAGAGATTATGGGTGAGTTTATGGAAGTGTGGGGCGTGAAGGAGGAGCACGGATATCTGGTGTTTTTACTTCAATTTAAAGATCGGAAAGGCGATATTGGCAAAGAAACCATGCTGGAGAAGCTGTCCATTCAGCTTCAATCCAAAGTAAAACAATTTCTGAAAGGCTCCCTCTCCATCGTTATCACCGAGTGGTTCACCTTCCCGGAACAGATTTACGATCGCTTCCGTCAGGCTTCGGCCTATTTCCGGCAGATCGTTGGCGACGAACGCGAATTTGTCATGCGTGTGAGCGATGTCGAGACGCCTGCAGCGCAAGGTCCACTCGACGTGTTGTACACCCCGCCCACCTTCATTAGCCTGTTGGAAAGTGGACAGTGGGATGCCGCCGAAGAGAAAATCCTCGCAGTCTGCGCCGAGTTGGATGAGAAATGGTCGGAATCCTGGGAACATTGCATGGAGGCAGGTTTTCTTATTACAGCTTCATTCACTAATATTGCTCACCGAAACAAGCTGACCCTGACCACTTTAATGGGAAATGATGTCGAGGATTTACAAAGTGGCGAAGTCTTCGCTACCATCAGCAAACTGCGGAAATGGTCGCTCAGCGTGCTCGGTAAACTCAAGGAAGGCACATCCAATGAGATCAAGGATATTCGTTCGGATTATGTGAAGAAGATTCAGGATTTTACAGATAAGAACCTGCATCTGGATGTCTCTTTGCGTGTATTGGCTGACCATGTCAATCTGCACCCGACCCATCTCTCCAAAATCTATAAGATCGAAACGGGCGAAGGCATCAGTGATTACATCTCGCGCCTGCGTATGGATCGGGCCTGTCACAAGTTGGTGACAACCACCAAAAAAGTATATGAAATCAGTATGGAGATTGGCTATATGGACCCGGCTTATTTTATCAAAGTGTTCAAGCGTCAATTCGGCGTTACGCCGCAAGAATATAGAGACCAGCATAAATAACATGACTGAAAACCGTTCTTTTGGAACATTCACTAATAGAGTCCTATGGAAACTAACAAACTCATATAGATGCCCTCCCGCCCAAATTGGTACAGTTACATTGTAGAGGTTGTTCAAAAAGTCCGCTTTTGATTACGAAGGATGCCTAGCGGCATCATAAGCATCGAATATGGGATTCAACCGAAATAAGCGGGAGGCTTACGAAGTATGTTTCCTTTGGAAACATTGTAGTTGCTCACGTAGCTCTATCTACGCTCCGCTACTCCATTTCTAGCTTCATCCCATCTTCTCGGTACTGAAAACCGGCCTTTTTGAACACGCATTTATAAAGATCATACACCGTAGGGGGATTGAACAATGATCAAATTCAAAACATGGTGGTCACTGCTCATGGTTATCGCGCTCATCACGATCACTGCGTGCGGCAGTGGCGAGACAGCCAGTGACAATGGTACTAATACGCCGGGAACTGTCGGCTCAGCTGAAGCAGAAGCTGCTTTTGCCAAAGGAAAATATGACCCACCGATCGAGTTCAGTTCGGTATTGATGCCGAAGAAATACGTGCAAGGAGATACCAAAGAAAATAACGTGCACGATCGCTGGATGCTCGAAACGCTGGGTATGAAACATAAAGATACCTGGTATCCGGCCAATGACGATCAATACAGACAAAAGCTGCAATTGGCTATCGCCTCTGGCGAGAAGCTGCCAGATTTCGTCACCGTACCCACCAATGCGGTACTGACCAATCAGCTGATTGACTCCGGTCAATTCATCGCCATCGATGAGTTGTTCGAAAAGTACGCGAGTCAGACCCTGAAAGATCACGCAGCAGCACATCCTGAACTGTGGTATCCGTTCACCAAGGATGGCAAAAAGTACAACATGCCGATCATGGAGTACACCGATAACGACGATACGCTGCTCTGGCTCCGCGAGGACTGGATGGAGAAGCTGAACCTGGAAGCTCCAAAAACTATCGCAGACCTTGAGAACATCATGGACAAATTCAAAAACGAGAACCCGGACGGTCTGTCTCCAGACAAAGTATTCCCGCTGGCAATCTCACTGAAAAATAACACCAACACCTGGATGGGTCAGCTCGACTGGTTGTTCGGTGCATACGGTACAATCGAGGAGCAATGGAACAAAGACGCAAATGGCAATCTCGAGTACGGCTCCGTTAACCCGGGTGCCAAACAAGCTCTTGCCAAGCTGGCTGAATGGATGGATAAAGGCTATATCCACGCTGACTCCGCTCTGTGGGACGAAGGTAAATCCGCTGAAAGCTGGACAGCTGGCAAAGCGGGCATTCTGCCTGGCGCAAACTGGGTACCGGACTGGCCTGCACCTGACCTGCTGAAGAACGTACCTGGATCAAAGTATAAAGCTTACCCTGTTCCAGCTGGCCCAGACGGCAAGATCGGTACGAAGTGGCAGAACTCTGGTGTTAACGCAAGTATCATGATCAACAAAGATGCGAAGCATCCAGAAGCCATCTTCCTGTATTACAACTACTTGCTGGATAACCTGGCTAACCCGAAAGCGGGCAGTGAGTATGAATACGGCTTCGCCAAAGGTTACGATTGGGATATCATTGACGGACAACCGACCAGTGACAAAGAGAAGATCAAAGACTTCTCCAACGAATTCCCTTTCCTGACCGGCCCAGCACGTATCCCGGATCTGTACATGAAAACACTCGTGAAGCTGGCCAACGGCGAGAAGCCTGAAACACCGTACGAGAAACAAATGGCCGAATTCCGTAAACCGGAAAACTGGTATGCTGGTAAAGTCGTGATGTCCCAGATCGACATCCGTAAACAAAACTATTTCACTGGCGCTGCAACACCAACCATGGTATCCAAATGGAACCTGCTCCGTCAGTCCGAGATGGAAACGTTCAACAAAATCATCTACGGCAATCTGCCAATTGATGCCTTTGACCAATTCGTCTCCAACTGGAAATCCAATGGCGGAGATCAGATCACGCAAGAAGTGAATGATTGGTTTAAGTCGGTAAGTGCGAAGTAAGAATTAAAGAAGTAACACGGATCAAAATAAAAGAATAGAAAACAAGCCGAAGCGTGCATTGCCATCGCTTCGGCTTGTTTTTCTATATCTGGTTAACCCAGCACTTTAAAATACAGGAACTTCAACAGAATCTGTGCCCATAACTCTTTTTCCATCTTTCTCTTCTGATCCGACCTCAATACCAATTTTCAATGACTCAGAGGTGAACATTCCCTTTTTATCGGGACTTAATTCGATCACAATCGTTCCAGTACCTCCGCCATTTGCTATATAATTTCGTTCTCTCCCAATCTCAATCATCGTTCGCCATGAAGATTCATCAGAAGAATTCATCCAGGTGGACACATACTCAGCAGGCTTTAACTTCGATTGATGTTCAGGATAACTGCTGGTGATGCTTGAGACACTCCATTGATCAGGGATATAAAATGCAACACCACCCCAGTCAGCGGGGTCAATCTCTACATGCGCTACTATTTTGATATGATCAATATGATCCTGCTCACCCTCAACGAATATCGATCCTTCTGTCATTGTCTTTAAATTCGTTGATTTGGCATCCAGATCAAAGTTTTTGACTTGAATGATATTCTCATTAACCACTGGCTCATTGGCTTCGTTTTTATTGGTATTCAAAAAAAGCAGAATAAACACAATCGCAATAAACATAAAAAGCACGATTAAGTATTTAGCTCTTTTTTTCATAATAACCATACCTCGCTTCTACCCTTGTTTCTTTAAGCTTAACACATACTCAAAGCCCTCCTTCCCTTAATTTAGAATTTGGAAAAGTAGAGCATTAAAACTGGAGCGGAAGCGCTAGATTCACGCTTCCGCTCCAGTTTTTAAGTTAAGATCTAGGCAGCTTCCCCTGACTTATGGGTTCGCATTAGTCGATCAAGCCTCAGTATCGGTCTCCTCTGGCATCGACTGACCCAGCAAGGATACTGTGAGCTGAATGCCATCTCGTAGTCCCTGCATATACAACCTCTCATTTTCTAGGCTTTTGCTGACAATATAACGATTCTCCCACTCGGTATATTCAGGTGTTTGCTCGACATCTTTACCTGCGAACAAAACTTCAAATGCTTCGTCTGTTCCCCTACGTACTCGACTCAGTTCAGGATAATGTTCAATCCGGGCAGTCACCTCATCCAGCCTTGCTTGAATCGCTCGTTGCATCCACAGTGGAAAATTCATTGCTTCTCCTCCCCTATATGTACCGTACTCATCACCGTACCACTCGACTATGCTTCGCCCTCATTTCACTAACTCGTGCCACCAGTTCGTCCACCCTTCGGCTCTGTTCCTGAACCTCAGGGTTCTCCCACAACGGAATCGCTTGCTTCAAGGATGCCTCACCAAGCTGATTAAGCTTGCGCCGTTCCTCTTCCAATAAGTCAAGCAACCGGCTCATACATGCACCTCTCTGATGGGTCTAAACTGCGTCATGTCTTGTTAATGCTAGACATGAGCAGTCAATTTTAATGCGAATATCTATACCCGATGTTTAATACTAATATTTTTATCTAATCCAAATTTTAAGATAAATCATGATTGCTTTAATGCGGCAATCGAATTAAAAATAAAAAAACACCGATATAAACTTTCGGTGTCAATAATAAGACCAACTCTCAGCTTCCTATTCTAACCTCACAGTCACGGCAAATTCACTGGTCTGTTAAGAAACTTCTCCCCCCTCCAACCAAGGCTTTAAAAAGCTCCTACTCGATTCTCCATTAATCTCATCCTCAACTTTCAAATATGTTTTTTTTGTTTGGTTTGGTTTGGTTTGGTTTGGTTTAGGGGTTTTGTATAACGTTCCCGTATTCACGACTCGACGTATGTCGAGTGTACAGCGACGCCGGACCCAGGGCGTATGCCCGCAGCGTGAATATTATGTTATCCGATGCACCTATTTCACTTTATTCTTTTACATCACGAATTTATCTTTACATTTACAATATATTATTCGAGGATGTATCAATAAAATAAAGCATTATTTTCTTTAAGACCTTCTCGAAAAACTCTTCTATTTTATCTGAAGATTCAATTTCTCGAGCATAATGCATTGGAGTGTTTACTACATTCTCAACAGCTAAACGATTCTTAGACCATCCTAATTCTTTCTCTAAAACTTCATCTGGTGAGACACCTTTTTCTAATGCATTTACTATTTTTTTAGAATTCAAAATAGAAATGATTGCAGCTTGTGTCGTCTCTTCTCTACTATCAATAGTAGTAACTAAACGATCAATCCATTTTGTATTTAAGACTACAGCCGAGAAATACGTTTGTAGCAAGTAAGCTTGCTCATCTTCTGTAAGGGGAAAATCCTCATTGTATACTACTTTCTCAAGCTCATCGTAAAGGAATTGCTTTAAAGAAAAATAAAATTCCCAGTGTTTAGACGTCAGATAACCATTATCATGAGATTTGAGACGCTTTTGCATATAAAGATGATCCAGGAATGTATCTTTTCTATAATTTTTATTTATATCTCTAAAATTCACATTTTGTATTTTGTTCCGAGAAATCAATTTTATTTTTTCAAGATATAAAATTGCTTGTTTCTCCTCTAAGTTCCCTTTTTCTAACTTGATAGGATTTTCTTCATTTAAAATATAAAATGCAAGAAATTCTTTTAATTGATTATCAATATATTCGCGTCCTTTTTCATATTGCTTTTTAATTGGTTTTATATTTGGAATGGCTAACTTTTTGAACTCATCTTTTCTTTGAACTTGTTTTAGTGTTAATAATGATCTTTCTTTCGAAAGACTTCTTAACTCATCTTGAAAATCAGATAAGATTTTTTGAGCGTCATTTTGCAGATCATTAATGTCATTTTTCATATCAGATTCAATCAATGAGAATGTGTCATCAGGTTTAGAGACACAATAGATGATATTTTCTCCAATAAGTAATTTTCTCATTTCAAAAATTGATTTTGCGAATTCAACTTTGTTAGATGAATTCATCACAAGCATAAATAAGTTCGCTTTCCAACTTTCTTCGTTTAGTATTTCAACATCTCCTGAGATCCCTTCAGTATCAGTAACTAAAAGCTTAAAAAGATTATTCTTAATCAGAATATCTTTCACCCAATCAGCAGCCTCTATTTCTATTTCAATGTACTTAATTTGATCTTTTATATCATTTTTCTTTTTTAATAGATCATGAAGTTGAGGTAAAATATTCATTTCATACATTGTAGGAGTTTTTTGTTCATCTTTAAATGTAATTTTAATCCTTAATTCTGTTTCTTTTTCAGTCAAAATCAACTTCACTGGAACTTTTGTTCCATCGGCTCCAACGCTGCTTAAGCCAATTAATTCTTCTGGTTTTTTCGCAAACCTTGTAAGTAAAATCGACTTCCCAGTCCGTGCTCGTCCAACAATCGAAATTTTGTATTCATACATATGAAAATATTCTCCTCGTCTTTTAGGATGCTGGCGCTCAAATGACTCTCTTTCTTTAAACATTATAATTTGAAGCAATTTTTATCTTGATAGGCTTCTTACTTTTTTAATTTAATCTTCTTCAGATTTCAAAAATCTTCTGGTGTTTCGGATAACGTTCCTGTATTCACGACTTGACGCATGTCGAGTGTCCGGCGAATGCTGGACCCAGGGCGTATGCTCGCAGCGTGAATATTATATTAGACGAAGTTATCTTTGTGCTTGAATATTATTTATTTCAAGGAATTTTTCGAGGGACTTAGGAAAAATAGACTCTCTAAACTCAGTGGTTTCTTTAATTACTCTCCATATCTTTGCGCTATTTTTATCATTTGAATCGTAGCCTAGAACAGACTCAAGTTTAGGAATGTTAAAATGTATTTTCTCAAAAGAGGCTTCTTTAATAAGATTCCAATTTGTAGTTACCATCCCCCTTTTAGTTTTTTGACTTAATGGTTCACCTTTTGAGTTTAAAACGCAGATATTTTCTAATTCAGCATTGTAAATATCATTCTTTTTCAGTTCTTCAATTGTTTCAAAAGAGAGTTTTTCTATAAAATTTTCTTCAAAATCAAAGTCATTGATAACAAAATAATCTATTCCTAAGTGTTTGCACAATTTAATTAAAATTAATGCAGTTATCTTTCCGTGATGAGGAATTATAGCAATATTATTGAAATTCAAATAAGTTTCTGAGTATTTATAATCTCCAGTGAGTTCAAATATTTTTCTTCTAATAATCTCTTTATAAGTCATTAGATCATTTGGGCCTTCTACAAGTAAAACTTTTTTGCTAAATAATATCTTATTTAAGTTCGGCTCAATCAGTTTGATATAATTATTGTAATCATCAATTTCAGAAAGAAATTCTTCTTCAGAATGCAGCTCATCAAAAATTTCTTCGTCCCCTTCGACTTTTAAAAACTCGCTATTATGTTTGTTATATTTAAGTACTGTTTGCTTACTATCTTCATCAAATTCAAATCTAATTAATCCTCTAGTATCAAAGATATCCAGCATTTTATCAGAATGAGTAGTATAAATTACTTGATGGCCTTTCTCAGCTAAACCACAGAGAACAGTTTTATAAAAATATTCTTGATGATTCTCATGTAAAAAGCTTTCCGGTTCTTCAAATAAGAAGAGGCACTTATCAGTCTCATTACTTTCTGCAATCGCTTGAATAATAGCCATGACAAACATAGAGATATAGCCATCTCCAAAGTGGCTAATCGGCACAAGATTTTTCATATCACCATTAAGACCGACTTTAAACATCATTTCTAAAAATATATCCTCATATTCAGGCAATCCAAATTCAATATGACACTGAGTTTGTCTTAAATTATTTGAATAATTTATTTGTATCCTATTCAAAAACTCATTCAAACTAGAGTCAGCGATTACTTTATCTGTAGAGATCTTTACCTCTTCTTTAAATTGATCTTTTTTATCTGACATAATACCATCTTTATGAACTATGCTTTTAATGTGCTTAGCTAAAAATGAAGATAAGTTTCCCCAACTTGTTTTCTTTGTTGATATTTCTTTTTTTATTTCATGAAAATTTATGTAGAATATTTTAAAATATTTAACCCCTCCAAATGAGGTATACGATTTTTTCTCCCGCTTTGCATCATCATAAGAGTTAATTCTCGCACTCTCTATTTCATACCCATCAAGTTCAATATCTAAATAATGATAGCCGGTAAGGCTTGCTATCTTGCGATCTGTTTTATATTCGCTACTACTATTCATTTTTGTTGCTATGTAAGGAACATTATCATAGTTACGATTGTGAAAATCATTAATTGTAAAGGTTTCTTTATTAACATACTTTTCTGTTATCCCATACAAAATCGAATTTAAAAAATTTGTTTTTCCCGCATTGTTATAACCCACTACAGCTACTGGTTTTTTATAATCCTCTCGTGGAAAGCGAACTACAGTTCTTTCTCCAAAAGATCTATAATTTTTAATCATTATATCTTCTATGCGAATATAGCTCATATTACTTCGCTCCTTTTTGTCAGAAAGATAATTTCGTCTAACGTTTCTGTATTCATGAACCCCGGAGGGGTTGTCTGCTGTAATCCCTCTCCGAAATCCTTCCCGCAGACCAAGGCTCCGAAGGAGACGCTTCTTGAATATTATGTTATATGAAGTTCCGTTCTTCGTAGCGTCACTTTAACTTCAGTCAATATCTTGGTTTCTAAGCTTTATGGTTAAATTATTCTTTAAAATTTCTCTTTACTGTCTTTGATTTCATACAATTCTTTTCCAATTCTTTCGATTCGTCTATTACCGATCTTTCCATTAATCAATATAGCCATGATAGTGTTAATCCATTTCATCACTTTTGATCTTTCAGGTGTCCTTACATTTTCCTCATCTTCTTCGTTTAAAGAAACATTTTCTTTGACTTTGAGTTTTATTTCTTTAAGTCTATATTCGCCATTTGGGAATATTTTTTCATCAGTTAATACGTCCATGAATTTTTTATTATATGCTTGTGTCATTATTTGTTTCAGCTCCTTAGTTTTTTTATTCATGTGTAGCTACTAGATTTTCGGAATTTCCTATAACGTTCCTGTATTCATGAACCCCGAAGGGGTTGTCTGCTGAAATCCCTCTTCGAAATCCTTCCCGCAGACCAAGGCTCCATTGGAGCCGAAACTTGAATATGATGTTATGTGGAGTACCGAGCTTCTTGAATCTACTTACAATTGATCTTTTCTGTATTTATTTATGTGCTCTTCTATTGTCTCTCTTGCTTCTTCATATGTTCTAATCACTTCATCCACTTCGTTTTTTAATTCTTTATGTTCTTTCCAATATTCTTTCCCCACCTTGAATACCGAACAAAATAAATCGCCTGTATACAAATCTCCTGATCTTAATGAGTTCTGTATTAATCTCTTCCAGGACTAGAGGTAAAAGAAAAGTTAGACTCATTTGTTGCCCGATCAATAGTATACTCTTCTATGATACTGTAATAAAAATCATCAGCTGTACTCGGATTAAGATCTTTAAATCTACTATCTAAATAAATAACTAGGTGGTCATTATCTATGAATTTTAATTTTTCTATAAACTCAAATACCTCACCCACATAGCATAAGAATTTATACTTAGTACTTTCAAGGCTAACTCCTTTATTACGCACAATGTTGTTCAAAGTAGCTTTTCCTGTTCCTGCCTAAAATGCTTTCATATCATTAGTCATGTTAAACTCTCCTTTAATCTAATGGTACTAACGTTAATCTAACACTCTGCTTCCTAGGATCCTTATAAGGTACTACTTTGATCTTAACCTTAATCGTCTTTTTATAGGCAGCTAATCCAATAATAACCATCGGATTCCTATTCTCAAAGAACTGTCGATATCTATTATCAATAACTTGCTGTACTGCCCCATCGACATCTCTCTGCAAAGCTTTTTCACTGTTTGAACGTTTTATCTCAAACACATAATTTCTTTGCCTGCCGTTATTGTTAAGTGGCATTACAGCAATATCAAATCTACCCTTACCTCCTTCACGGTTAGATTTAACATCATGACTTCCTACCAATGATCCCAACAACCCGAGGATATACATGTGATAACTGTTCTCCCTATCCCGCTCTTCCACATCCCAAGTGCTAACACACTTTTCTAAAAGCTCGGTGAGTATGTTCTCCAACATTTCTTCGCTTCGAGAGTCCTCCTCTAGACTTCTAAGAACACGGTCCCACCTAACAGCATTATTTGGGACGACAATTAATTTATCCAGATTACTAATCCAAGCTTCCCTTACCTCATCATTAGGAATAGCCAGACCAATCATTCCTTTACCCTGAACAGTAAAGGTTAAATAACCAGCATAAAACGCATAGGTCAAAAAGTTATCTAACGAGTCTTTACGATCCTGATAACTGAAATCATGATTCAGTCTAACCACATGCTCACCACCAGTTATCAACTCGTGCACTGTAGATAACTCCTCAGACGTGAGATTGTTACTATACTTGATCCAATCAGTATTACCAGAATTAACCCAAGTACTTTGCTCAGTTTGTAAAAAGTCTCCCGAATCCGTTTTAATCATGTTTATAATACTCCAAGTGTTATACACGTTATGATTGCCTGAACTGTAGCTGTCATAACGTGCGATAGCTTCTTTCCAATTCTCATTCTTATCGAAAGAGAAGATAGCTGCAATTTCTTCATAGGTGAATCCGAAGATATCATCATAAGTGCTTTGCAAGAAGGTATCTTTAACAGCGTTATTGAAAGCACTTAATACGCTATTTGCAGCGAGAGGTAGTACGCCCGTCAATATAGCACGCTCAACAAAATCTGTATCCTTCAACATATTCACGAGAAAGCTTCTATACATATCCAACACATCACCGAAATACTTCGGGTCCCCATCCTCTTTCTCAGTTACTGATGCGGCATCTGCGAGAAACTTATCATACTCATCAACCAGAATAATAAGTTTCTTACCGGTAACCGTATAAATATAACGGAAGAAAAATGTGATAATATCCAACAAATGTTCGCAGTCGTCTAAAGTCTCGCCCTGCTCTTTAATTACCACATCATACTCCTTAACATACTTAGTAAACATTTCCCTATAGTTAGGATCCATCCGTATAATCTTAAGCTGGTTATACAAACTCTTATACAACTTATTCGGCTTCTTACCATTTACATCTTTAAATGTCAACAATATTGGAATAACGTGCCCATGCGCACCCACTAGTCCCGGTGAAGCGTTCTTGTAAATATATGTATCACCAAAAAGAAACTTCAAATCCTTGCTTTGAAAGTAAGACTTAACCATACTCATAATAGTGGTCTTCGAAAACCTACGCGGCCTAACTATCAAATTAATCTTAACTCCGCTATCCCACCACTTTTTTATGAAATGAGTCTTATCAACGTAGGTAAAGTCTCCCAACATAATTGATTGAAAATCAGACTCACCAGCACTAAACTTCGGTAAACTCTTCAGCTTACTGTCCTTATTAATTACTGTAGCGCTCATTACTTCACCCCCTCCCATCGATGGCTCTAAAGGGTGGTGCAACCTACACCACCCAAACAAACATCGATCAGATAGAAATTTCCAATTGTTCTACCGGAGGAACCAGTCTATCCCAATGCTCTTTAACATACATAAATCTTCATTGTTTAATTCGCAAAGAGGTTTTTTTCTTAATTTATGTACTTGAATCACTAGTGAAGAAGCAAAATTCGGTTCGCCCCAATACTCACCTTCAAGCTCTTCAAGGGTTTTGGTTAGATCTACTTGACGCATGATTTCACCCTCTTGAATAAATATTTTCAGGTATTTCATATAACGTTACTGTATCCACGACGTCCCTTAAGGCTGCCTCAGCAGCTGGCCGCGATGCGGTTAGTTGGTACGGATGTGTCCGCCCGGATCGCGTTTAGCTCGATCCGGGCGGACCGAGGGGCGAATGCCCCGAAGGGTGAATATTATGTTATCAGAAGTTGATGACTTCTTTGAATCTCTTTCACATACCTTTAACTTTGCTTCTAATAAATCCTGCTATTTCAGATGCTGTGAATAGAGTACCGTCAATATATCCGGTAGTTGGTCTGATTCCAGGTATTTCGGTATCATCTAGTCGAATTGGTAAAATATATTCTTCTCTTTCAGTAAATGCTCTCGCCTGAGCACTTTCTCTTTCATGGTTTGTCCATACTTTTTCTTTATAGTTGTTTGACAAAAACATCACGCAATATTTCGATTTTTTTCTATATATTTCATCTAAATGAGTATATAAGTCCTTTCCCCATAATGAAACAGTTTCATACATATCATAAAAAACCCTAATATTTGCTTTTCTCAATTGATCGGCAATTTCGTCAACTAATTCTCGATCTTCACCTGCAAAGGAAAATGCCACTTCATACTCGTAATATTTCATATCATAGTACTCCTCGACTTTAGAATAATTATTAAAATAACGACACTTATCAAATGGCACAATAAAAAAATTAGTTCGATTCGCATCTACAGTTTTGATCTTATATCTTTGACTTTGCATGGTGCCAATGGATAATGTATCATAATTCTCTTCATCCAAATGAATTATTAAAACAAACTCTTCACATAATTGTCTAAGCCACTCGTCTCCACCAATGATAAAAGAATACAGATGAATCGTTACACTATATCCTAAGTTTTCATATTCATCGTATTTCCGTAGCAAGGGAATTAAGCAATCAAATACGTGATTCTCATCTAGTGTGTAAATTTCCTCTTCTACAAAATCATTGTTGCTAAAAAAATCATTGATCGATAGATTAGGATTTTTTAAATTTCCACTACTTACAAGAAATCCAATACTCTTTGATATCTCTTTTTCGCAATCTGAATCAAGCAAACTTAATTTAAACTCCCAATACTGTCCAGGAAAAGTTGGTATTTCCTCAAGAAATCTAAAATCAGTTAAAAAGTCATTTTCAGTTATCTCTTTAAGTTGCTGCTTTAAGGCAAGTGCGTTAGCCTTAAATTCTTTGATGTTCATGTTTCTATGTCTCCTTAAAAAAGATTTCAGCACTTTCTGATAACGTTCCTGTATTCACGACCCGACGCATGTCGGATGTCCGGCAAATGCCGGACCAAGGACGAATGTCCGCAGCGTGAATATTATGTTATATGTTGCTTCCTGCTTCATTGAATTATCAGAAAACATCTATTCCCCCTAAATATAAATGCTAATTATAAAAGGGGCTTTGAATTAAAATTCGTATCTCCAAAGCATCAAATGATTATCTTTAACAATAAAGGTATACTCCGTCTCTGGTCTTCTTTTAGTCCTTATTAAGGTTTCATCAATACATTGATTTAATAGGACTAATTTTGAATATCTTTGTTCAAACAACATAGACATATTTATTTCCAATTCACTGATATATGAACGTATGTAGTCTTCAAATTCGTCTTCTTTAAATGTAATATCCTCTACGTCTTTGTTACTCATATATTCGAAGACGTCTTTCATATTTTTCAATTGCTTATTGTCTGAATCTGATAGTTTTGAGCTTATAAATTTCATGAATATCTTATTTTGTTCTGTGGGAAATAATAATTTTTCCACATTGAATTTTTTCATACTATTCTTTATGGCTACAGGAAGAGCAAGTAACAAAAAAGTTAAAATAGGAATGGGTAAAATCAAAAACAAACTATTTGATTCGTTCACGTTTAAATCCCATTTCTTTAAATACAAATAAATGTTGCTTTCAGTGCCTGCACTACACCAGGCAAAAAAACCTCCCACAAAAAAAGTTAGAATAACAGCATTCATAACGTTTTTATGAAAATTAACTTTAAAATCTTTTTGGAATATTTCTTGATTTAATAATAATTCTTTTGTCTGCCTTTCTTCCCTCATAACTTGTATTTCGTTCACCTTATATGCCTTCTTTCACAAAATATAGTTTGCTCAGAATAGTTTTCTAATGTTTTCAAGGAAGTTACATATAACGTTCCTGTATTCACGAACCCGAAAGGCTTAAGGCACCACGTAAGTGCCGGGTCGAAGACTTAGCCTTGCAGGGTTGTCAGCCTGACTCACTTCTTTGTATTAACTTCTGGATGATCTAGGGCCAAACGGCCCGCAGCGTGAATATTTTGTTATCCGAAGTATTCGACTTCTCGATTAATCTACAGAACTTTATTTCTTATTAGCTCTAATAACTAACAGAGCTTCTCTCAAATTATCTGCAACATCTCTTCTATTGAGCAATTCATAACTATCTCTATCTAAAAGCAACTCATAATCTAATGCGCCACAAAGCATATTAATTCGCCCATAGCCGGGGGCCATTGGAATAGCATTGCTCTTGCCCGGTGCCGCGTGTTTTGCCATATTCATTCTATATAATTCAACCAACCGATATACTGGTTCTAATTGAACCCAGCAATATTCAACTTCATCCCTAAAAGACTGTTCATCTCGATATTTCTCCAATTGTCTCCTTCGAGCATGTGATGTTATATTCATATCATCTTCATTATCAGCAAGTGATTTTAGTTTTAAATCTAACCCACCGTTTTTGAAAAGTTTAGAAAAATCATACTTTCGTTCCCGCCACATACGTAGAACTTCATATAATGCGAAAATCCACATTTGAGAGAATGCTCCTACAGTCATTGCTTCATAAGATGGTGTTCTCTCTTTCTCAAAATACGTTTTTAATAAGTCAGACTCGAATTGAGTAATGTTAGGGTCAATAATACCAATATTCATTGCCTGCATTCCAAGAAATAAATCATCTCTATAGAATGGGAGAGACCTAAGATCATTTGCTATTATTGAAAAGTCAATATCGTCAATTGGCAAGTAATCCCCACCATGCCTTATAATTACTTCTTTCATTAAAAAACCTCCTTTATGCTTTATCTTGTCTATTTTAGATTTATCGAGTATTTCGGATAACGTTCCTGTATCCACGACGTCCCACCGACTTAAGGCTGCGCCAGCAGCCTTAAGTCGGTGGGGATGTGTCCGCCTGATTCCACTCTCCTGACAATCTCCTTCGGGCGGACCGAGGAGCCGTCAGGCTCCGATGCGTGGATATGATGTTAGATGATGTCAGCCCTTCTTCGATATACTATCAAAATGAGTCTTTACTTCAGTATTATTTCTTTGATATTCCAATTTCCCATTTCATATATAGATTTACATCATCAATTGCGTCTTTTACTCGCCCTTCATTTTGATGATTTTGTTAAGCTCTTTTAATATTATTGGTTTCACCTTGTGTTTTTCCAGATTTTCTTTGGTTCTAGCTATATAGGCTAGTCCAAGAACGCCATTAGCTCTTATTGCTGGATCCGAATATTCTTGTAAGGGACGATATTTTCTTTCCATATTTCATCCGGAACTATTGTCTTTAGTCAAGCATTGGCTGATTCCGCTTCTCTGCTACTGAAATGCCCCTCTGACCCTACTTCTAACTTCGTGCCGAGCCACGGGCGAATGCCAGATGCGTGGATTTTGTGTTAGGTGACGTCATCTGCCTTCTCTGATTCACCCAAATAAATCTTTTCTATTTGTAACTTATACTTAATGTAGACCTCATGTAATTCTTCATTAAGATTAATGTCTAGAATCTTCGCTGTTTCAGAGATATTAATAATATCGTAATGGACGTTAAATGCAGCAGCCATCGGTGCCCATGTTGATTTCGATCCAATTATTAAATGTTCTTCGTTACGAGAAACGTAATAATTTGTATAAGTCAAGATGGAATTACCGTCGAAATGTATAAGTGAACTAGCTTCTTTATAAAGCGATTTATAATCTATTTCTAGTCTATAACTTAGCACTTCATCTAAATCCATTGTCATGTGGTCTCTTGCCTTTGCCATTGATAATAAATCAAGTTTTGTCCATTTCTTGTCAAATCTCTCCCCTTCAGACTCAGAGGAAAATCTTGCTTGCATTGATTTAGCTGCTAGCTTTAAAGTTTCTAAATCTAGTTCTGTAAGATTTTTTGCTAACTTCTGCTCAGTTATTGCTAAAGAAGATTTTAAATATTCACTAATTGGAATGTGAGCAATGAATGGCTGAAATCCATTTGATTCTTCTGCATGAATAAGATACGAAAAGACAATAGCTTGTTCCAATCTTACTCTCGCCAATGTAACAGCAGGAATTACAAAACTATTCTTAATTAAATATCTAATAGCTTGGCTGGTATTTTCCATAATGTACATCAAAGAAATAATGATACTACTATATTTATTCGTTTTCAGGTTCATCAAGGACATTCGACTATTAAATAATTCGTAAACCTCATCTGATAATTCTATTAAGCTCATTGCATTAGTATAATCAACATTCTTTTTCGTCATCTTTGCTCTCACTTTCGTTAATGTTTTTGCAAATGATTTCATCTAACGTTCCTGTATTCACGACCCAGCGTATGCTTGGTGTCCGACGTATGTCGGACCAAGGGCGTATGTCGGCAGCGTGAATATTATGTTATAGGATGTATCCGACTTCTTCGATAATGCTAATCTATTTAATCAACTAAATTAAAACATAGAAATACTTACTTCTTAACAACTGAAAGTTGTAATATTTCCAGATCACTTCTTAATGCTCTTTTAACAAAATTTGGTCTTGTATCTCCATCAAATGTTGTAATCACACGTTTTACAAAATAATCTGCTAAATCATACTCTTTGTACTTTTCATCGTTTAATATCTTATTCCCACTACATACACTTACTGTTCTCTTACTTCTATCGTATTTATCAGGTGCTATTTTCATTACTTTAGGATTCGGCGTTATTTTTTTCATTTTTTCAATTTGTTCTTTCAATCCTTTTGATTCTAACTTACTGTCTGATTCTTTCATCAATTTTGCTTGAATAAGAATTGCTTTCTTTATACTTTTTGCTGGATTCTCTTTATCTACTATTTCAGCAACGATTGATAAGTCAGCCCCATACTTAGACTCAGCAGAATTTTTCCCTCTGTCATCTATATTGGCCCCAAAAAACTCTATTTTATAGTTATCATCATTTATTACAGTACCTCGTAGATTGCCTAGTAATGTCGAGGTGTAATGTGATTCTTGGTTATTTTGCTCAGGTAATGTCTTTGAAATCGCATCGTTAACATAATTTTTAAGTGCTTCTCTTATGTATCCAGGAAAACTAAATGCATGTTTCATACTTTCTCCTCCATAATCTCGCTTTTATTATAAATATGATTTTTTAGGTGCGGATATTTCCTATAACATCTAATCTATGTACTTCGTAAACACCTCACATCCTGCCAGAGATATGAACTACGTATATGATAACCTATGCCGTGTTATTTGCGAAGAAAAAATTGGCGAAAAAGGGAGATTTGTTAGTCCTTTCAATTTCCCATATCCATACGATCCAATGAGCTTTTGAATACGCTGAATATTTTTCGTACTAACATGCGTATATCGCTGAATTGATCGTGCACCATTCATACGGAATGAAACAATCTACTTACAGATAACGGAAAATGCTGTTAGAATAAAACGAATGATAAAGTTGTTCTAATGCAACGGTACTGTTAGTAATACAAACATAAGGATGGGGTTTATTTGAATAACAAGAAGTTAATATTTAGCGTCATTACACTTTGTATTCTACTCATATTGGGTTTTATCAGGTGGGACAATCTTGAATCCAGCGCAGACCTTCATTATAAGTATGATCGATGGGCAGCTCAGAAATGGGCAGAGTTCTATCCGCCGCTAGCTGCTTCTCCCAACAGCATGGAGTTTCCACTAATGTATATGGATGAAATCCATCAGAATGATATAAATAAATATTTAGAAAATCAAGCTCTCATCGGAGAGTTAGTGAATAAGTGGATTGAAAGAACAAAGTTAACGGATGGATATATAGGTCTATTATTATTGAATATTCTGGTGGTCATTTACAGTTCTATTAAATTATTTATTTTGAGAGACAAAAAATAGGATGATCTTGATACCCCTTCAATATACAGTGACACAAGTCGCCAAAGGGCGAACTAACACAAAGACAGCAGTCCCCGATAAGGAACTGCTGCCTTTACTCCATTTAATTGACCCCACTTAGTACTATTGATATATAGAAGTCATCCACGAGCCTTTGTAATACATGGAATATCTATATTCAGCGTTTACCGTTCTAGACATACAAATGCCACCCCACAATAAAAGCAGCCAAGATGAAAGCCGAGATGCCAGACATGATGTACATCACCTTTTGCTTATTGCTGTAACTGCTCTTCCACAGGTTGTAAATAAGCAAGCCAAGATACGCTACTGCTAGAACCACATAAAGAAGGTTAAACATTAAATTGATCCGTATCGAAGAATGAGCGGGATAATTTGGAAGTCTCATGTGTATGATTAAAAGGTTAAAAGGAAGTACCGCACCTGCAACATTAATTGCAAGATGATATTTATTAAAATCTATCCGAGGATTTCCTCGTTTATTTCGTTTGTAAAGTAGTAGCATCCGGATAAAATAGACGAGCAAAGCTGTCACACTGAAAAGGATGGCTAGTATGACAGGAATAAAAGATATTACAATCAAGTTCACCTTCCATTTCGATACAGGCAAGTAATCCATGTAAGGAGTGAAGGAAATTTTCTCAACCACGCCATTATGCTCGACCACATTATACAGACTACTTAACTCAGCTTTTGAAAATTTGGTTATATCAAGTTGCCTGAATAAATCGGTAAATCTAGCGGCAGGCCGTCGTGCAGATTGAAAATATCCTCCCCCCTCTGAAGTAATAATATTAGAATTTACGTTATCGCCAAAAATCTCTTTGATAAGCCCATAATAATAAATTTCTTCGAAAGACTGATTTGTCATGACCACCATCCCAAATTTAGATGCGGGATCAAATACAAGTTTGCTGGAAAACCCTTTCAGATTCCCCTCATGCATCAGTGTAGGCACCCAGTATTCCATCTCAACGAACCCATGCGCAAATCGCGGAGTAGAGGTCCCGTCATAATATAGACTTGTAGACAACATTTCGTTCAACGTATCCCTGTTCTTAAATAATACATTGTTATCATCTACAGGCATCAACGCTGCAAGGAATTTGCCTAAATCTTCTGCTGTCCCAATCGCTGCCCCGGCAGGATAAAAGGTTACGTATCCTCTGTTCTGAGGGATCAGTTTCAAATCTTTTGTATACCCTTCAATCTCATTTCTTCTTTGTACTAGGTCTGGATGATCTTGTCCCGTTGGATGAATTGAAGTGTCGTTCATATGAAGCGGTTCGAAAATATGTTGATTGACATATTCATAAAAAGGTTGGCCACTTATCTCTTCCACGATGTAACCAGCTAGACCAACGCCGTAGTTCGAATAACCTACTATATTATTCGGTTTATAGATCTGTTTCGGCTCATTTCTACGCAGCGTTTCTCCTAATTCTAACGTTTCATCCACGGAGTAATAAAACACCTCGGCCGCTGTTTGATCTTCCCAACCCGCATTGTGATGCATCAGGTTCATTAGCGTAATCGGATCATCGTATTTCAGCTTTTTGAAAAATCCCTCTGGCGGATATTCTTGGATATCCGTCTCCAAATCAAGCTTTCCTTGTTCGACAAGCTGCATCACACTCGTATAGACCAACAGTTTCGAGATTGAAGCCCATTCAAACACAGTAGAGGTATCCGCCTTTCGCTGATTCTCTATATCTGCGTAACCATATGCCTTATTCACAATGGTTTCACCGTCTTTGATAGCCACAACCGAAACGGCAGCGGTATACTTCTCATACGAGGCTACATAAGCATCAATCGTTTCCTCTAAATTGGATAAAGGAATCCTGGATGGTGTAGTCTCAACCTGTTTCTCATCAGCGTGGGCAGGTACTGCTATTGCCATAATGATAAATATGTATGAAAGAACACAAGCGATTACTTTGTTAAACGTGCGATGTCCACGATTAATCTGCATTAGCTTCTCTCCTTTTATATTAAAATGTTAATTACATATTCTTGTTCTCACGTATGCGTTTTCAAATGAGTCCACATGAATCTAAATTATTCTCAAATGCAATTACACTCCATTCAGGAGAGAGGTATGAGAATTTCACCTTTCCAATTCACGATGTTTATCTCTTTGTCTTTCAAGAGGCACCAATCAATGATTTCACCTATCAATTTTGGCGTGATGAACTCATCGCTCCATTGCGGTGTTAGTACTCTTCTGTATCCTATATATTCTGTTGTCCAGCCTTCAAATTCTTCTCCGATGATGACTATATATGGGGGCTTGTTCTTAATACTGTATTGGCCCACTTCATAAGTGATGATTAACTTCTTATCTTCAGAAACGATATGTAATTTGATTATCCCTTCATCGTCAATATCCGGTTCAACATACCAATAAAATAATCGATTGGATCGAACGATTTTACGTTTATTTATATTTTTTTCTTACGCCCATAACTCACCTCACATATTCATTTTTCTTTTGATCGCAGCATTTGGTCATTTAACCAAGACACAGTTAGAGTAGCTTTGGGATCTTATATCAAATACCATACGGAGTTTAAAGAGTAGTACTTTTGTAGAAATCAATTACTCTATCAAAGATCTCGATCTCTCGTTTTTTTATGTCCGGTAATGTCTCGCTATGCTTTACAATATGATGTACATTATCTGCTATAGACTCAGCTTTATGAATTCCCACATATCCTGGTACCAGTTCATTAAGATAATGGAAGTATCTCATTTGAGGTTCAATCATGCGTAGGTGTTATCAAAATTTCTTCTGGATCTTGTCTGATCCATCTCCTTTCGCTTGCGCAGTTCATCTTCTTCCGCCCAGAATAGTACATAAGCATCCGGTAATGATATTTCATTCTCGAATAACTTCTTTCTAAAAAAGTTCGCTGTTTCATCTAAAGATAGGTGCTCATAACCATATATCCAACTGTACCAGATCTTAAATACATCGCCATCCAATATCACATACTCATGTTGTTGATTCTTCTCATATGCTATATGCCATCTGTCGATTTGTCTCTCCAGCAACCACATCATAAGTTCCTTACCTTCAAGATGAGGAGAAGTTTCAAAAAGAATCCCTGTTTCTCGAATAACAAATGCATCATATTGTGTAGCGAATTGCTGACAAGTCGTACTTTTACCTACAGAACTGGCACCTTCGAGACAAATTATCGTCATTCAAATATATTACCTCCTGATATGACTCACAAAATAATTAATCAACCTTCACTGGCTCTTAAGTGATCATGTTGAATTTCATGTTAGACTATGCATTGTAGATTTCTTTGATCTTCAGCCATGTTTCATACCAAAATGTTTTTCGTTTAAGAGGTTTTATCACCTTAATCTCGACTTCTTTTCGTTTCAAATAAACCGTGCCATCTACTTCGATGAGTCTATCGCCAAATTCAAATGCCATATCCTTGCAGTCTTTGTGATAGTGGTTCTCTCTAGTTTCAGACCACTCCGCTTTATCAATAGAATGCCGTTTTCTCATTATGTAATATCCTTCTTTAAGGGAAACACCACTATTTACAGCAAAAAGGAAGCCTGTCCCACAACATAAACAATTTATCCGATATTGATGATCCTTAAGGTTCGTTTATTCCCTACATAATGTTATCTGATGTCCATTCCTTGGAAGCATGTCTTACAAACTTTATTTCTTATTCTAATTCTTCATTATATGGATTTGCATACAAATCAACATCAATTTCAGCATGAATCATATTAACAAATTCAATAAAATCAGAATCGAAATAAAGAGCAGGCGTTTTCCCCTCTTCTATTCTTATTACAATGAAAAATTTTATTCTTAATTGATGTTCAATCCGAATCGAATTGATCTCTTTTACTTTGTTTCTCAACATTTCGACTACTTTTATTAATTGGCGATTCACATCTAATGATTCTTCATAATCCGTACCTAATGTCCATGATGTTTCTTTGATTCGATGCTTTTTGTTAATTATATCGCCTTTGTGAGCCGTATTCGTAGGTTCAATTTTAAGTATTGAACTTACATAATTCGGATCGAATTCATCTCCAAACAAGCTAAAATAAGCCATCACTTCGGTTTTGTCTTTCAGGAGTTTCACCTCTTTAAAAATGGATGTATAGAGTTCACCTTACGTTCATAAATTCATGACTGGCTTCATCCTTAAATAGTTCTTATCTTAGGAATGAAACCTGTGTTGGTGATCATGCTTCTAATGTATCTCTTCTTACGGTTAAGGGCGCATGCCCATAGCGCGAAACTTTTGTTATGTGATGGGTAGATTTCTGCAAATTACTCACATTATCCATTATCTAAAAAGCCCACCTATGCTCCTCTGGCAAACACTCATCACAAAGTAATTGTCCTTCAACAACTGCTCCGTTATTTAGTTCATCAATATGATTTGGTTTGTCTCTATCAGTTACCCATGAATTACATTTTGCGCATCTTCCGCAATTCATTGCTTCTGGATCGAGCAATACAGAGGAACTGCTCTCCCAATGTAATTTCAAATCTCTCCTTATTGTAATTTCATTCTCTAGTATAGGAGTCAATTCCCCATCAAATTCTTTATATTCTTCGTCAGTCAAGTCAATTAGATAAGCTATATTTACAAGATATGTCTTCTTATTCATTTCTTTCATCCTTTGATTTTCATGGTTATATATTTTCCTAGTTTTTCTTACAACATCTAATTCATTCACTTCGAAAAAACTACACATTCATCGTAATATCTGAACTACGTATATGATAACCTATGTGGTGATATTCAAAAAGGAAAATTTGGTTAAAATGGGATAATTATCAGAATACTTAATCTCACATGTCCATATGGTCCAATGTTTTTTTAATACGCTCATTATATGGTGGGTTGTATGGGATGCGAATATGAAGTGAATCAGAGGAACCTTTCTTTTGTGATGACAAAACAAACAAGGGAGGCCCTTCTTCATCCCACAGGGAATCAGTGTACCTTCCTCAAGGAAATATCCAAATTAATCTAAATAATTGAAAAATATCTTTCTATTGCCGAGCTCAAGGTGCTAAAGTTAAAAAGATCTAATATTTTTCTGCGCCTTAGGCTGAGCTAAGCTCTCCCGTTATGATATTAATAACGTTTCCTATGCTCACGACTCAGCATAGCTGTTTCGAATTTTTTCTTTCTTCTCTTCTATGATTTTCATTAATTTCATAGCTTCTTTTTCTTTTATTTCCCCATTGATCAGGTCGTTTTCGATCTCTTCCATCATATCTTCTAACAAGTTCCTTGTTTCATACAGTCTTAATCCAGTCCAATCCGAAATAAAATAATCATCTTCAACCTGGCCGTCTATACCGAAAATTAATCTGTAATAGCCTATATGATTTGCTCGATATTCAATTCTGACCTAAACTTCAATATATTCAAGCTCTTTATTACTTGGGTCCAGGTATTCCAGACTCTTGATATGGAGTGATATATCCTCTATCCAAATTTTCAAATACTTTTGGTCGTAATCCCAAAATAACTCTGTAAACTCCTCAGGATCTTCAACTCTATAGGTTTCTAAGTTATGCCAAAAAGCCTCTATTGCCCGATTTCTTGCATTATGCTTATCCGACCAATCCCTTAAATCTTGTATATTCATAAAATCACTCATTTCATGGATGTATAGTTTTCTGGGATTCATATAATGTTCATGTGTTGAGTAGTACTTGCTAAGATGATTTGTCGTTCTCCAAGTTATCGGTCTTGCTCTTGATTTGTTCTTCAGTAAAACCAAGCCAAGTCATTTCATATAAACAAAGCGTTACAATTTGTTCACTCGAAAAATTTTCATTTACTTTATGATCTACATAAAAATACAGTATGCTGTCTCCAACTTTTCTGGCAATTATTCTGCATCCGCTACTCTCCCCAGTGAATATGCTCCTTAGAAATGCATTTTCAACCGAATATGTTGATTTTAATGTTAGATGAAGCTAATTTTTTTCTTCAAGTTACTTTAAAAGTCAATATTATTCTTGCTTCCATTGATGTGATTCGTGTAGTTTACCAGTTTCATGAAAATACTGTAGTACTTCAAGCATGGGTATTAATTCTATACAAATGTTATCGCAATAATTTCCTAACTGACCACCGATAACTAGAGAAATTTCACTATTTCCCTGCTTATCGTTCATAAGCGTATATATATGTTCATCAGTTGTAATAGACACTACAAAATATTCCGGTCCGCCTCCAACTAATGCTGAACCTGTGTCAGATACCTCAAAAAAAACTAATGTAAATTTATCTCCATCGAGTTTTCTCAATAAACGTAAACTGTCTGCCCTTGTAGGGTTCATAACTATCTCTTCATTAAATGTGGTCCCATTCCGTTCATCAATGCTAATAGAATTTATCACTTTTTCTTTTTATCCTCCTTCTTTCATCACACATACCCATCTTCAGGTTCACCAACATCAAAACCCAACACTTTTGTCGCTTCCAACTTAAATGTTTCTATCCAAGACATCCATACATAGCTATTAATCTGTGCATAAAATGATAATCCACTAGGCTCAACGGATGCTTCAATGAAGACATCATCCTCTTCAGTTCCAAACCAATATGGAATTCCACTTTTATAACCAATCCACCCTGGCATCCGCTCATATACTTTAGAAACTTTAGCCCACATTTCATCAGGCAGGTCATACCTTATATTTAGGTTGCAATTATGAGAGTTTATGTTGTTCATATCCATTCTCTCCTTCTACCTTAGACGTACCAAAAATATCCTATATATACTTCTCCCACTACTTGATCAAGGATGTATCTCTTGTTCTTTATATACTATTTTCGTTTATCGTTTACCAAATATCTTCTTCCTTTAAGATTTCTTTGGTGGGCTGGTCTACAGCTAGCCAAGTCGAAATATCATCTTCTATTTTGCTCTTCCACGCTATCAAAAAATGTACTTGGCATATCTCGCGGGAATCCATCTGTATCATAGGTACTTCAATGCCTTGATCAGAATGTAAGACAAAACTATACTTCTCAGAATCAGAGTCTAAATCTAGAGATTTAGGAATCATATCGCTTTGGTTTCTTTTCCCCATTATCAGGGGTGCATCTTGGGTTCCTATGTGTAAGCGGTACTGTTCATTCTCATATTCGACAGCTTCAAGATTTTCTCCCGTGTCAGATCCGTAATCGTCCCAGCTGTATCTCTCTTTCCAAGAAGCAGAAAAGCTACACGTGCTTATCTGATGATATGCATTGGGTTTGATTCTAAATACGGCCCCCCAGCATTCGTCTACTTCCTGAGGTGAAGAAAGATTATGGTTCAGATTACAGAGCAATAACTCGCAATCAAACGCGTCGTAGTAATACTGGTATAGTGTGCCGCCATGTTTGAGCTGAGCACAGTGAGTAGGAAGATAACATTCGCTGGAGACAGCAAGAGAAAGTTCAATTGTTCCTAGAGGCGTATATATTAAAGGTTTTATAAGATCAGTACCTTGAATTAAGGCTTCTTTTCCACGAAAAAGCTTCATAATGTCCCTCCTTACTCATCTACATAAGAGTTACTTTCTATTCTTGATAATTAAAAAAATATTTATTATATAAGTTTGGCTCCATTTCTTTTATTCTAATTCCATTCTCTCCTGTGTCCTCTATTCCTCTTATGTAGAAAAGACACTTTAAATTTTTATCAAAGACAATACAAGAAAAGTCCCAGTCTTGATACCTGTATTGATCTAATAAATCTTTCTTGGATTTAATATATGGTATAAAACTCATCTTATTTGAGTTATCGATTATTTGTATCACATTATCTAACTTTAATACTTTATTTTTAGATAAGTAGGTATCGAGATCTTCTTCATGGTAAATGTCTAAAAATAAAATAGAATTATCTTCTATTAGTAATCCATCTAGAACCTCGGTGATATTACAATTTAGAATCTTAAAGTATGGAGGCGTATTGATAATTGGTAATGATTTCATAAGTCCTCCCCAAAAAAAGTTTTATCGAGAATTTCATAAAGTGTTCTTATATCTACAAACCCTCACTACTTTAAAGATGCAGCGACTTGTCGCAATTCAATAAGGTAGTGCAGGGTTACCTGCTGCCTCCACTTCTTCGAATACCCTCGGCAGACAAAGAAGTGGAGGCAACGTAGCGTAGATATGTTGTTATTTAGATCTCATTACCTTCCACAAAACACTTATAGATTGTATTTCGTTTTCATTCTTTCATATAACTTATAATCCGTATTTCGATTTACAATCTCTTCTATTAACTCTTTCCACTTATTTTCAATCCACTTAGGACTTTGTTCTTTCAGAATATCCTCGTTAAATTGACTATCGATATAGTCCAAATCTTGTTTAAGCACTCCAATATCCTTAATCAGTTGATTTCTCGATTCTTTTTCTAGCGATATCTTATTCGATAAAATGTCGTCTGTGATTTCTACACTTATATACGTATACATATCTCTAAACACATTGTAGATTAAATTGGTTGATGATAATTGATCTTCCTTGAAGTCGGAATTCAGAAAGACGAATGATTCTTCACCAACTTTCAAAGATACCGCCACATTTCCTAAGGCATGTATGACTGTTTCCTTGGAAGAACCGTCCTCTAAGCTTTTTATCACATTATCTAAATTGTAGATGGATTCTTTTATACCCATTTGAGTTCCATGATTAAGTTTAACCGCGTAATCAACTTCTTGATTTTCTTTGTAAGCTTTGAATTGATAGTTGAAGTACATACTTATTATCAATCCAACCATTAGTATGATTATTGCTATATTTTTTTTCATTGAATTACCTCCTCCTAGTGCCTAAACTACGTATATGATAACCCATATTGTTACAATTGCGAAAGGAAATTGGCTAATAAGAGAGATATATTAGTTTACTCAACTCCTTATCCAATTGATTCAATGGGCTTTGAATACGCTAAATCTATGCAGGGTGCACAGGATTCGAGTTTGTATTGGAACCTTCAATAAAGTAATAAAACAAAAAGGCCCTTCTTCATCCCATGAGGAATCCGACGGCCTTCCGATACCATTGGAACATATCTACTTTTTTAAAAATAGAACGTATCACCTCTGCTGCAAGTAGGCTAACGCCAACAATTCCCCTCACCCCAACAACGCCTGCTCAATCTGATCCACAATCCCATTAATACCTGTCGGCCCATAACAGCCGATCCATGTCGCGGCATCTACCGAATGTATTTGCTGTCGCTCATCCTTATCAAGCATCCCCCGAATACGTTGCTCTGTCGTGGATATTCCCTCCTGCATGAGTTCATTGCTAAGCAGAAAGTAGTGGCTGGCTTGGACAGCTGGTAATCTATCAACAGAGATATGATAGGCTGTGTCAGCGGTATCGGATACAAATAGTGGAACAGGCAGACCCAGATCACGGTACAGCACAGCGCCTGTACGATGAGCGGCAGAATGTACACGAACGAGAGAGTCCAGCGGACGAATCAATGCTACACTTTTACCTGCCAGTACTGCAGCCAGTTCTTCGGACAGCAAAGCAGTACGTCGATGATAATCGGCAAGTATTCGTTTAGCCTCTGCTCGCTTGCCTGTCAGTTCACCGAACAGACTCAGGATGGTCTGCCAGCTCTCATTACGCTTGAACATAATCACTGGAGCGATCTGGCTTAACCGTTCATAATGCTGATCATGCACCTCGGTGCAGATAATCAGATCCGGCGACAATCGTTCTACCGCAAGCAGATCAGGGTACTCATACGTTCCGAGTAATTCGGTACCCTGAAGTCCTGCTCGGATATATTGAGGGAAATTGACCACCGCACTACCAGATCCTACACTTCCTGCTGGAGACAACTCAAGCGCCAGCAAATGATCGGCATATTGAACATCCAATACGGCGATCCGCTGTGGTGATTCAGTAACTTGATATTCACCTCGCATATGGCAGATCACCGGACCTTGGGCCGACTCGTACGAAGAAGCTGTGCGATTCCGCAGTAAGGCTTGAGCATAGTTTTCATCTATTTCCGAAGCGGCAGCAAGTCGATAACGCAGCGGAGGAACGCCATAATATTTCTTAAACGCCCTGCTGAAATAATACATGTCTCGGTAACCCATTTTGTCAGCAATTTCCCCAATGGAAGCATCCGTATGGAGCAACATTCGCGATGCATTCTCCATCCGCAACTGGATGACGTACTCCATCGGCCCGAGCTGCTTCTCTTGTTTGAATCGTCGCTGCAACTGCCTTACGCTGCATCCAGCGAGGGCTGCCAGCTCTTTCAGTTCCAGATTGTGGCGATAATGCGATGATATATAGGACACTACAACATCCACCATGTCGGACTCCGCTCCGCCTTGACCACGTTCATACTCCATGATCAGTTCGTAGATCACCCCCTGGAGCAATGCATTGGCATGAAAACGCTCCAGCCCTTCACCGCGACGCCATTTGGCAACGATTTTTTCCGCATTCTGAATCCATTCCGCTTGCGTCACAGGGTTCTGAATAAACGAGGTTTGCAGCGGGTGTTTGCGATACGAGGGTAACGCATGGGAGGCTCCTTCCATGGAAGAAGCCTTATACATAATCACGATATAATAAAGTTCGTCTGATCTGGCCGTCAGTGTAAAGGATGTTCCCTTCGCCACATGACAAGCAAAAGAAGCTCCAATGTGGCAAACTTCACCATTCATTGCAAGCTCCCCTTCCCCGCCTACTGCCAGCAGCAACACATTCAAGGTTAATTCGGTTTCGCAAAGAACACTGCCAGTCTGCAAAGTACCGCTATACCCGTCAAGCATCTTGATCGTCGTATCACTCCATAGACTTGTCTGTTCTTGCAGCGGCATTTCTCTCATCTCCTGACAATCGCATAGGTAAATTGTTGCTGTTGTCATTTTAATTGAGATTCTTTCTCATTGTCAATTTTCGGACATTTGAGGCAATACTCCCCTGACATCTGGTAATAGAAACAGCAGGTGATCCGCTCACTTTTGGCAACATGCACATTGTCCTTACAATCGGTGAAGCGGGTTAACGGATTCTTCCTCTCACCAAACACTTGTCCGGATGCTACCTGCGTCAGATAAGAGAAGTCCTCTCGAATGATCTTACGTTCCTGCTCCGTCTCACCTTCATCAGGAGCGAATAGTCGGCCAATTCGCACCATAATATTCTCCCAGAGAATACTCATCGAAAGAGGTGCAATCGCAGCAAGTGTCTTTAACAGAGGTGTCAGCTGTACCGCAAACATCTCCTGGACTGCCTTTTCCCGCCATACGCTCCTGTCTCCAGTCAGTACTTCAGCCTGAATTCCATTCACCGCTAGAAAAGGAAACCGTGTACCCTCCTCATGTTCTTCGAGCTTTGGATGATAGAGAAAGCTGTTCTCCAGCTGAAAGGTTACATGCTGATGATGAAACGTCATCGCGGTCACGAGCGGAGTCGTCCATAGATAGCCAAGCCGCTTGGCTAACATGGAGGCTGCCACTTTCATGTCAGGCGCATCGATATAATTCTGAAACCAGCGGATATACTCTCGACACGCCTCTTCGTCATGCAACTCACTCAAAGCAATGGTACGGACACTATGATCAGGCGGCTCACCAAGCAAAATCGAATGATCCTCTACCGTCTCTTTCCATAAGTCTGTCGAGAGATATGGGTTCATATTAATTCGATCCGAGCAGGGCTTCCGCTGCCTGATCTACAATCAGATTAATCGCAAGCGGTCCATAATAAGCGATCCAAAGTGTTGAGTTCACGTCATACGTAAGGTTATTTTTTACAGCATCGAGGGATTTCCACACTGGATTAGTCAGCATAGCCTCGGCTTCTGCCGCAAACAGCTCATCTGACAGGACAAAATAACGATCTGCCCCGATCTCAGGCACTTTTTCCATCGAGATTTCTACTGAACCATCTTCATTAATCTCCTGTACCAGAGCAGGCATTTTCAGCCCCAAGTCATTGTACATAATACCGCCAATGCGATGCTCAATACCGTGAACACGAATTCCTTCTTTTCGTGGACGAATGATCGCCACTGTTTCATCACCCAGCTTCTCTGACAATTTTGTCTTCAGCCCGGCAATTTTGTCTTCATACGCTGTGCGCACTTTCTCTGCCTCGTCCTGCTTGTCTGTAACTTGGGCAACCGTAGCTAACGTATCACGCCAGTCTTCGTAGAAATCGAGTACGAGGGTAGGTGCAATTTTGCTTACACTTTCATACTGTTTCTCCTGGAAGTCGGTCATGATGATCAGATCTGGGTCGAGTGCAACAATCGCTTCCAGGTTAGGCTCGTCCCGTGTACCCAGAACCTGTACGCCACTCGGTTGATCGCCTAAGTATTCTGGGAAATCAGTGTTGCCTCCAGCGATAACACTACCTGCTGGCTTCTCGCCAACCGCTAACATCTGATCCAGAAACTTAACATCAAGCACTGCAATTTTCTGTGGTTTTTCTTTTAGAGTGATGTCACCCTTCATACCCTTGATCGTTACGGGAAAAGCTCCGTCCGTCTGCGTTTCCGCATTCGCAGGTGTCTCCGCTGGCGTTGCTGCAGATTGCTTACCGCTATCTGTACCTGCTGCAGCACCGCAAGCTGTCAATACAAGAATCAGGGCCAACATCAAGCCCATGAGTAATCGTGATTTGTGAGCAGCATAGCCTTTGGTTCCGGCTGCTTGCCCCTTTGTTCCTTGTTTCATTTGTAAATCCCCCTTATGTATAATACTGATAATGATTTTCATTATCGAAACATAAAGAGAGTATATACGATCTCCGCATCGGGTTACCATGTACTTTTGCGACATTTCAGTCGTACTAATGCGACATCGCGAGTCGCTTATCCGCCCTTTAACTTTTCTGCAATGTATGCTTGCAATCGGTAGATATCCGAAAGAAGCTCTTCTTCCTCCGGTGTATTTCCATACTCCCCCAGCCAGCGCGGTGTGCGGATATGCCACTCATTAGACATGTATTGCTGTCCATCCCTATACTCTAAAATATGTCCCAGGAAATATTCCAGTGAGCCAAAGGATTGTTTACTGCTATCCTTAATGATGGATTGTGTTTTATCGATGATCACCTGCAACATATGTTGGATATGGTCTTCTGGATTCATTGCGTTGCCCTCCTTGTCCACAAAAATTATAAAATTAAAAAGAGGAATCTATTCCATAGAGAATCAGACAACCTTCCAACATGCATTAACACATCTTATATAGAACTCATCATTTCAAAGCTACTCTGGATATTCCTTTGATGCCTCGATCAATTTATCTTCTTCATCAAAAACGTTCAACACTCTCTCAATGTCATCCACTTCATAGCTTCTAACAACAATCAGTTGCTGCATATGAAGTCCTGGTGGGTCAATATCCAGTCGAGACAAATTATTTAGCAAACGTTCTGGTGTATATAAGATGCTCCATCGTCTGGAACCATCTGTGAAAACCATTGTGATCTCTATCCAATTCCATTCTTCGGCTGATCCGACCTAACCTCATCATCAAAACGCCAGCTTACCAGCCTTGGCCTTGAATTCATTTCTTTTACGATGTTTTTACCTCTCTTCTGCTTAACTTCTTCAATGCCGAGCATTCTTGATCGGACTTGATATAACTTAATATCTTTTCCGCACATGCAGCTGAGCTAAGCTCTTCCGTATTCACTTCCAGATCATATTCATCATAAGAGTAGATGTAGTCGAACTGGGAATGGGCAAGTCCAATCTCGCGATCTCCCCTGCTCTGCTCTCTTCTGGTGAGTTCCTCTTTCGAGCACTGCACACCTACAAACAAAATCGGATAATCCGATAGTAAATCATAAAAACCGTTAAACCACTTGTCATTGCTGATGACCGTATCCACGATGACATTCAAACCCATCTCCGAAAACAGCTTAATGGTTGCACAGTACAACGAATTGATGGGGTCGAACAGGATATCTGTCATCACATGGTGTTCCACTTCTCTTGTTGGTTTGATATCTGGATATGTAGTGTCGATGAATTGATCATAATTATGCAGAAATTGATCTACAGATAGATGATGAAACGGAATGTCTCCCTGATTCTTCATTTCCATCGCGATGCTTGTTTTCCCCGAACTTGATGTTCCGTTCAAAAATATAATGAGTCCTTTTTCCATATCGATCACCCTTATCATTAGATTTATTTTATCTTATTTTCTTTTCGTTGTTCTCTCATTTTGGCTAATGCTCGTTTGGCCGCTAGTTTCCCATTATGCATTCCTTTTTTGGAGACTTCTACTAATTTTTCTCTAGCCGGCGTGTAACGATGGAACCCCATAATCTGGCATGCTCTCTCTTGAACATACATATCTTCATCATCTATATATTTCATCAGAGAATCCAGATGGCTTTGCGGGGTTAATGCCATAATGCAATAAATGTACTGACAACGAACATCCTCATTTAATCGTGGATCAGACTCAATTACATCGTTCAATTCATGAATACAACTTAAGTCTTCATTCATTTGATCTCTACTAAGTTCAATATCGCTGGGATAGTCTTTCTTCAATTCATCCCAATCCTGATGAGGATTTCGTTCCAGTTCACGTATGAATGAGCCTGCACTTCTATAAGCTGGAGCTATATCCGTCTCCTCATGGCTGATATAACTTATCCTGTACTGGCATGCACCTTCCACATGTAAGCCTATGTAGTTCGAATGATCATCTGTCCATAAAGGAATCATATTGTGGTACACCTCTATTCCAGCCATGTCATCCAATGATTCAACGATCTCGTCGCGCTGCATTAATCGGAGAAAAAACTTGTAATCCTTCTGTTTCTGAAGATGAACTTCTAACTCCTCAACGATTGTAGCAGGTAAAGTAATACCGCGTCTGTTAAATAGATCAGCAAACATATTTTGTCCCCTCCACAATTCATACCATATCAATCATACAAACAATCGTAACGTTTTAGCGTTTACCAATGTATAGCTTCGTTTGTGTCCAATGAAGATTATAGCCATAGCAGTATAGCTCAAAGTATGGATATAAGCAGTTTTCCGCCTCTTGCAAACCTTGATAACGGGGCCATTGCAAGTAATAGGCTACCCAATAATCGCAAGCGATGGAATAGTAGGCTTCGCTCAATATTTCGATAGCTTCATTGTAATCTTTGCGTGAGCGAAGTAGGTCACCAAGTGCTTCGTAAACGACCTCGCTATCCTCTTCATCCGTGCCTTGAATCAGTCCTTGTTCTAACTTGCTAATTTCCCCTGGTGGTAGTGCAACCACTTCCTTTACACACGCCAAAGCCCCGTATGCTTTCTTAGCTACGTCTGCTAGTTCATCATCCTCCGGCACCATGGAGAACAGACTCTTCAATCTTTGAATTAGTTCTTCCCCTAGACCACGGAGCGTTTCCTCGGAAGCATCCTCATTTCCACCATTGAAATAACCCGGCACATATTCGCCAGCGAATTCCTCTGGATTCAACATCTCATAGATCAGACGTATTCTGTCCAGAAAACACTGGCCCTCTGGAATCGGCTCAAACACACGTTCAATCCCTGCTCCCGATGGCATAAACCATTGAAAAAATCCGTAGAGATGGTCTGCCTCAACCTGTTCATCATCTTCTCGCTCAATATCTTCTCCGCCCATCGATAATAAATAGCGGCCATATTCTTGTTGATCCATTCGTACCATCTCCTCGTTTGTTCCACCGCTTTACCACTTTTAGTTTGGTACAACCAATTCACAATAATTTTCAAATATGTGTATAGTAGAAATGAAGCAAAATACTTTCAATATACTAAATCTAACAGAGAGGATGAGGTCATGTCTTTTTTCAAAAAGAAGTATGTACTAGTCTCTTTATTCGTATTGGCTATCTCTGCTGGTGCAATCGCTTACGTAAATGGTCAATCGAAATCGGACGTGCCCATTCATAAAGTCGTCAACCTTTCAGCCAACTCCTTAACATTTCATGAAATAGATAAGCTGGATGCGTTTGCTGAACTGATCGTTATTGGTTATGCAACAGAAGATTTCAGAGATCGAGAGCATGTTATTACTGCATTTGATGATGGGACCATGCAATCCTTTCACACCAACACAAACATCAAGATTGAAAAGATATTGAAGAAACCCGACGATTTCCCTTCGGATCAGAACGAATTGACAATCATCGAACCCGTTAGCCTGGAAGGAGACGTCAAATATACAGCTAATGACTATGTAGAACTGCAGAAGGGTGATACAAGTGTGCTCTTTCTGCTGAGAAACTCCTATGGCGACTATGGATTAATCAACGATAACTTAGGTAAATTCAGCCTTGAAGGGATAACTCAATATAGTGTACCTCATTCCTCCACCGCACAAGCATTATCAGAATACGAAACTTTCCGGGACTCTGTGATGAAGAAGTACACTTTGAATTGAGGTTTCATCATGCAACAATCATCCCTTTGCAGACATAGCTGCCCTCTTTTAATCTATTTCACTTCTTTATCCAGACTAACGCCAAATGATGAAGTTATCGATTTTTGTCTAAAATCATTGGGTATCACTTTAATCTTCACATTTAGATGTATAGATTCAGGAAGATTCATTTCAGTTATATTCTCATGACCAATGAAGTAATGATGCTTTTCATTCAGTTCTATTAAACCTCCACCTGTTGAGCCAGAAGTTGAAATCAAATGTCCGTCATGATAAAGCTCACAAGCAATATTATATTCCTCCAAACTGAATCCTTTCACTTCATATCCAATCTTGATTTGATTTTCCGTGTAATCAGCATTTCGTAAACTGATCGCACCACCATTGACCATTTGGGTCTGAATTGCAATATTTGCTTCGGGCATCTCCGGTTTCTTTAATAGATAGCCTACTTTTAGGTACCATATAACTCCTAATACAACTACAGCAAGTACAATCAAAACAATGATAGACTTCTTCTCTTTTTTATACATAATCCTTACTCCTTACATCTGGACACTCTTTAAGTTCTTTTCAAACCAGTGTTTCAAACACTACGTTATCCCTGCTCGATCAACATCCGAATACTGTCTTGGATCATCGATCATCCATTCCATTCGGGATTATAATCGATTGAATTTCAGGTTTTCCCGCATTATCCTAGAAATACATTGTTAATTCTGTCTCGATCATAATCTAGAATCCAATCGTTATATTCTGTATAGATATCCACTAGCGCTTCCCTTGATGCTGAAATAACATCGCAACCTCTATCATCATAGATATGAAATATCGTTTTCTTACTTATATTAATGAAATACACCCTATGATAAATCTTTGGCTTAATTCCAACATCATGATTACATATAGCTTTGATTAACTGATTATATTTCAAGTCCTCAACTCTACATTTAGTCCAGTACCTATACATGTTGTTTCTTGGGTCTGAGATGTCATCCGATTCACAATCCAAACCTGGAATTATCTCAAGGCTCAAGACTCTAATCGGCCCTTTCTTCTTGATATATTTCCTGTACAGGTTCAATTTCTTCACTTTGTGTTTAGGCTTATCTGCAAAATAAGCTTGAGTTATGAATAGGACTTCATCTTCTTGATCATGAAGAGCCTTAAATAATTCAATTGATCGATGATAAACTTCTTCCATGTAATGCTCCGTATTCATTCCAAACATCAGAGGATTGCCAAGCTCGAATCGTATTGCAACATCCCAATTATAAAAATGAGGCGGTTCTAAGGTCAGGTTTGGAAAATGCTCTGCCAGGTACGTCTTCAGATCCATTCTGTGGCCTCCATCTCTTCAATAGTTGCCGATTTGACATATGAAAAATTAACTCCAGAACATTCCGTTATGACCTTCGTCAACGATCTTGAGTTGAGTTTCAAAATCTTCGTTCGGTTCGATATCATCGATGAAATGCCATTTGCCTTTACTGTCTTGCCAATACACTGTCCATGCCTTCTCATCCAATCTGAACTGTGCTACCGGCATCTGTACCCATTGATCACTTTGAAAGGTTTGTCTTTCCTCAATCAACGTCACATGTTGTCCTCTGATTTTATAACTAATCTTTATCTGACTTTACACATGCTCGGGTACAGCCTTCTCGGTGTAATGCTCCATAATCTTTTGAATTCGTTTCTTCGTAAAATCATCCATGCTCTCTAACTCTCCTGCCTTGATCCGTTTTGCTTTGATTATATCATGTTGTTTTCTCCGATTTAAATGATGCTTTTAGTGTTGTAAAAGGTGAAACGGAGCGCGGCTTATGCAATGGCAAGCCGCGTCAGGATGAGGTGCTGCGCCCAATGGGCAGCACCTCATGGGGTTGCACCGCGTGCATTAGCGCGGTGCTCATGCTGCCATCACGAGCACATTTGCATGATGGCAACACTTGGTGCATCACGATAGCTACGCCGTGATGCCCGCAAAAAAGCGCCGCGACTTCATCGTCGTGGCGCTTCCTCCTGCTACATAAGCCAATCGGCCATGCAGCTTTTGTTACGCTACTGCACCCCATAGGTGCAGCATAACGTTTTCTTTCGATTTTACAATTTTAACAATGGGGCTATGCTAATCATTTACGACTTAGGGAACAGACCACGAGCTGGATTCTCCTCATCTAAAAGCTGCCTCTCAAGCCAACAGAGCCTGAGCGATCTGATCGATAATGCCAGTGATACCTGTGGGTCCATAACAGCCGATTCATGTCGCGGAATGCTCCGTCCTAACATCCCTGGGGTTTCGCATCGCTAGTGCTTCATTCATAGAAATGATGTTCAACCTTTTATACCACTAAAGGTAATGCCGCTAATAAACGTCTTTTGAAGAAAAAAGAACAAAACAATAATTGGTAATGTCATCAAGGTGGATACGGCCATTAATAGACCCCATTCGGATCCCTTTTGACTCTGAAATTGCTGCAATCCGAGCGAAACCGTGTAAGATGGTTCATTGGTTAAATATAGCAAGGGGCCCATGAAATCAGTCCAGCTCCCCATAAATTGAAACAATGCCACGGCTAATACGGCGGATTTGGCTAGTGGAAACATGATCTGTAAATATATGCGGAACTCACTAGCGCCGTCCAAGCGGGCCGCTTCACGCAGGGCATCAGGCAGTCCCATGAAAAATTGCCGCAACAGAAAAATGTAAATGGGCACTCCAAAAAATTGGGGTACAATCAGTGGAAGAGGTGTTCCCACCCAACCTAATTTAGTAAACAACAGGAATAGAGGAATCATGGTCACCTGTCCGGGGATCATCATAACAGCAAGGGTAACAAAGAAAAGTAAACCTCTCCCACGGTACTCTAACTTGGCAAAACTATATGCAACCAAGGGACAGGATATGATTACACCAAGCGTACTAACGATAGTTATAATCGCCGTGTTTTTCAGATATGTCCAGAAAGGGATGTACTCAACAGCACGGGAATAATTACTCCACAGAATTGGACGCGGAATCCACTCTGGTGGGAATGTAAAGATTTGTGTGAGTGGTTTAAGAGAAGTCGAAAGCAGCCAAATGAACGGAATCATGAAAAATGCAGAAGCAACAATTAGACATACATAGGCTAACGCACGGTTGATTCTTTTGATAGCGGTAGGATTCATCCCTTACTTCCTCCTTATTTCCCTTGATAATGAACCCAGCGTTTAGACGTAATAAAAATAATTCCGGTTAATGCCATAACGATAATAAATAAGATCCAGGCCATTGCGGAGGCATAACCCATTTTGAAATACCTGAATCCGTTCTCATATAAATACATGACGTAAAAAGTCATGGAATTTGCAGGAGTTCCTTGCCCTTTGGTCAACGTATAGGGAAGAGTAAACTGTTGGAATGCACCAATCATTCCCATGACAAGGTTGTAGAAAATAACGGGAGTGAGCAAAGGCAGGGTTACCTTTCTCGTTTTCTGAAACCAGTTAGCTCCATCGATTTGCGCCGCTTCATAGTACTCCTCAGGGATGTCTCCTAATCCAGCAAGGTAGATAACGACAGCTTGCCCAATACCCCAAAGCGACATCAGAATGAGAGAGGGCTTGGACCACGACTCACCACCAAGCCAAGCGGGCCCATCGATACCGATATTCGCTAACATCCCGTTCACCAATCCGAAGTTTGGATGTAACAGCCACATCCACAGAACAGCCAGAGCCACTTGTGGCACGAGAGTAGGTAAGAAAAAGATCGTTCTGAATACAGCCATACCCTTGACCTTCATATTCAACATCATAGCGAGTGCCACACCGAAAAATATACTTAATGGAACAAAAAATACCGTAAAATAAATCGTGTTGTATATGGATTTCCAAAACAGAGGATCATGAAAAAGCTCTTTATAATTATTCATTCCGATAAATTCACCCGGCTGTAGAATGCTGTAAGTAGTGAAGCTGAAGTAGATGGACATTAGCATGGGAATTGCATAAAAGCATAGCAGCCCTATAGCCCAAGGTGAAGCAAACAGCCACCCAATCACGTTAGTTCTGTGGAGTGCTCGTTTCCTTGCCGATGGAATTGCTTTTACTTGAACTGGATCGGCCAGTTTCGCCATGTACATTCTCCTTCCAATTGTCATTCATGAATAGGCAAGGAGATAGTTCGCTCCCTGCCTACCGAGCACCCTATTTGTCGTATTTTTCTAAAGCCTTATTAACAGTCTCTGTTACTCTATCCAGGTTTTCTTTCGGAGTACCGTTACTGCGGGTAGCCTTTTCCGTAGCGGAAGCTAACTCATTCCACAGCAGTTGTCCTTCAGGAATAACCGGGCGGTTATGTGAATTGGGCAAAATATTAATAAATTCCTTCATAATCGGATCGTCCTTGTAACCGTATTTGTCGTTAACCGAATCGATAACGGAAATTTGAGAGTCAGCGTTTAATAACGTTTGCCCTTCTTCTTTCCCTAAGAATTCGAGGAATTTCCAAGCAGCAGCGACGTTCTTGGCGCCTTTAGGGATAATAGCGGAACCGCCTCCCGACCATGTCGTAAAATTAGTACCTGTTGGGGTCGGTATGGGTGCAACACCGTAGTTTAAATCCGGCTTAAATTTTTCGATACCCTTCACCGTGAAGTTTCCACTTATCTTCATGCTGACTTGACCGGAAATAAACGGATCCATTTCCTCCGAGCCAGCTGCGCTTGTGAATCCGGCGATATCCTCGACATTGTATTTTTGGCCGAAGTCTGTCATCCATTGCAGCGCTTCAACGACTTTAGGATCATTTGCGGTAATTTTGCCGGTGGCAGCATCCTGGAATTCTCCCCCAAATGCCCATCCCCAAGTATACAGCCAGCCTTGCGAATACCATGGGATGAACCCAATCCGTTTGAACCGTTTACCTTCCTTGATGGTTAACTTATCGGCGGCCGCCTCAAGCTCGGCGATCGTTTGTGGTGGTTTGTTGGGATCCAACCCTACTTCTGTGAAATGATCCTTATTGTAAAATAGCAGGCGAGAGTCCGTATCCATCGGTATTGCATAAAGCTTTCCTTGATAACTGGACTCCTCCCATGCAAATGGATAATACATTTCCTTACGTATTCCGGATTCTGCTGCCATCGAGGATAAGTCAGTCAGAGAACCTTGCGCAGCCCAAGTACCGACCTTAAACCGATCGAAAAGTGCAACGTCAGGAGGATTGCCGCCTGCGACTGCAGTCAGCAGCTTCTGGTCGGATCCCTCGTTGGATTCTGTATAAACCAAATTCATTTTGATTGTAGGGTTTTTCTCTTCAAATGCCTTCACGACTTTATTCATATTATCTAAATCAATGGAGGTAAGACCATGCCACATCGTAACCGTTGTAATCCCCTCTCCGGCCTGGTCGCTAGAGCCTCCCTTCGTTGAACAAGCCGTTACAAGCAGTAACATAACCAGAAAGCAAACAAGAATTGGAAATGCGAATCTTTTGGATCTCCTCATTCAAAGTCCCCCTTAAGTTAAATGAATTCGTTTAACTTGAATTCCTATAGAATCCACTTCATTTTCTGATCATCCACAACTTATGTAAGCGCTAACAACTTTGGTGATATGAACTATTAAAATCAGAAAATGATGAACACCGTGAATTTGTTATAGGAGCCCACTAGTTATACTGAGTATATTAATATGACATCATAAAACATGTCAATTGCAATATTACGACATCCCTATTCATGATGTATGGCTTTAATTTAGATATAGAAATCGACGTTTCATATGTCTGATATCAAAAAAAGTGCCGAAAAGCCCCTCGGGACTTCTCGACACTTTGAACAATATCCTTGCTTTTGTTTAGCTGCACTTGTATAGACCCTACCCGTTATTTTTCACGACCATACGATGTTTAATAATGTTCAGCTCGGGAACTGCTGTTCCATGCAATTGAGAGATTAACATATCCACTGCCAATTCACCCATCTGCTTCTCATCCTGCTTAATATGAGTGAAGATGGGTTGACCCAGGTGATCGTTCAGGGAGTCGAAACAAACGATCTCGAATTCCTCCAGAGATTTCCCCATCGAGTGGATGACTTGAGCCAGCATGGTAGCTATTAGAAATTCCGATGCGACAAACGCCTTTACATCAGGGTGTTGTTTCAAAAAGTGCTTTACTGTTTCTTTATCACTTTCAATCGCTGTTCCATTTATGTTCTTGGGAAGGGTGCCCTTCAAGTTCGTCAATACATAGTTTTTGTTCAAATTCATTCCTTCCTGGGTGAAGGCAAACGTATATCCGAGCAGCCTTTCCTCCAATGTTGAAGTGTTCTCTTCCGGCGGAGATAAAAAGGCAATTTTTTTATGACCTTTGCTAATCAGATGACGCGTAAGATCCATGGCTGCTTTCTTATTGTCTGTATATACCGAACAAACCGGAATTCCTTTTAGATATCTATCAGCCAAAACAATTGGAAACCGATCTAATACAAGTCGAAGCAGTTCAGAATTATAGTGTTGACCATGAATGGGGGTCACGATTAATCCTTTGATGCCTAAACCAATAAATAAGTCAATCGCACGTTTTTCCTCATCCCGATCCCCGCAAGTTCGCTTGATAATGAGTTGATAATTATGCTCAGCACTCCGCTTTTCCATCGATCTAAGAAGTTGCAGGCCAAACTCGTCAGAAAAATTCGGTATAATAAATCCGATCAACCGCTTATCGTCCTCAGGAACCAAAGTTGTTCTTACCTCTGAATAATGCTTCGGTTCTTGTCCTCCAATGATACCATCGGCTACATATGAACCTTTTCCTTGTATTCGTTTAATAACCCCAGAATCTGCCAATTTCTCCAGAGCCTTTTTAGATGTAATACGACTGACGCCAAATTTTTCAGCCAACTCTTTTTCAGAAGAGACTCGGTCACCTTCTTTTAAACGACCTTCTTTAATCTCTTGTACAATATAGCTATATATCTGCTCGTATAAATGCAATTCCACAAAACCACCCTGACATCATAATATTAATATACTAAGTATATTACACAAGAAGTAATTCGCAAAGTTACCGGATGGGATTGTGGTGTTCCGTGAAGAAGGTCGAGTGTCTCCTAGAGGCTTGATGATTGTACAGGCTTCCTTTCTAGTGTAAACGTTCTTATAGATTCAGATTCAATACGTCTTTTATCTCTCATGAACGAAGTAATTTAAATTCCTTTAGATCAATAGCAAATTCTCCTTCCGTCAGTATATCGAGTCCCAAAAGTCCGTTAATGTTGTGATATTTAAATGAAGTAAAATCTATGTATACATCCTTTAAAATAAAATCCCCTACCTGTATTTCCTCGATTCGCTTACTGAAGGAATGCTCTTTACCTCCAATCCCGTAGCTGGTTATGATTTCATCGTCCATACTCACTTGTATCCCAATCTCATCTACTTCATCCTGTGAAATCAAGCTGTGACTGGCTCCTGTATCGATCACAATGTTCGATATCACTTTCTTTTGCTTATTAAAATGGACTGTTATTTCCGTAAATAACAGTCCATCTCTATATTCAATATTCATTTAAAGATTTCTCTTTAATCCTAGATTTTTCCGTACTTTCACAACGATTTGATCTTTGGAAGTATGATAAACCAAAGTCTTGTCTCTACTGTTCAATAATTCACGAGTCGCTTCTTCATCACTGATCGGGCCAATCACAGCCACATCATCAATGATCTCTTGATTGTCGGTTTCTTCAGAATGAAGAACTTCGAATTTGACGAATTGATTCGGAAAAATTTGTTGAACATCTTGCCATTTCATCATTTTCCCTCCTCTGTTTGATGGTTATATTATACCATCTCATAGCCTATAACTCTCACTGGAATTTCACCTAACGTTGTTACATTCACGAGCCCTCACTACCTTAAGCCCCGAAGGGGCGGCCGCGATGCGGTTAGGTAGTGCAGGGTTGTCCGCTGAATCTACTCCACCGAAATCCCTCTTGCGGGACGATTCGTGAATGCGTTGTTATATGATATTAACGTCTTCTTAAAGATACTTAACAATATCTTTCTTTTATTCGAGATGCTTTGTACAATTGAATAGAACGCATTCCCATTCTCTTTCATTCAGTTTAATAATCGTAATTGATGTATTTTTTATATTTGTTTTAGTAAAGATCTTCGGAAATAAGTGTTGTAGTGTCAGTCCAATTAATGCTCCATGGCTAATTATTAGAATTCGTTTATTCGGATACTTAATACTGACTTCTCGAATAAAGTCTATACCACGTTTTGCAACTTCCTCAAAAGGCTTCATTCCCAAACTTTTCAAACGCCAATCAGTTCCCCATTTCATAATTCGCTCTTCTTCGGTGGTGCCTTCAATTTGACCACAGTTAATTTCTCTTAACCGGTAATCAGTAGTTACCGAATTTATTCCTAATGCATTACTAATAACTTCAGCTGTTTGCAAAGCCCTTATTAAGTCACTCGAGTAAATAAAATCCCATTGTTCACTATAAACTCTTTTAGCAGTTGCTATAGCCTGTGCCAATCCTTCCTCATTTAATGGAATATTTGAAATACCTTGTGCCTTACCGAGAGAGTTCCATTCAGTTATTCCATGCCTTATTAATCCAATGGTTGTTGTCATATATAAACTTTGCCTTTCTAAAGCATTTACGCTGATTTCATATAACGTTCCTGTATCCACGACGTCCCACCGACTTAAGCGACCAACTGGAGCGGCCGCGATGCGGTTAGTCGGTGCGGATGTGTCCGCTGATTCTGCTTCCCTGCCGATCGCTTCAAGCGGACCGAGGGCCGTCAGGCCCGAAGCGTGGAGATATTAGCAGATGTTAATGTCATCTTAGAATTGCTTCAAAAGTTCTTCTCTTGCTTTGATTAACCACGGATGGACTAATTTCAATTTGTCTCTTTGTTCCCATATGTTATTTAAATAGATTAGTATTCCTTCTGTTATTTTGTGTTCATCCACTTTTGTTCGTATGTCCTTCAAATATTGATGGTCTCCTGGAAGTTCCCATGAGATCTTATCAGAAATAAATAAGACTTTATCCAATAAAGAGGAATGCGGCTTCATAGTTGTATGACACTCTATTGCACTTAACATTTCTTGATCATCAATTTTAAATATTTCAATAGCCATCGCTTTTGATAGCTTTTGATGTACGATTCGGGCATAAGTTCTCTCTTCCGGCAAGATTTCTATTGAAAGCACTTCTGAAACATGTAACATTTCTTTCACTGGAATGACATTACTTATATCATGAAGAAGTCCTACTTGCTCCGCTTTCAATGGATCTGCATTATATAATTGAGCAACTCGTCTTGCTTCAGCTGCGACTCTCAATGTATGTTCCAATGTTTCTTTGTCATTATGTATTGTGAAAAACTTCTGGATATCATACTTTAGGTCATTCGTTAATTTAAAGTTTGGCACAAACTGTTCAAGTATGGTGTTCATGTTTTTGGGTTCCCCTTTGCGTTAATTTCTGCTAACATCTTATTTATGCACTTCGTAAATACCACAGATCCTCTCTGATATGTGAACTACGTATATGATAACCGATGCTGTAGTATTTGCGAAGAAGAATTTGGTGAAAAAGGTAGATTTATGGGCGTACTCAATCTCCAAGATCCAAACGATCCAGCGGGCTCTGAATACGCTAAATATTTTTCGTACTAACATGCGTATATCGCTGAGTTGTTCGTGCACTCGTATGACCAAGGAGCTCCTGAATATAGCACAGGTCTGTTCCGTTTTCCAACAAATGAGTAGCAAAAGAGTGTCTCAATACATGAATACTCACCTTTTTCACAATGCCTGCCCGTTGTCTAGCTTCTTCTGAAAACCTTCTGCACACTCCGCTCGTAAGATGCCGATCAGAAGTTTGCCCTGGAAAGAGCCAACGACTTGGCCTATATTCAGTGATGTATTTCTGCACCATATCCCACGCTAGACTCGATAGAATCGTTCTCCGATCCTTTTGCCCCTTCCCCTGTCTCACGATGAGTGTTTGCCTTTCAATATCCAGATCGCTGCACTGTAGACGAACAACTTCACTTACACGAAGTCCAGAAGAATAGGTTAGAAACAAAATGGCCTTATGTTTAGGGTTGGTTACCGATTTGAGCAATTGAGTGTGGGATATGGAGGTGTAGTAACTCAACGGAACCTTTAGTTCTGGTAATCGCCTGTTCAGTAGTAGCATATTTATTCATAGGAAACTCTCCTTCATTTGGAAAGGTTATGTTGTTGAACCAAATTCGCAAAAACAAAAAGGAAGGCCCTTCTTCATCCACTAGGGAATCAGACGACCTTCCGATGCTTTCGGAACATATATGCTGTTGTAAAAAAAGTAGAACAGCGCGCGGCTTGTGCATTAGCAAGCCGCGTAAGGATGAGCTGCTGCGCCCAAAGGGCAGCACCTCAAGGGGGCACCGCGTCACTGATCGCGGTGCTCTCCCCAGGCCGCTGCACCTACATGGCAGCGGCTTCTTCTCCCAGCGGCAGCGTGTAATACTGCGCCTGCTGCCCTTCGTGCTGCTGGTACACTACGACCAGCAGCGTCCGGCCTTTCGCGGCAAGCGGGCTGGCGCCAGCTAGCACACGCTCAAGCCGGAACGGAAGCACATCCAGTACGGTGTGCTTCTGCAGTTCCTTTTCGCCGAGACCAAGGTCGGCGAAAGCACGGGCACCCATAACCGTCTGTGCGGTCATGGCCGAGGTCATCGGCAACGCACGCGAAGCGTTGCCGTCTTCCCCGTCCGCCGCTCCATCCGCGGCGGACACTGTTGCGTCGCCCGAAGTGAGCGACGCTTCACCCCCGGCTTCGCTGCCGATCACACCCGCCGCATCTGCGGCAGAGTTCTCCCCGGCAGCAGCCGAGCTTTCCACAGCGGCACTCGGACCCGTGCCGCTGCTTTCCAGCCATGCCGTGCCAGCGGCACCGGCAACACGTGGCAGACGAACGTCTTCCGGACGTTCAGCCAACGTTTTCATGTAACCAGCCCATTGGTCTTTCTGGAGCGGATCTTCCCACCAGATTTTGCGCGGTTTGTATTTGTGGCCAAGGAAATAATCCAGCTTCATCAAACCTAGCACGATATCCATATGCGGCGTATTCCGCGACTCCAGGAAGCTGTGCAGACGAGTGAACAAATCCTCCAGTTGGTGACCGATCTTCTGCCAACCCTGACCCTCCCAGTAATCCCCAAACGCCTGGAAGAAATCAAACGGCGAGGTGAACTCCTGCTCCATCAGGTACTTCAGCGTATGGTCCATCCGGTGTGCGTTCCAGTATTTTTCCAGCACATCTTCCAACCGCTTCAAGCGTACGATGTCACTGAACGGCAGCACGTCACTGCCCAGAATCTCATACGGCGCATGATCCATGTACGTATAGTTGTACTTTTCCGCATCCAGGCGCAGACCTGTACCACGCAGCATTTTGAGGAATCCGAGCTGAAGCTCTTCCGGCCCCAGTGCAAATACATCGTTAAACGTCTTGCGGAACGTATTGTAATCTTCCTCTGGCAGTCCGGCGATGAGATCCAGATGCTGGTCGATTTTGCCGCTGGCTTTCACCTTGTTCACGGTACGGCTCAGCTTCGTAAAGTTCTGGCGGCGTTTCACCAGTTCATTCGTCGGATCATTCGTGGACTGAACCCCGATCTCGAAGCGGAATGTGCCCGGTGGCGCATTCTCTGCCAGATAGTCCAGTACTTCGGGACGCATAATATCTGCTGTAATTTCAAACTGGAACACCGTTCCCTGATGATTCTCGATCAGAAATTTGAACATTTCGAGCGCATAATCCCGTTTGATATTAAACGTCCGGTCTACAAACTTGATCAGCTTCGCACCCTTCTCAATCAGGTACAGAATGTCCGACTTTGTCCGCTCAATATCATAATACCGCACGCCGACCTCAATACTGGACAGACAGAACTGACAACTGAATGGACAGCCCCGACTCGTCTCAAAATAAACAACACGCTTCCCAAGCTCCGGTATATCTTCTTCAAATCGATGCGGTGACGGCAGATCGTTCAGGTCCGCTTTCGGGCGTCCTGGCATGAGAATAACCTCTTCTCCTTTGCGATACGCCAGTCCATAGACAAAGTGGAACTTCTTGCTTCCTTCCAGCTCCATCAACAGCTGATGCAGCGTCTCTTCCCCTTCACCCATCACGATGAAATCGACATTGGGAATTCGGTTCATCCAATATTCCGTGTCGTAGGACACTTCCGGCCCGCCCAGCAAAATTTTCACGTCAGGCATAACCTTTTTCAGATTATCAATGACCTTGATCGTCTCTTCAATGTTCCAGATGTAACACGAGAAACCAATCACGTCCGCCCCGCGCTGGTACAGATCAGACACAATGTTCATGACTGGATCCTTGATCGTATACTCCGCCAGGTCAATATCAAAATCCTTCTCACTGTATGCCTTCAGACAACGCAAGGCCAGGGAGGTATGGATGTACTTTGCATTTAATGTAGAAAGAATAACCTTCATGGTTCACAACCTTTGCCTGGACACCCAGACCATATATTTTTTGGGAAAAGTAAAGCTCCACAGCCATCCTGCCCCGGACACTGTTCATCTAAACCTCTTTTGAACTAGCCATTCCATCTCTCATGGACATATCCAACTTTTGTCTTTCAAAGAGTGGACACTCTTTTCAAAAAGACATATACACCACGCCAAACCCAAACCACAACATACAGCACACAACAAATAAAATTAAACTACATGTAGTACATCCTGCCATCTACCAGCTCTTACGCTAATGTCCACCCTTTGAAAGACAATTAACCTTAATTTGTCCACAATGCAGAGACACACTATAGTCCAATTCCATTTCAAACTTAATTGCGCTCCTGCTTTCGACAGGTTTGAAGATATCCTCTGGATAGACATATAGCATCTCTACAATCAATTAAGCTTTACGCACATGAGCCTCAAAGACCTGAAAGCGCGAATGTAACCACAATTCACACTTCATCCCAACTTGCTCATATCTGATTATACCTTTGCATACTACTCAAACTCGTAAAATGCATCATCATCCGTACCGACTTCTTCACCCGATTGCTTCTGGAAAAACTCCAGGAACGGCAGTCCGTACTTGCGATACTTGACTTCACCGACCCCTTTGATATCCAGCATGTCACGTTCCGTCTGTGGACATACCACACTCATCTCGCGCAGGGTCGCGTCATTGAAGATAATGTACGACGGCACATGCTCTTTCGCCGCCAGATCACGCCGGATCAGACGAAGTTGTTCAAATACCGTCTCGTTAACCGCAGATGGCATCGCATCGCGTCCACGACGTCCACCATAGTTTGTACCCGAAGCCGCCGCAACTGTCTTGCGGACGACACGCTGCATCACTTCACGTTGACCCTTCAGCACTTCCACCGCGAGCGGCTGTAAACGCACGACCGGATACTGTCCCTCGGACAGCATCAGATATCCTTCCGATACCATCACGTTGATGATCTCCGATATCTCGCGCTCTGTGCGATTTCCCATCACGCCGTAGGTTGGCAGGGAATCGAAGCCGTAATCGAGCACTTTTTTGGCACGGGAGCCTTTGAGCACCGAAGCGACCAGCGATACACCATACCGTTCACGCATGCGGTGAATGCAGCTGAATATTTTCTGAGCATCAATCGTCATGTCTACCAGCTCACGGTCGTCCGTACAGGAACTGCAAATACCGCAAGGCGTGTCGTCATGTACCTCACCGAAATAATCCAGCTGCGCACTACGCAGACAACGCGTCGTGTAACAGTAATCCACCATCTGTTGCAACTTCCGGTAATCGTTCTGTTTGCGGTCGCCCTCCATCGGATTCTGTTCAATCAGGAACTTCTGGGTGATAATGTCCTGTGCCCCGAATAGCAGAATACACTGACTGGGCTCGCCGTCCCGGCCTGCACGTCCGGCTTCCTGTACATATGCCTCCATGTTCTTCGGCATGCTGTTATGAATAACGTAACGCACGTTCGATTTATCAATCCCCATCCCGAACGCATTGGTCGCCACCATCACTCGGATATCATCGTACAAAAAAGCTTCCTGGCTCTGGGACCGTTCATCGTCCGTCATGCCGGCATGGTAGCGCCCAGCGGGCAATCCCGCCTGCAACAAACGCTGATGCAGATCGTCCACGTCCTTACGGGTCGCGGCATACACAATGCCTGGCTCGCTGGCATGCTCGCGCGCATAATTCAGGACAAAGTCCTTCTTGCTTTCGCCACGCAGCACGCTAAACGCCAGATTATCCCGCCCAAGTCCGGTCACATACGTCTGCGGGTCCTGCAAACGCAGCAGCCGCAGAATATCACCCATGACCTCGGGCGTCGCTGTAGCCGTAAAGGCCGCAACCACCGGCCGCTCCGGCAAACTGTCCACAAACGGCGCTACCGCAAGGTAGCTTGTCCGAAAATCATGCCCCCACTGTGACACACAGTGGGCCTCATCCACAGCAACGCACGAGATCGGCAAATAGCCCATCTCCTCGCGGAACCAATCCAGCTCCAGTCGCTCAGGCGCGACATAGAGCAATTTCAGCTCACCGCGCTGCGCCGCGCGGATACGATCATTCACTTCTTTGCCGCTAAGTGTACTATTAATATACGCGGCAGCAATTCCGGCGGTCGTCAACGCATCGACCTGGTCCTTCATTAATGAGATTAACGGGGAGACGACAAGTGTCAGTCCCGAATATAACAGAGCGGGAATCTGATAACAGATCGACTTACCGCCCCCGGTTGGCATAATGCCAAGCGTATCTTCGCGTTCCAGCAGGCTGGCTACGATCCTTTTCTGTCCCTCACGGAAGTCGGGGTAACCATAATATTTTTGCAGGAGACCCTGCGCTTCTTCTAATGTTGGTGTTTGCACACTCATGTAAAGACTCCTTACTTATCACCGGTGTTCTTCCACCAGCTTGGTCCGATCCGATTCTGACATCCGAAAGCGGCTCATATGCCGCATCCTTGACAACAAAATGGCGTTCTCATGACTTGTCCGTCAAGCAAACGCCGCTCCCTTTAGTTTAACGGCCCAGCCCCGAATGAGCAACCGCGTTTTACTGTAAAACAATCTTTTGCAAATGTGTAATAGTGGTATAACCTGAGTCATAGGAAAGATTGCGAGGAAATTCAGATGTAATTTAACAATCTAGGACAAATTAAAAACAATCGCATGCCTTTTTGGGGACAAGACGATTGTTTGAATTAAAGTACACTTGCTAATCTTTTAGCGCCTCAACTTCAGACACAGTTAGACCACTTGTTTCGGCAATAACTGAAACTTCAATCCCGAATGAGAGCATATTTTTTGCAATTTCAATCGCCTTCCTTTTTTCGCCTTCAACTAACCCTTTTTCCAATCCTTTTTCCATTCCCTTTTCCGTAGCCCACTCTATCATCGAAGCTTCATCATGCAAATACTTCTGACGCTCTTCATACAAACGACGTGCTTCCCTATCCTGACTCAAGAACTCCAGCGTATCCATTGCCTTCTTCAAAGTAGGTTCGTTCATTTGCAACACCTCCCAATTGGATTTATCAGCACCTTTCAGGAACAAAAGCCAGTTGATCAGCCCACCTTCCATCGGAACGGATTGATCGTCCAGCTTGGACAGCTCCATGAAATGCACTTCAAGATCATCACTCAGTTCAAGTCCGCTGTGATCTTCCCTCAGATGAAACACATTATGATAACGCTCATTTTCGATAAATGAGTAATTTAAAATATTAATGGTCACACACTTTTTCAGTTCCTTGTACGTTTGGCCTTCCTGCAACTGACTGGAATAACGCTTGCTCCAATAGTATAGGGTCCGCTTTTCAATATCATATTTATTAAATAACTGCATCTCAATGTTGATTAATTTACCCTCAGCTGTTTTCGCCCAAATATCAAATATGGACTGTTTATCGAGTGGAGCATCTTTATTTGTCTACGGGTTGAGAAGTACGATCTCTGTCAGTGGCTGCTCACCCGACTCTGCAAACGTCCGGTTCAAGAACACCAGCAGGACATCTTTATTTTCTTCACTGCCAAAAATACGCTTGAAAACAAAATCGTTCCGAGGATCGAGCAAATCAGACATCTGACCATCAACTCCGTTTCTTTCTATTATACCATGTCGGATGTAGATATTAGCAGGATGCATTTCGATATCCGTATGAATTAACTAACTCCGATCTCACTCATTGACAACTGTTGCTCTTGCATTCATACGATAATACAATCCTTTCCTCTGCATCAGTTGTTCATGCGTTCCATCTTCGGCAATTCGGCCATGTTCCATCACAAGGATGCGGGAGCACTGACGAGCAACCTCCATGCGATGTGTGACAAGCAATCCTATGCTGCCTTTCATAAAGTTCAGCAAGTGATTCATCACGTTCTGTTCTGTCTGAATATCCAGGGATGACGTTGGTTCGTCCAGAATGTACAGATCGGATGACCTCATAAAGAGCCTGGCCAGCGACAGTCGCTGCTGTTGTCCTCCAGATAAATTGGCGCCTTTCTCTTGCAATATTGATGTGTATTGTCCTTCCTGAGCCTCAATGTATTCTTGCAAATCAGCCTGTTCTGCCGCAAGCTTCACTCTGTCCAACGTAGCGTCTATATTCAGACGGATATTGTCCTCAATCGTTCCTGAAAAGAAGGTTGGTATCTGCGGCATATACGTGAGTCTGGACTGGTCATCTATCTCTATATACTCTGCAACATGTTGATTACCCAGCAAAACGCTTCCGTTTGTTGGCTCGATCAGCCCTGCACACACTTGGCACAGTGTAGATTTGCCAGCACCACTGGCGCCAACTACCGCAACCAGTTCACCAGGAACCAGATTAAGCGTAATCTGATCCAAAATCTTCCGACCACTGTCTTCATCGGTTACCGTAACCTGTTGAAGACGTAGCATAGCCATTTCGTTCTTTTCATGTGCCCCTTTTTGCGTACTCTCTTGATCTTGGTTACAAATTCCCTGTGCAAGCTCCTCGTGCTTAGTATTAGATGCGTCTGTCTTCTTGTTCTCCGCCAATTTCAACCATGCAGAGATACGTCCAAATGCACCCACGCTGGCTTGCATCTGACTCCACTGGCTGGACAAGCCGAGTACTGGCCACACCACCAATTCAAACAGCAGACTACTTGCAACAACCATGCCCGGAGACAAAGTTCCCCTAGCCGCTGACAAAGCAATAAGGAACAACGCTGCCAATTGAGCCAGACCAAACACCGCCATCGCCACGTTATCCGACATGCTCAGGGTCATCTGTAACTTAGCCTGAACACGATTCAGTGATTGCTGTTGTGTCCGAAAACGAGCGAGAAACCACGGTGAAGCATCATACATCTGAATCACAGGTATCCCTTCAACATACTGTTGGATCTGTTCTTGGGACTCGCCTTCTCTGGATTCGACCTCATCGGACAGATGTACAATCCGCTGATCATACAACCTCGCCGTAAACCAGATTGCCCCTGCACTTACCAAGGCAATAACCGCAACCCATGCATCTGCTCTGTACAAGTATCCCAGCGATAGAGCAATGATGAATACAACCGTAACACCCTCTGCAATGGCCTCCACAACTTCCGCACCATGCTTCGTGTCTTCCTTGATGCGAAGCATCACATCCCCGGACTTCTGCCTGCGCACCCAGGAATAGGGCATCCGGTTCAACAGTTTCAACAGATCCATCGACATGTCCCGTTGCATTGACTCCTTCAGCCATACCAGCACATAACGATGCATCGCGAGCAACATGATAAACCCTGCCAGAATGGCGATAAAGATCAATGCCGTAGCATTAAGCTGCTCCTGTCCCCCATCATGAATGGCATCCACAAAGAATCCCTGTACAAAGGTAAGTCCCCAATCGAAGACCGCATCTGCTGCAATAAAAATGAGCAAAATCGCTACAGCTAATCCATAAGGCTTCATCCAGCGATAAATAACGGGCCATACCGTTGCTAATGATACAGCTTGTTTTGGGTCATCTGGAACATCACTTTCGTTCATCTGATGATGAGCTTCATTTTCGATATTTTCTATTTCATTATTTTCATTTATCTCATATGCTCCACTTTTCTCATGACTGCTTTTCATTTCAACGTCATCGGCATATGCTGCATCTTCGGTCTTGTTACTCATGCTGTTCCTCCACTTCCGTATCTTGCTCCGCAATATAACTTCGATATCCGTTTGGACGATCCAGCAATTCTCGATGAGTCCCCGTATCTTCGACGCGTCCCTTCTGAATATAGATGACCTGATCTGCCCGTTCTATCAGCGATAATCGATGAGTAACTGCAATAACCGTTGTGCCTTTGTCAGCAGTGATTCGTGCAAAGAGATCATTCAATCTTTGCTCATGCCACGGGTCTTGAGATGACGTCGGTTCATCCAACAATAGAATATCCGGGTGCCTCAGCAGCGCTCTTGCTAGACTAATACGCTGAAGCTCACCACCCGACATTGTCCCGCCTTGCGGTTGAAGCTCTGTCCCATAACCGAGCGATTGACGCATAATGGCGTCATGTGCATAAGTCATGTGGGCCACAACCTCTACTTGTTCGGCAGATATCTCCTCTTGTCCAAAAACAATATTCTCTTCCACTGTACCTGTGAAAATAAAGGCTTGTTGCGGAACATATACCTGATTGACATGTGCTGTCTGAACTTCGTTCACACCATTCAGTGAATTCTTCTGATTCATGACCTGAATCGAACCAGTAACAGGTGTATCTAATCCGGCTATTAATTTCAATAACGTGGTTTTCCCGCATCCACTTGGTCCTGTAATTACAGTAAGCTTTCCTTTCTTGGCTTCAAAAGTAATATCCCTTAACACTTCTTCTTGCTTTGCATACTTATAAGACACATGCTGTACGTTGATGCCAGCCAGTTTAGATTGCTTTTCAAGCTGCCCCAAATGCGTATCGGACTGTACATATGTATTTGTACTGGTATTAGCAACCGTGTTCTTTTTCTCCAAATCCAGCACCTCAAAGATTCTGGACGCATGGGAAGCTGAACCAATAAAATCATTCCACAACCCAGATAACGATTCAATCGGACGAGTTAATTGACTGCTTGCTACCAGAAAAGCTGCCAGTCCTCCTACATCCATATGTCCATTCAGGACCTGCATGCCGCCTAGATAGAGAATCAGAATCATGCCACCATACGTCGAGACCCGTCCGGCTGCTTCCGAAAGACGTTGTAACACAGATACGGACATCGTATGTCTGAACACTTGATCCATTCGATCTTTAAAATGATGGTGTACATAACCCGCGAGTCCGTAACTTCGGATCTCAACTGGGGCTTGGATGATCTCAGTTAGTATCTCATCTCTTGAAGCTGCGCTGGCATTCAACTGATCATGCCGTCTTTGTAGACGTTTACCAAGTCCTACCGTTACAAGAGGATAGATTAATGTGAATGCAATGATAGCCAACGACAGCGGCAAGTTCACCCAACTGAAGTAAGCAAAGGCAAGAATCAGTTGAATGATATTTTTTGCGAGTTCAATACCATGTTGGTTTATCCCCTTCTGTGCTTCCTTGGCTGAAGTCCATATCCTGGAGGTTAGGTCACCCGTATGATAATGTTCCAGATCCCGTGTCTCTGTGTTACCAAGGGAGGAGAGCAGTAGAGACTGCACAGACAATAATGTCTTTTGCTGGAATAACGTCTCGACCCTCGTCATGAATGCGGTTACAATCAATCGTAATACTACAATGCTAACGCCTATGATTAAACCTGAGTAGAGTAGCGAAAACTGTGCTTCGGTAGCACCTTTGACCAGTCTTCGGATCGATTCCAAATAACCGACCTCAATCAGGGAGACCATACATGCGGCGAAAAGCAACAGAATGATGAACATACGGTACTTGCCCGTTAATGTCCATAATCGAGTTAACATGCCTAACGTTGAATAAGTTCTTTTGTCAGCTAACATGGATGGTTTCTCCAATCTTGTCATTAAATTATGTACTTGGTTATGATATCATCGGTGATAAGGGAAAAATGAACATTTATTGCTGGAAGTACTATTCGAAGTAGGGAGATTGATATGCAATATGATTTGCTAGACACATTGGATAAGCTATTCGACTACATAGAAGACCATATTCAAGACAAATTAACGCTGGATCATCTGGCATCTGTGACTCATATATCCAAATTCCACCTGCATCGCATGTTCAAACATGTAAGCGGACAATTGCCTGGAGAATACATTCGCTCACGCAAATTGGCACGCAGCCTGGAGCAATTGGTGAATCTGAACTGGAAAATTATCGATATCAGCGGACATTACGCTTTTGAACATGAACAATCCTACATACGTGCTTTCAAACAAGCCTTCGGCATTACACCCCTGCAGTATCGCAAACAGGGAGCTGGAGACCTTGAATTCACAGCTCGTATGACTTCATCCATGATCACAATACTTCCGTATGGATATATTTTCAAACCAACGTATGTACGAAAACCGGTCATGAAACTCATCGGACAGCGTTCCCATATTCGGTATGCAGATAACGAAGAGCATTATGAAGCCAATTCAGCAGGCAACGACTTTTTTGAAAAACACTTTCATTCGATTCCTAACGTGCTGCAACCCAACGTATATATCGGATTTACCAATGAAATTAACGAGGATTACAGTACATATCAGCCGTCTGTAGAAGTAACCAGTCTGGATCATATTCCTGAAGAACTCGACGGAATTGAGGTCCCGGCCAACCAGTATGCCGTATTCAAATTCGTCTGTGATTTCCATCCAAGTCTGATCAACATTGATCATCTGGACAGTGTCTGGACATTTATAGATGAATATTGGCAGAGCCATTCAGGGTACGAGAAGAGTGATCCATACTATTTTGAAAGAATTGACGGCAGTCTGGCTCAGGACCACTACGGAGAGTTGGACATTTATATTCCTGCAAAGCAAATTTCACTGTAAGCTGCAAATGGAGGTCCAATGTTTATGGATCAAAATACTCAAGCTAATTCAAGTTCATCCCATACAGATTCTCGCAAACCTTGGATACGTAGACACCCTATTCTTACTACATTTACATTGTTAATTCTTGTACTGTTCGTTGTCTTATTCCTGTATTTCTGGCTCCGACCATACTTCTCCACATTTGACCGTTCCGAACAGGGGGAATTGAGCTATTCGATGCCTTCACGGAATGGTGAGTATACTGCCGCGATCTACGGTGTGCCCTATGGTGGTGCCGCAGGCGGGGTTACGATCTGGGTCGATGTAAAGAAGACAAATGCCCCTGAGGACGCCACGGTAAAAACGATCTATCGTGCCGAGCACCACGGGAATAACCATCTCGAATGGGAAAGTGAAAACACAATCCGGATTGAAAACTGGAATGAATACACGGATGAGACCATTACCCTCAAGATTGATGATGAAATATATGATGGACGGGGCTGGGCGTGCAAAAGCTTGCGGATGAAAGACCAATATGTGCGATGCTTGGCACCCGAAAGATAAAGCAACTTAGCAGCTAAAATGACGGCCCTATGCAATGAAGGTCTCATCTTGACGCGTAATACTCACTGCATCTCACATCAGAAGTTCCACGATGCATATGCCTTGTGAGAAATCTCACCAAATGCTACTTTCATTACACCATGGCAGGAGATACACGCAGCACGAGAAGCATTAAAAGCCCCGCTCACCGACTCTTTCGGTCAAGCGGGGCTACTCTTGTTCATTAACAACTTCGCAACCATCGGACTTAAAACATATGCAGCATTATAATTTATCTATCATATCTATTCTGCTTCTGCTTCTGCTTCTGCTTCTGCTTCTGCTTCTGCTTCTGCTTCTGCTTCTGCTTCTGCTTCTGCTTCTGCTCACAATTGTGCCTTACACTCTATTTCCACTCAACCCTTATTTTCACACTGATCCGTCCTATCGCACCCTACAGCAACGATTCGTTTTTGTTGCCCTCTCACTTCTGCTTCAATCTATTTGCCTTACTTCCTTCTTCCCGCTTCAAACGTTTCTGTCCTCATCTGCCCCAGTTCGTATCGCTACTTACGAGGTGACTCTTCACCACGTTCTTCCCGCTCCTTCATCTCTTTGCGCACCACTACTTCGAGTTTCTGCCGATTGGCAAGTAATCCGGGATCGTTGGGCAAGTACTCACGGGCTTTGGTGTTATGCATGAGTGCCTGCTCCCAGTTGCCCAGATGAGCATAACAAAGGGATAAACGAGCATGTGGCAGCCATGTACGGCAAGCCATAGGCACCGGGCGCAGACCCGGATCGCGGCTGCTCACGTCCACCGCCTGCATATACCAGTAGATCGCCGAGACCGGTTCATGCCGTTCATGGAAACAGGCAGCAATGGCGCAGCAGAAATCGGCATGCGGCAGATCATACTGGAAAGACTGCAGCAATGCGCCGAGCTTACGGCCCGGCTCACCCAGTCGTTCATAACATTCTGCCAGCCGCGCGCAGGCAATCAGGCGATCCTCGCGGTAACCGCTTGGCTGTTCCAGCAGCTTCGCGTACCCGCGTACCGCCGCCGCATAACGCTGGCGGTCATAACATTCGCCTGCATAATAAAACAGCAGGCGGCCTTGGGCTACGCCCTCTTCGGCGATCCATTTGCGCAGAATGCGCACGTTTCGCGCCGAATGATGTCCCGCTTCGCGGCGATGCGTGACGGCAATGTCTGCCGTAATGACCTCGCCCCGCGGGAAGCTAAGCTGCTCGTGCAGCCGGCCATGCCAGCGGCACCCGGCATCCCGCTTGACCAGGCGAAGGCGTCGGTCCGTCACAAGTGGACTCCCCTCCGCTCCCTCGGCCAGCGTGTAGTTCAAGATCACAGCTTCCGTCTTCCCCCCGGACGGAAGCTGCTGCTTCAACACCTCCAGCTTCGCCCGTTCCGCGGGCAGCAGCACATCATCCGCATCCAGCCACAGGATATACTCCTGCGTGGCCTTGGCGAATGATTCATTCCGCGCTGCGGCAAAGTCTTCCTCCCATTCATACGTGTAGACCTGGTTGGTGTACTGCGCAGCAATGTCCATCGTGCGATCTGATGAACCGGTATCCACAATGACGATCTCGTCGGCGATGCCAGCAACCGAGTCGAGACAGCGCGCTAGCGTGCGTTCCTCGTTCTTCACAATCATGCACAGACTGATGGTGATCACGTTTTGAGCCCCTTCCTGTCGTACGCGTATTGCAAAATGTCATAACGGGTCTGTTCTTCACTGGCTAGGTACGGGTACTAAGCCACTCCAATATCCTCTTCAAACTTGCGAGTAACTTGTAATCCAAGATCATCAGCACTACCACTACAAGCGGCTGCTTTCACACGCTCATTTTTCCAAATCTCAAAGTCCAATAAAGACTTCATTTCATTTACACTGTGGCTAACGAACTGAGGTAACGCTATATGGTGTATTTCAGCCACTTGGATAATGTAACGAATCTGACGTACACTATTTCCGCATTTTAGGCATCCATTCGTCGTTTATCGCAGCTTTCGGATGAAATAGCGTCGCTGAGATTCGTTAGAATATAGAATAGCTCTAGCTCTGCCGTCACACTAAACAACAGGGAGGGATAAAAGATGCTCTTGTGGCCCGAATCCTCGCCTTGCCGCTGTCCCTGTCCCTGCCCCTGTTCCTACCTTCACTGCTACCCTTCCCCACTCTCCTGACGGCGAAGCCGTTTCACCTGCTCCACCGCACTGTCCAGTGCCTTCTTGCGCTGTTTCATTACGCGGAGATGCTGTTGTTCCACCTCGACAAAATGTGCATGATCCAGCTCCATCCACTCCATCAGTTGATCTAAAGTTGGCGACATATGCAGCTGTGTTCTCCGCCGTCTGCGGGCCACGCAACATAGATATTTATGATGAACTTCCAGTTTCAAGACTTCGAAATATGGCATTAGACACATCGCCAGATTTCCTGCATAGAAGGTCTGCTTGTGATCATAGAACGGATGATATCCATATGGCACGGTTACAACCAGCGTCCCCTCTTCTTGCAAAAGCCGATGAATCTGAATCAATAACGTCTCTGGATGAGCAAAATGCTCCAACACTTCTCCAAGCAGTACCGTGTCAAAAGTCGTTCTGACTTTCCATTGCGTAATATCCAGCATCCGAAAATCCACATTGTTCCTGACGGGCCTGGATTCTTTGGCAAGCTCTTCTTGTGCATACTTAATGCTCTCTTCCTCCAGATCAATGCCAGTGACACGAAATCCTTCACGGCCCAGCAGAATTGACGTAATACCCTGACTGCACCCAACATCCAGGATACGTTTGCCTGTCGCTTCACGGCACATCCAGTGGATACGTGTTCTCGTCGCTTCATGAGAATCTTCCGAGTTAATCTCACCATAGTAACGTTCACTTACACGATCATGATTTGCCATGAGCATCTCCCTGATCCTTTTCAGGATCGATGGCACCTTCATGGTGAGCTGCACTATCCTCGACTGCCATTTCTTTCTGTCCAACCCATGCTACGATCTCCTGTTGCTCGCGAACTCCCTTCACCTCAGGCCGTACAGGCTGGCCCAGCACCACAATATTTCCTCCGCGGCATCCGGCAGTGGCGTTACGTGTATCGAAAATCAGCTTCGCATGATCTGCCATCTCCTGATAATCAAATCCCGAATGATCCGTTGTGATGATCACCAGATCAGCTCCTGTCCACAATTCCGGTACAGCAGGCCGAGACTGGAGCATCGTACCGTCATCCTTACGGAAGACAGGCACCATCGGATCGGTGAAAACCACTTCTGCCCCCGCTGCGCTCAGCAGCCGGAAGACATCCAATGCTGGCGATTCGCGCAAGTCATCAATATCTTTTTTATAAGCCATACCCGCCAGTACTACACGTGCTCCCCGCACAGATACACCATTCTGCTCCAGCAGCTCCGCGGCACGCTTCACCACTCTCTCTGGCATTTGCCGATTGGTTGCATCCGCCAGCTGGATGAATTGCAGCTCCGATCCCTGACGATTTGCCGCCCAGGACAGATAGATCGGATCGATCGGGATACAGTGCCCACCAATGCCTGGACCCGGATAGAATGGCATATAACCAAATGGCTTCGTTGCCGCCGCGTTCAGCACTTCCCAGATGTTTACCCCCATCTGTTCACAGGCTGGGGTCAGCTCGTTCACAAGGGCAATGTTGACACTGCGGAATGTATTTTCGAACAGCTTTGCCGTCTCCGCAACCGTTGTTGAACTAACCGGAACAACTTCGTTGAGGAACGAGCCATAGAACTGTTTACCATAATTCAGACAGGCGGGTGTAGAGCCGCCAATAATCTTCGGGGTATTTTTCACACCATAATGCACACTGCCCGGATCTACCCGCTCTGGAGAATAACAGACGAAGAACTCTTCTCCAGCTCGCCAGCCGTTTGCCGCTTCAATTGGTTGTTTCACGCGTTCCTCCGTCGTGCCCGGATAGGTCGTGCTTTCCAATATAACAAGGCTGCCTTCCTGCAAAACCGGAGTCATGCCATCCACCGCCGCCGAGATATACGAGATATCCGGTTGATGCTCAGCGGTCAGAGGGGTGGGCACACAGATTACAATGACATTGGCCTGCGCCACTGCTGCATAATCCGTGCTGGCCGTGAACAAACCTGCCCGCATCAGAGACTGCACAACATCATCTTCTATACCTATGACATACGAATTCCCGGCGTTCAGCTTGGCTACCTTGGCAGTATCGATGTCAATTCCGTGGACTTGATAACCTGCCTGTGCCATCTCTACGGCCATGGGTAAACCCACATAACCTAGACCGATGACAACAGCCTTCAGGGAGCGATCATTAATATGTTGTATTAGGGTACGTTGCTGTAACTCTTCATTTCCTTCGTGCTGGTCGTGCCGATGAATCTCTTCCATTCCTTCCACCTCCAAACGCTCCGCCTCCCTTCGGTGGGTGTATCTGAAAACTCCGAACGAGTTTTGAGACACTCCCTAATCGATATAGCCGCCTGCACGCAAAAACCGGGCAATCGCTGGTTTGTTCATCATGGCACTGTCCGAGCGATACTCGGAGAAGTTCACACGAGGCAGACTGCTGTACTGATCCGTCAGGCTCTTGTCCTTGTGCTCCGGCAGGATCACATAATACTGCGCATCGTATTGGTACGTGCGCGGCGCTTCAAAGGGCGAGATTAACACTTCATGCAATTTCTCGCCCGGCCGTATCCCTGTCACCTTATAATCAAAGGATGGACGACCTGCCTGTTCCAACATGACGGAAGCCAGATCCGTCATCTTGCAAGCTTTCATTTTCATCACAAATGTCTCCCCACCCACGGCTGCCTCAGCCGCCTTAAGCAGTAAATGTATAGCTTCGGTACGTGTCAGGAAAAAACGGGTCATGCCTTTGTCCGTAATGGTCAGGCTCTTGCCTTCATCAATCTGACGACGGAACAGAGGCACGACACTACCGCTGGTTCCAAGCACATTACCGCCGCGGATGCAGACAAACCGGGTACCTTCACTCAGCCAATTGGCACGAATCATCATTTTTTCACCCAAGGCCTTTGTCATGCCATATACGTTAATCGGATCTACCGCCTTATCGGTGGACACATCAATGACTTTGGGCACCTGCATGCGAATTGCAGCCCGAATAATATTCTGCGTCCCGATCACATTCGTCTTGAACGCTTCATCCGGCTGGTCCTCGCACACTGGTACATGCTTCAGCGCAGCCAGATGAAAGAGTACATCCACGCCTTTGCACGCATCTTCCACTGCCCGATAATCCCGGATATCCCCAATGATGAATCGCAGACGCGGGTCATGGTTGAACTCACGCTGCATCGCAATCTGGGCATATTCGTTACGAGACAGGAGGCGAATCTCTGCCGGGTCCTGTTCCAGCAGCACCTCGGTCAGCTTTTGACCCCAGGAGCCTGTTCCTCCGGTGATTAGAATGGTTTGTCCTTGAATCATGGATGAATCCCTCCCTGATCAGATCATGAATTCGCGTAATACCTTTGCCATCTCATCCCGGCTTAGCCGGTCTTTGGGCGGTACTTTTTTGACTGAAGTATTGCTCGAATGGACGATATTCACGTAATTGCGCGGAGCCAGCAGCTCATGGGGCAGATCAATGACATTGCCATGCGTACCTCGGCCCGGCAGCTTCACCCGATACCCGGATGCATATTCCGCTGTTTTATACAGGTAGACATAGAATTGCGGAGAACGATGAAATGCAGGTGCCATCTCGTTGTTCACGCTATCCCAGAGATAGCCGTTCTGGTTAATCAGAGCCATCGTCTGCGGCTGTGGCTGCACGTCATATAGCTGCTGTACAAAAGTCCGGTGATAAAGGTCATCCGAATCCAGACGGGCAATATAGATGTGCTCCGCCCCTTCAGCAAATGCCAAAATCGCCCGCACACTCTCAATATGGGTTCCAAAACGGATATTGGCAGGCAGCGGCTCCTGTTCCGCGAGAATCTCCTGCATCACTTCTCCCGATTCCTTGGATAACTTCACTACCGTCAGGAAATCCTGATTCGTCTGAGCTTTAAGGCAGTGCAATGTAAATGTGCGAAAAATGCTCATCCGCCGCTCCAGCCATTCTCTAGTCAATCGCTGCGGGTCGAGCCCATAATTGTTGAAGTTAATCTCAATAACCACTTTCCTGGACATAACATTCCTCCTCATGAACTCTGCCATCTTCTTTCAGCGGATACCGACCATTTTCATAGTTTCAACAGTCGTTTTCATACGAAACACAAGTTCCGGCTGTCTGGTAGTTGAAAATCCATCCGGGTTTCGCTTGCCAATCCTGCCGACTCTATAAGGTATGAAATGTTAATAGAAGCGGTACGGACGAATGCACTGATTTTCAACGAAATAGATTGATATACACTTAAAGATGGTGCCCTGCGGGTCGAACGTACATATCATTGCTGCAGCCGAAACATAGAATAGAGCAGTTCAATTTTCAAAGGGGGCAACCACTGAAATGGATTCAATCTATCTTGAAATGGATGGTGTGCTTGATCAGCTTGAAGCGGCGCTGCTTGAACAGCGTCCTCTCTCTCTTGTTCGAGTCGGTGATGGCGAGAATATTGTCATGTCTCAAGAAACCGTGTGGACCACGGAACAGGTCCTTCAGGAACGTTGGGCCATTAAAGCCAATTTAGGGCAAAAAGGACTAAGCCTTCCCAACCTGCAGCTACGGGATGAAGTTGCCGCTTCCTTGCAGCGGGCGGATATCGTCGGCGTTCTTCCCCGTGGTGACAGTACGATTAACGCTCCGGATTATCTCAAAAGACCCCTGACCGATATGGTGTTTGCACACTTTGGGATCTCCCCTCCACTGACTTGTCATGCTTGTGTTAATCGGGAGCTGGCGCAAAACCCGCGTTTCTGGCGGATGTTTGCAGGCAAGCGTGTGCTTCTCGTTACCCGTGAGATCGAGCCACTGCGTGCCACGCTCGAACGCGAGCCGTATCATTTAAACATCGTGACTGCGCTACCCTTCGACAGCTATGATCACATGCAGGAAACACTCGAGTGGATTCAGACGAATCAGGATACCTTTGATGTCGCTCTCTTCTCCTGCGGTGTCAACGCGGTTGTTCTTGCTGAGCGAACAGCTGCACTTGCCGGCAAAGTCGCCATCGACTTTGGCAAAGCCAACAACATCATTCTGAAAGGCCGTGCCAACTGATTTTCAGGACACCCTCATCCTCGAATCAGTGAGTTGCAGCGAAACATGCATATGCTTGTATGACAAAAACCCCCGACTCCTTGAGCCGGGGGTTTCTTGCTGAGCGCCAATCGAAACATATCGCTACACAGGTCTTGCACTTCTGGTTTCTGGGATCTGAAGCGAAATCTGCCGTCAACAGAAGTGATGATGAAGCACTCTGCATGTTATATTTCGCCTTTCACTACTAACCGGTGGCTGCAATACCGTATAACATCTCCGGCCCCGTTCTTACCGCTGTGGACACCCCCGAGATGAACGAAGTATACACACTTTCCAATGCTGGTGGTGCAGACAGATCCTGAGCTGTGAACGAATGGAATTCGGCACCTCCGTTCTGTCCAATCGTACCTTCAGCACGGTAGATGATGTAGAAAGGATCATATAAAAAACCCCGCACAAGCTCCACAACAAAGGTATCTCCCAGTTCTCCCGTAACACCTACTGTCCCGTTCAACGTAATAATGGGATTCACCACACCCTGCGTCTGTAGACCAATGGTGCCGAAAGCTGTCGGGGATTCTGACAGTGACAAACCGGGCTGTCCTACGGTTGCCGAGTTCATCGAAGTTCTCATATCGAGAAACACGCCCATGAGTAACACCTCCAATGCTATGGGATACCCTATCCTATGAATCTCACTACTCTTATGATTGGATGTATAGCAGATTGTATGAACCTATTTTTATTTGTCGACTGTTAATGGTATATTGAACTGCATAACGAAAATGAACGGATCGTATGCACACAAGCGGTACAGGCTGTTCAGAAGGAGATTACTATTCATGAATAAACGCAAACGTCCAACAGGCAAGACATCGGCCTCGGCCAAGGGGAAATCTTATGCAGGTTCATCTTCAGCACGGTACGGCAAGTCCAACTTCTCATCTGCCAAAACATCAGGTGCTTCCGCATCACGCAATACGGAGGAGAATAAGAAGCCAATAGCCGCGAAATCATCGAGTGCACCCAAGAAAGCTGGAGGCAACAAACCCAAAAATGCCAGCGCATCCAAACGACCAGGCAATTCCTACTATCGCAAGCAGGAACCACCACGCCAGTACAAAGTGACCGAACCGGATGAGCTGTTGAACTTTCTGTTGCAGCATTTGAAATCAGGACGGAACGCAGTGAAGTCCATTCTGGGTCGTGGACAGGTATCCGTGGATCAAAAGGTCGTAACCAAGTTTAATGAAGCGCTGACGCCAGGTCAGATTGTATACATCCGTAAAGAAGGTGCAGTCGCTGCTCCATCCTTGACGGGTATTAACATTTTGCATGAAGACGATGATATCATTGTGATCCGCAAGGAAGCAGGACTGTTGTCCATTGCTGCTGACAAGACGGATGACCTGACGGCTTATCGCCAACTAACCGAGCATGTACGCCGCACCAATCCGCTCAATCGGATCTTTGTTGTCCATCGTCTGGATCGGGATACGTCGGGTGTGATGATGTTTGCCAAAAGTGAAGAAGTACAACAGAAGCTGCAAAACAACTGGAAGGAAAATGTGCAGGACCGCGTCTACGTTGCCCTTGTTGAAGGTGCAGTAGCCAAAGAAGAAGGCACAATCTCTTCCTGGTTGAAGGAAACCAAAACGCTGAAAATGTATTCCAGCTCTCGTCCGAATGATGGACAACATGCCATCACACATTACAAACGTCTGAAGTCGAACCGTGAGTTCTCCTTGCTGGAAGTGCGTCTGGAGACAGGGCGTAAAAATCAGATTCGTGTGCATATGGAAGATCTCGGACATCCAATTGCCGGTGACAGAAAATACGGTGCACGTACAAGAGACCTTGGCCGTCTCGGACTTCATGCACGTATACTCTCGTTTATCCATCCCACAACGGATGAGTTAATGTCATTCGAAACGGATATTCCGAAGCCATTCCTGTATCCGTTCCGTGCAGAAACTCCACCTGCGAAATAACTGCATCGTTATATAGAATCGACTGATCGATTGATTATGCCTGAAAGGAGGAACGGACACTGAAAAACCTGTTGATCACCGGTTACCGGGCACATGAATTGCAGATTTTTGGACAGAAGCATGAAGGTATTCCTTTTATCAAAAAAGCCATCTCCTCCCGCCTCACACCTCTTGTCGAAGATGGTCTGGAATGGGTGCTGACGCCGGGACAATACGGTGTGGATCTGTGGGCCTGCGAAGTGGTCATTGATCTGAAGAAGACGTATCCACATCTGAAACTGTCGATCATCACTGCCTTTCAGAACCCGGAGGAGCAATGGAAAGAAGACAAGCAGGAGTATTACCGTTCCATCCTCTCGGGTGTGGACTATTACGGTGCGATTAGCAATCAACCTTATATCGGGCCGTGGCAGTTCACTGCACGGGATGACCTGTTGCTGCGTAAAAGCGACGGTCTTCTGCTCGTCTATGACGAAGATGCCGGGGAAGGAAGTCCCCGTTTTGTGAAGGAAAAAGCCGTGAAGAAACAGCAGAACGAGGACTATACAATCATCAGTGTCACTTCAGAGGATATTCAATCTGTAGCTGAGGATGAGCGCATGAACGATATTGCGGACTTCGACGATTCTTCATTCTGATTCAATGTGTTCAGTATAGTTCGTGAGCGGTCCATCCATGCAGAGCGATTATCAGAGGTGCATAACATTTCGAATGACGTACATATGTTTTTTTTCGAGGCAGGTTGGGTATAAGTAGTATTATAACTGCGATGAAATGTCGTATGGGATAAGGGGAACTGCAACCATGACAATTACGCCAGAGCAGCGTCTTCAACTGCATGGATTTAACAACCTGACCAAGTCGCTGAGCTTCAATATGTACGATATTTGTTATACCAAAACCAAAGATGAACGCGAAGCTTACATTGAATATATTGATGAACAGTATAACGCCGCCCGGCTGAGTAAAATTCTGAACAACGTCTCCGATATCATCGGAGCCCACGTTCTTAATGTTGCCCAGCAGGATTACGTGCCTCAAGGTGCGAGTGTTACGATGCTTGTCTCGGAGGGTCCAATCGTGGAGATCCCCGAGGAATCACTCGATGAATCTCCCGGTCCTCTGCCCGATAACGTTGTCATGCAGCTGGATAAAAGCCATATCACTGTGCACACCTACCCTGAATTTCATCCTAGTGAAGGTATCAGTACTTTCCGTGCGGACATTGATGTCTCCACCTGCGGTGAGATCTCACCGCTTAAGGCGCTGAATTATCTGATTCACTCCTTTGATACTGACATTATGACGATGGATTACCGGGTACGTGGTTTTACGCGGGATACAAGCGGGCGCAAGCTGTTCATTGACCATGAGATCGGCTCGATTCAGAATTATATTCCGGACGAGATCAAGAGCAGCTTTGACATGATTGACGTGAACGTCTATCAGGAGAATATTTTTCACACCAAGTGTAAACTGAGGGAATTCGATCTCGACAATTATCTGTTTGGGTACACCAAAGATAAGCTCAGCAAGAAGGAACAACAGGAGATTACGGAATGGCTGAAGCTGGAGATGGACGAGATCTATTACGGCAAAAATATTAATCGTCCCTCTTAAAGAGGTTGTTCAACGCTGATCCCATAAGGGCAAGGTCTAAGACAAGATTTCATGAAGGCAGGGTTCTTCTTTTCGGGGGACCTCCGGCATGTACTTGTCTTTTTCTTTGTTATGTTGACAGTGTGCAACTTTATTTCTTATTATAGAAGTAACTGTACAATCTACAGTGAAGGAGACTGAGCCCGTGATCGAAACGAATACGACAAGACGTAACGAATCACTGTTACAAGCACTGACTGCACAACACAATGCCATCACCAATAACATTGCCAATGCAGACACGCCCAACTACAAAAAGAAAACGGTAGAGTTTCAGGAAGAGCTTAGACGTATCGTTGAAAATGGCAAAACAGATCAGCTCGCCATGAAGCGGACTCATGACAAACACTTTCCTATCAGTGATCCCCATTCATCCATCGTACAGTACCGAATTGTCGAGAACAACGAAACAACGATGAACAATAACAACAATAACGTTGACATTGACAAGGAAATGGCGAATCTTTCGGAGAACCAGCTCATGTATAACTACATGGTTGATCGGGTCAGTGGACATTACAAAAAAATGAAGAATTTATTGAATGATCTGAAATAATGAATGTACAAGCAGCCCGAAATGGCTGCTTTTTTTTATGGTCTTTTCCCCTGAGTGTAGCTCGTTTGGTGCCATTTTTCGGTATCCTCTCCTGTTCGTAGTATAATGGGAAGAAACGAATGATTTCATATCGTATAAAAGAGGTGCAACATGTCTCCACGTCATTTAAATGGTTTTCAAGGTTCCAAAGTCAGATTAGCGGCCCCATGCCCGGAAGATTGCATGCGTCTCTCCCGCTTCACAGACGATTATGAATATTTGCGCAACATGGATACTGATATCGCGATCCCGTTAACGCCGGATGAGACAGGGTCCTCCTCTGTCCGCCGAGACAACGGATTTGAATTTGCATTACGTACACTGGAGGGAAACCGATTCATTGGATTCACAGCCCTATACCGGATTGAATGGAACAATCGCTCCGCTCGTCTGGCCATTGGTATCGGGGAAGAAAATGATCGCGGGAAAGGATACGGAAGCGACGCTCTGGCTCTGATTCTTCGGTATGGCTTCCATGAATTGAACCTGAACCGGATTGCGCTGGAAGTCATTGAATACAATGAAGCCGCGAGACGTGCGTACCTAAAAGCTGGATTCCGGGAAGAGGGTCGCCAGCGTTCTGCAGTTTTGCGGGATGGCATGCATTATGACCTGATCTCGATGAGTATCCTTGCCGAAGAATGGTCCGCACAGGCTGGGCTTCCCTTGTCATTCCAGTCTACTCGTACTCCTGAATCTGGGGAAAGGGTAGCGGGTGGTTTCTCACAGCGTAATGGGAACGAACAAGCTGCGCTGTCCCTGTCGGAATTAAGTTCAGATCCAAAAGGTGAATCTGAAATTTCACCTCGCATCGGCGTAGGTGCGGTCATCCTCAATGAACGGGGCGAAGTGCTTCTCGCCTGGCGGAATCGTCAGTCCGAGCAGCACACCTGGAGTATTCCCGGCGGGAAAGTCGATCCCTACGAATCACTGGAGACTGCCGTCATCCGTGAAATCAAGGAGGAAGTGAATCTGGATATCGCCATTGACAGTCTGCTCTGTACGGCAGAGACGATCCAGCCACAACAGAAGGAACATTGGATATCCGTGCTCTATTCCACCAAGGTGATTGGCGGCCATGCTCGTAATCTGGAAGAAGGCGGAGCCATCGGTGAGATCGGCTGGTTTCCATTGAATGATCTGCCCTCTCCACTCGCTTGCTTTGCGGTACCTGGGCTGGAAGCTGTGAAGAAGCTGTATAACCAGAATTAAGCTTGGAGGTGCTTGCAAGTGTTGGAGATTCCTCTTCCTCGACCTGTACCCGTCCCCTTCATTCTGCATGAATCGAGTTCCCAATTCGATTGGAAAGGCAGCGGCTCGCTATCACTGAAAACATTCCGTAACGGAAAAACGCTCTATGAAGCGGGACGCGGTCACTTCGCAGTCAATAATGAGAACTATCTGCTTCTGAATGAGGGCCAGGAATATAGTCTTCACATTGATTCATCTACTCCAGTTGAATCTTTCTGTATCTTCTTCCCTCCCGGTTATGTGGAAGAGATCGGCCGGAATCTAATTAGCAGTGATCTTCAGCTACTTGATGAGCCGTATAGGTATTCATCCGCAAGCAAGATGGAGTGGGTAGAACGTACATACGCGATGGATAATCGGCTTGGTGCAGCCCTGAAACATTTGCGGAATTTGTACAGTCAAGACACCTTGGATTCCTGGGCAATAACGGAGCAGCTTCATCAGCTTGCTGTTCACATGCTGGATCTACACCGTAACGTTCAGCAAGAGATCAACGAACTGGATATGATCAGACTTTCAACCCGAGAAGAGTTGTATCGAAGAGTGTATATCGGGCATGAGTATATCTCCGCCTACTATGATCAGCCGTTAACGCTAGAACAGACAGCATCGGCTGCACAACTATCCGTGAATCATTTTCTACGCAATTATAAAAAGTTGTTTGGTACTTCACCCCATCGTTATCTGACTGAATGCAGACTATTGGCTGCGAAGCGGCTTTTGCTAGATTCGGACAGGTCTGTCACCAATATCTGTTATGATGTGGGCTTCGAAAGCCTCGGTTCGTTCAGTTCATTATTCACTAGACGCTTCCATAGCTCTCCTTCCCAGCTGCGGGCAAAAAGGTGATTATGAAGAAGAACCTCTGAAGGGTAACATCTATAATTACATTATCTCATCAGATGGAGGTATTCCTTTATGAATCATGCAGAACAGATAAATCAACTATTTCAGGCTGCACAGGCTGGAGATGTGGCCAACCTGCAATTATTGCTCGCTTCTCACCCGGAACTCACCAATACTGAAAATCAGGATGGGTTAACTCCGCTGGGATATGCCTCTCATTATGGACAAGCAGGAGCAGTTCGTCTTCTTCTGGAGCATGGAGCCGATGTTAACGCCCTTTCTCATTCCAAGATTTCCTTTATTCCGTCCAATACTGCACTGCATGCCGCACTTGCCGGAGAACGTTCACCAGAAGTTGCCCAACTTTTACTCGAACACGGGGCAGCCACGAATATTCTGGACAGCGATGGACAATATGCGTTGCACTCCGCAGCATTTCATACGGATCAGATCGAACTTATCGAGATGTTACTTCAGCATGGAGCTGATCCAAACGCGCTGAACTCAGCTGGCCAGACCGCACTGGATATTTCACTTGAACGTGGTAACACATCTACAGCTTCATGTCTGCGAGCAGCCGTGGCAGCACAGTAGCAACAATTAGATAACGTGAGCAATCCCGTGAATAACCGTCAGGACTCTTTTTGGAGTACAAAGAGAAGGTCTGCCGGTTATTTGTGTTGTCCTCTACGTTCTCGGATACATATGTAGTCCAACTTCTATAGAAATCGCAATACATCATATTTTTTTCAGAAAACAAGAACCGTTTGACGCCTTACACGGTCTAATACTCAACATATCCAGGAAAGGAGGAGCCATGTGACCCCTACTCAGCTCACTATCGCCGCACAAAAAGGGGATGCCGAGGCTTTTGCGGCCTTAATGGAATTGCATCAGAGCCAACTGTACCGTATCGCCTATGCCTACCTGCACAACGAAGGTGATGCACTGGAGGCCATTCAGGAATCAACCTTCCGGGCATTCCGTAAACTCAAAAAATTAAAAGAGCCATCCTACTTTGGCACTTGGCTCATCCGCATTCTGCTCAACTACTGTGCAGACGAACGCAAACGCAAAAATCGGTTCAGTCCCGTCACCAAGATTCATGAATCCAGCAGTTGGGATCGTCCTGCGGACCCCGATCTTGACGCCGCCGTCTCCACCCTTGACCGAGATTGCAAACAGATTATTATTCTGAGTTATTTCGAAGGTTTCTCTTTAACTGAAGTTGCCGATATTCTCGACATCCCGATCGGAACCGTAAAATCCCGATTACATCGGGCACTCGGACAACTCCGGAATCAACTTGAAACGAAAGGAGATGCATCCTCATGACGGATGAACAACAATCATTTGACGCATTGGAAGAACGGCTGAATGCTCGCAAGATGGAATACGAAACCATGCCTATACCGGATGCTGCCTCTCAGGCTGTGCAAGCGGGAATTCGCCAAGCTGCCCGTAAGCGAAAGTCCCGGCTGCGCTGGTATATGAGTTCCATCTCGGCAGCTGCCCTCATCCTGCTGTTTACGGGATGTATCCGTGTCTCTCCCGCTTTTGCGTCCTTCGTGGAGCAATTGCCTGGCATGGAAGGCATTGTTAGCATGATTCGTCAGGACAAAGGATTAATGATGGCGATTGATCAGTCCCTCTTGCAGAAGGTCGGCGTCACCGACGAACATGATGGTGCTTCCGTGACCGTTGAAGGTATTATCACAGACGAGTCACGCATGGTTATTTTTTACACGATGAAAGGCATGAAAGATCCCGAGAAATTCAACTATGATATCGATTTGCTTGATGAGAACGGTAAAGATCTTCCGGTTGGATTTAGTTACGCTTATCCGACGCCTTCTTTAGACAAGAATGTGTATGAGAATATGATTGATGTGATCTTCACGGATGGAGCCTCTCCGCCCGAAGAGCTGAGCGTTGTGTTTAAGTCCAGAGATACAGCAAGTGCTGAAGAGTGGAAAATGACGTTCCCGGTAGATAAGAATCTTACCAAAGGCATGAAAAAAGTCATTCCTGTGAATCAGACGTTAACAGTGGATGGGCAGCGTATTGATGTGAAACAGGCTACTCTGTATCCAACCCGTCTTGTACTTAATGTGAATTTTGATCCAAAGAATACCAAAAAGGTATTTGGCCTGAGTGATCTTCAACTGGTCGACGAACAAGGCCGCGCGTGGAGAACAGATACCTCAACAGGTGGGGATGAACGCTCCATTTACTTCGAAAGCATGTACTTCTCCATACCGAAAAAGCTGACATTGCAAGGATCTGGCTTCTCGGGATTGGATAAAAAGGATCTGGATCTTTCCCTTGATCTGAAGTCACACCAGATTACAGGTGGCCCTCCTGGATTGAAGATGGTTGGCAGCAAGGTTGAAGGCAAAGATCTAATTATCGACTTTTCTGTTGTTGGCAGTATGGACGGTGGGTTCGTTCTCTCTTTCGGAAACGTTACAGACAGTGCAGGGAAGTCATATGAGGTTCCTGGCTCCAGTTGGAGTAGTGGAGATGGGACGGATGACAGTCATACGATTGTTTCTTCTACTGTCGAAAATGGAGCCAAATTAAAAGGAGAAGTGAAGATGAACATCTCCACCTATCCCATGAAAGTGAAGTCACCATTCTCATTGGACATTCCGGTGAACCCTTAATCTTCCGTCAGCAGGCTGTGATTATCGCAAATATTCTATATAATGGAAACATTCATAGTAAGTTAATGATGTTCATAAGAAAGGTGTGTTTCCACAATGACTCAACGTTCTATCCGTTATCCGCAACCACTCGCGCAAGGGGACATGATCGGTGTGGCAGCACCCTCCAGCGGTGTAGGCGAATCCCTGCACCATTATCTTGAAGAGAGTAAACGCAATATGGAGCGCCTTGGCTTTGCCGTAAAAGAAAGCCCGTCGCTCCGCCACAATACCAAATGCGTTAGTGCCTCCAAAGAAGAACGCGCCGAAGAGATGAATGAATTTTTCCGCAATCCAACTATTCAAGCCATTATCCCTCCATGGGGCGGGGAGTTTCTCATGGATATCCTGCCACTGCTGGATTGGGAAGCTTTGAGAACATTGCCGCCCAAATGGGTCATGGGATATTCGGATATCAGCACGTTCCTGTTCGCATACACCCTGATCACCGGAACAGCATCAGCACATGGCACCAATTATGTTGATCTAAGATCAAACGCCCTCGATCCGGTGACTGCGCGCTGGATTGATGTTCTACAGACCAAAGATGGCGGACAAATCACACAATCGTCTTCCACACATTATCAATCGGCATGGAAACCGGAATCTCCTGGATTTAACCTAGATACACCTTCGCAATGGAAACAGCTCGGCCACTCGGAAGATGCAGATACTGCTGTGACGTTCTCCGGTCGGCTGGTCGGTGGCTGTATGGATACGATCACTAGTCTGATTGGTACGCCGTATGCACCCGTCCAATCGTATCTGGATCAGTACTGTGCAGACAAAGGAACGATCTGGTATCTGGAAAGCTGTGAGATGAATGCGGGGGATATCTACCGTCATCTATGGCAGATGAAACAGGCTGGCTGGTTTGCAGGTGTGAAAGGCTTCATGTTCGGCCGACCTGCGGGTTATTCCGATACAGCCGATTTTAATTTTACTGATGCCCTATCCTCTGCACTTGGGGATCTGGATGTCCCTGTACTGTACGATGTGGATCTCGGCCATGTTCCGCCCCAGCTCACCTTTGTTAATGGAGCATTGGGCAAAGTCGCTTATGAAAATGGACGCGGGAGCCTTGAGATGGCGTTTGTGTAATCACCTTTTATAGGCAGATGCATACCTTGAAGTAAGAACTTATTTTGAGGAAGGGTTGTGCATCATGTCTGAATCCACATCCACGCCATCCATGCGTGTCGTGTATCAAGCCAATCAACCGATGCTTCAATCCGTGCAAAGTGTGCGGAATATGCTTCATCATACAGCCCGGCAGCATATAGGCAAGAAGGTACAAGTCCAGAATATCGATGGGCAAGTGTGGGAAGGTGTCATCATCAGTGCAGACCGGGGGATTTTGTATCTCCAGGTTACCCCGATGCATGGATACCCTGAACCGCGCGCCTTGTTTGGACCCACGATTTTGCCGCTTGTGCTGTATGAATTGTTGGTTATCACCCTGTTGATGTAGGGGTATTGTTCATGTTTATCCTTTTATATCCGAACCTGTTCCACGAAGCTTCGCTCCTGAGATCTTCAAGTCTTGGGAACGAAGCTTTTTTATGGTCTTGGGGATGGTGCGGTATGATTCCTTGCAAGCGTGTGAAATATGATACAATGGTGTCGCACCACCCCATATCTCATATGAAACGGAGCTTGATCCGGTTGGAATACATACGTCATGATTCATCACCCGTATCACAAGCCGAGACGGGTATGATTGGCAGCAACCCTACTGAACAATCCCGCGTGATTGCAATCTGTCTGCTCGCAGGCAAAATCATGCTGCAAAGCGGTGGTGAAACCTACCGTGTGGAAGATACGATGAAACGTATGGCGGCTGCGCTTGGTTTACCCCATTCGCACAGTTACGTTGTTCCGACAGGTATCTTCTTCTCTGTTGATGCAACCGAACCCGCCAAGCTGATTCGTATCTCCGAACGTACGACGGATCTGGACAAAGTGTCCGAGGTGAATGCGGTCTCCCGTCGCATCGGACAAGGTGAGCTATCCGCTCAGGAAGCCCATGATCTGTTGATACAGATCGAAGGCAAGCCCTCCTCTTATTCAACGGCTGTGCAGCTTACGGCCGCCGCGTTATCCAGTGGTTGTTTTACCATTATGTTTGGCGGGGGCTGGAGCGACTTTCTTCCGGCGCTAATCTGCGGGGGCATAGGTTATGCAGCCGTTATTGCCTTTCACAGGTTGGTGCGGGTCAAATTCTTTGCCGAGCTTACGGCATCCTTTGTCATTGGCTTACTCGCTTTTCTCCTGATCTATATGGGAGTAGGTCATGAACGGGACAAAATCATCATTGGTTCGGTTATGCCGCTGGTTCCGGGGCTACTGATTACCAATGCTGTACGCGACCTGATGGCCGGACATCTCGTCTCCGGATTATCCAAGGGAGCCGAGGCATTTCTGACTGCTTTTGCCATAGGTACCGGCATTGCAGTTGTATTCTCACTTTTTATGTAAGACGGAGGAATGCAGGATATGCTCCATTTTATTGAACAAGCCTTAACCAGTTTTGTCGCTTCAGCCGCGTTTGGAATCATCTTCAACGCACCACGGCGCATGCTGTTCCACGGTGGATTTGTCGGCATGATCGGCTGGATCATCTATATCGTGCTTGAATATGCAGCGGATGCGGTGCCTGCTACACTTGCAGCGACCATAGCCGTCGGTGTCATCAGCCAGATATTCTCTCGCATGTTTCGTGCCCCCGTCATCATCTTCAGCGTCGCAGGCATCATCCCTCTGGTTCCTGGTGGACTGGCGTATAATGCGATGCGAAGTTTTGTGCAAAATGACTACAGTGCCGCTATGGAGATGGCCGCCAAGGCACTCATGTTATCCGGCGCTATTGCCGTAGGCCTCGTGTTATCCGAGGTATTAAACCAGATGATACGCCGAATTCCCGCCTCACTGCGCACAAAATCATCATCGAAATGATTATTCTTTTCATAAATTCAACACACCTAAGGCCCGTTGGCATACAGGATGAGCTCTTGTATTCCAGCGGGCCTTACGTATTACTATTCCAATCCATCCTTTTTACTTCACAAACGTATTCTTCACACGTACCGACCTCAGGAAATACGGAATGAAGATACAACACACCAGAATGGATCGTACGATCAGATGAAAAGCCGGAGTTGCATCAAGCACATGCTGTTCTCTTGGGATTTCATTTCGCGCAATCAGAATCCAGGTCACGATGCTTATGATCACATTCATCCCGTACATCACCATCATCATACGTGGAAACTGTCTCTTCCGTTTATATAAAAGAATGAGATTCACGATAACGATCATCAATAGAATGATACTGCTTATGAAGCCAAACCACAGGAGTGGACGAACCATCTCCGTGTAGATCTGAGGATCGACACCACGGCCAACTTCCCATCTGGCAGGGTCCATGATGACATTCACCTGCGATACATCCGAGATGAGAAACACCAGGGCAAGCCAAAGACTGATCTGGATTAAAATAAGCCATCCACCTAATCCGGAGATACCAGGCCGTTCCGGTCTGACACCAGTTTTGGGTTGCAGTGCGTTCATATCCGTATCTGCATCCGAGTTACTGTATTGACCTTCCATTTCATCCTCCTTTTACACTAGATAAGACAACATATTATACATTAAAATCTGCATTCTGTGTATTTTAGAGGACGAACGGAACGTGTTATTCCCGTTTTCCCTACTACCTTGTGCTTACCTAACTATGCACGACTTCCTGTTTCCTGACTAACTACATTTACGTATAATTTCGTTGGTCTATCCCCATGTTAACCCATAATGTTCCCCGTAACATGCTTATATGTATTCTATCCGTTTCTATCATTACCTTATGTCTCGTAGAGAATAATACCTTTCTATTTAAAAAGAACTGATTCAGGTTCTTTACCCGTCAGGGTCAGCATCGTATACAATTGTCCCCTGTGATGATATACATGTCCCATAATCTCAAGCAACCACTCCAGCCGACTATATGATGCTCCCCAGTATGAATCCGTCACATGTAGTAACTCTTCCGTGTTAAACTGCCTGTACCGTTGGTATAGATACATCTGGTTATCAATCAAAGCCTGCTTGATCTCACGGAGCGAATGCACCTGATTCTCTGCATAGAATTGAGCCATCTCTTCTTCCGATGCACCTTCGGAAATATAAATATCTGCTCGGCAGATCATAGACAGATGAGCTAGTAGTTCTCCAACAGGCCGTTTACCTTCAATTGGAGTCAAAGCCAAATCTTCTTCCGACAACTGATCACATATATCAATCAACGATGTTACGGCCACGTCAATATGTTTGAACGCAGATTGAATCAACAGATACACTTCCTTTTTATCCCATTATACAGAACATACGATCGGTTATCAACCAAGATATCCCTCCTTAATATATAAACAAGTTATACCCCAAATCTATATAAATCGAACTACACATTTACACAAAACGGAGAGGACAGAAAGGACCTGAAGAAGCGGAGCGTTCGCCTACAAGCTTTCTACAAGAAAGCTACATCGGAAGCATACGCTATCCCCGGATTCCCCCTTTATAAAAGGAATTTAAAAAATCTGGGGATAACAGCGACCAGAAGGTTGTTCTGTCATCGGAGTGTGCAGTGTAAATATTCTTTAGTTCAATTTATATAACAATCTACGAACAAAAAAAGTCCTTCCTCCTTCATATAGACGGGATTCAGGACATTTTGTTGCCTATTTGATTTCAAATCTTTGCTCAACTTGAGTATAACGAACAATACGTTTGCTCGAATCGTCCAGCCTCCAAGTCAGACTTGCGAATGAAAAATTGCAGTTCCCCGCAATCCCACCATTGGAAACCAATAGCATCATGTGTATCTATCTTCAGCAGCAGCAGCATATCGGATAGTTCCTGCCATGTCCGATCCTCATCACCGCCGTAATACTTGGTCAGCTTCTTCTCACATTCCTGCTCATTATAATCGTACTCTTCTCCCAGTGCGATCTGTAACAAGGCCCGATGCTCGGCATCCGGATGCTGCCCGTCAGGATATCCAAACATACCACCCCAATTCAGCATACTCGGATGATTCCAGCTCGACTCGAATTCAAGGTATCGGTCATACAGACTTACTTCCGCTTCGGTCTCATCGGTCTCAAGCAGAGCTGGCGAGAGCTCGTTCAGCACGGCGGCATCAATATAAGCGTATGTAGGAAACTCAAGATTAGGCAGCACAGTCACCGAATGTGCAACAAAGGGGGCTCCATCCAGCGCGGTATCACCTTCAGGCTCTCGCCTTATTAGGTTATGAGAACTCGGCTCAAAAATCACACGATGTTCAATGGGACTAGCAGATTCATCCGCACCAACGAAAAAGTATAACATACCACGTTCAGGCAGGGTCCCGCGCCCATCATTCGGCGTATACGGCGACAGATCCACCAGGTTCAACTGGGCCAGGAAAGTCATCGGAACTCCTTCTTGTGTTAAGGGCCATTCCATGCGACTTGGCAAATCTGGATGTCCACCCACACGTGAGTTTCCTGTCCTGCGATATTCGTCCAGTGTGGATACATCGAGGCGAATTCCCCAGCGGCTTGAAGACAACAGCAGATCGGCAGCAACTCCCAAACCATATTCCTCAAGTGTTTTACGGGCTTTTCTGGTCAGACGTTCACATTGTTCTGGCTTAATCATATAGATCCTCCCCTTTTGACAATACACCTATGCTGAGACATATTCAGGTTCACACCTGTATATTCTTCCGCCCGGACGTCTTTCCCTGCTTCTAACAAAAAAAGAGACTGACATTCCCTGTCAGTCTACTTTTTTATCCTATATTCCATTTAAAGATTTGGATCAGAAGACTTTTCCTGGTAAGCACGCATATGCTCCTCACCGTCCAGGAATTCATGGGCCTGATGGGCTGCCATCACCCCATGATAGCTGATATCCAGACCCAGATCTTCCTCTTCTTCTGTCGAACGTACAGGCACAATTTTGCCAATCAGCTTTAACCCGATCCAGGTCATGGCGAATCCCCAGATGACCAGGGCTGTAAGGCCAAGTGCCTGAACACCCAGCAACCTCCAGCCGCCGCCCATGAATAATCCACCGTCCGTGGCAAACAGACCTACTGCAATCGTGCCCCACATTCCTGATGCGGCATGCACCGGGAAAGCACCAACTGGATCATCAATCTGCCGACGGTCCAGCCAGTTGGTGGCAGCCATCATCAACAAGCCAGATACCGCCCCAATGAATATTGCTGCTACATCGCCAACAAAAGCACAGCCTGCCGTAATACCGACCAGTCCTGCAAGCGAACCGTTAATGACTGATGGTGCATCTGAACGATTGAAGCGGAATAACGTATACAGCAACGTAACCGCACCACCCGAAGCCGCAGATAACATCGTGACAATCGCAATGTGACCAATTCTTACATCCGTCGCGCTGAGTGTACTACCAGCATTAAAGCCAAACCAGCCGAACCATAACAGAAATGCACCTACAGATGCCAGTGGCAGATTGCTCGGGAGTGCAATGGCACTTACGCCAAGTGGTGTGTATTTCCCTTTACGTGGGCCAATGATAATCGCAGCAGCCAGTGCCGAGAATCCGCCGAGTGCATGGATAACAGCCGAACCGGCAAAGTCCTGCATCCCCAGCTGACTAAGCCAGCCGCCGCCCCATGCCCAGTGTCCACCAATTGGATAAATGATTGCCGTCATCAATATGATATACAGAAGATAAGCACGGAAGTTGATGCGCTCGGCTACTGCTCCTGAAACGATGGAAATAACGGCAATGGTAAAGGCAGCCTGGAACAACCAGAATGTCTCCAGAGATACCGGTACGTCCAGGTGAGACAAATCCCCATTCAGGAAAAATCCCGTTACTCCCGCAAAACCGCCAACGTCCGAACCATACATCAGTCCAAAACCGATAGCATAGAACAATAACGTTCCAATCGTAATGTCAGCAAAAACCTTCATAATAATGTTCACACTATTTTTATAACGCACAAAGCCAGCCTCGAGCAGGGCGAATCCACCCTCCATCAATAAAATCATCGCTGCACTCAGTACGACCCAGACCGTATCGATCCCGGTGCTTAACGTCTCCAAAGTCATGCTTGTACATCCTCCGTTTCACTAAGCTGTCTGAGCTCACGGATTGTATCGGGCGCAAGCTCAATCTCGTCCCGCTCAATGCTGTCCGGATGCTTAATTCGTTCTGCGATCTGATCCAATTCACGTATGCGTCTGCGGATCTGTTCCATCTTGCGAAAACGTTCCTTCACCTGCACCATATACTCTACCGCCTGATGATGGGATGCGGGGCGTCCCGCAAACCATTTGCGTACGGGCGACAACGATTGATAAGCAACCTCTTCCGCTCGACGCTTTTGTTCGAACTGTTCGATCTTCTGCTTGAGCGTTTGAATCTCATTTTCTTTTTTGACCTTCAGCCGTTCGATAAGGTACAATAAATCGGACGATGATATTTGCAATGCTGTATGGTGATACACCTCGTCGATTACTAACATATCATGTCAGGACTCCTTACATATCAAGTTACTTGTACCGATTATAGTTTGCCGGCGTCTGCCCGTCAATCTTTTTTTGGACTTGGGATGGATTTAAATGAACCGTTCATGGAGAACGGCTTTTTTTTATTTGGCACAGATTACATCTAACAAAGGCTAATCTTGCCTAGGTTCGCATTCACTCTTTCCATTCTTTATGCTTATAGAATAAGCATCCACATTTGGGGTAATGAACATACAGACTACCCGCATCATAGAACCCGTATATAAGGAGAGGATTGCACAATGTTTACTCGTAATGACGATATACGCAACCAAATCTGGGAAGCAGTCTCGGGACTCGATGAAGAACAATTGAACCGAAAACCTTCACCCGAACAATGGAGTATTATGCAAGTACTACGTCATCTGAACCTGATGGAAAATGTAATTGGAAAACAAGCCCGCCTGGCTCTCGAAAAGGAACAGACGGTGTCTGTGGACAAAAAACCATATGAATTATCGTTGGACCGCAGCCGCTCCGTCGAGGCACCACCCCATCTTCAGCCTCCAGCAGCGCCTGAAGCACTCGCAGACGTACGCAGTGATCTGGACGAATCCCACCAAGCGTTAAACAACTTTGCATTGGATCATGATCCTGACCTGCTGCGCAGCAAGTCCTTTCCTCATCCCGTATTTGGTGAGATGGATCTAACCCAATGGATTGACTTTACAAGTTATCATGAGGAGCGTCACCTGGGACAGATTCAAGAAATCAAACAGCAGCTTGGCGTGTAAACACAACCTACACTTTCACATAGCGAAGAATATAGTTGAACGACAAAAAACCTCCAATCCTATTAATTTAGGTTGGAGGTTTTCAATGTTCTTTTCTAAGAATAAGAACGACACTTATATTTTTTTCCCCAAAATCGCCAGATCTCTATTCACACCATCCAACACGGCCACTTCAGGATAATATCCCCACTGTTCAAAACCATGCTTGCGCAACAATCCCAGACTCGGTTCGTTATGCCCAAAGACAAATCCAAGAATGGTATTAATACCAAGTACAGGACATGCTGCAAATACCGTTTCGAGCAAACGTCCACCAGCACCAATTCCCCGACATTGCTGATCCACGTATACACTGACTTCCACCGTTCCGTTATACGCAGGGCGTCCATAGAATGAACTGAGACTCGCCCAAGCTACCACCCGGCCTGCCTGCTTCATCACCCAAAGAGGACGATGATCCGGTGAATGGTCCTCGAACCACGGAACACGTTGCTCCACTGTCACCGGCTCCAAATCCGCTGTTACCATACGGCTCTCAATGGTGGAATTATAAATTTCCACAATCCTTGGCAAGTCCTCCAGGCGCGCATATTCAATCTGCACATCTTCCAGCTTCATCTATACTCCTCCATCATTCCAGATCGTTCTATTATCATAGAGGATATTATAACGGAGAAGAGAAGTTTTCGTCACCTCTAACATTCTGACAGAGAATTACTCTGGAAGTCCCTGAATTGTGTTGCCACGAGTGAACTGTTGACTCTGGTCTGCCCAGCGAATGTTCAGCGAGCGAGATGTGAACAGATCCGGGCCGTCCGATACCTGCAAGTGCAGATGGGCTTCACTGGAGTTACCCGAATTGCCCAGCTCACCGATGAGGTCCCCCTGCTTGAGTTTATCTCCTTTTTTGACCGAAACACTGCCTTTCTTGATATGTGCTGTGATGCTGTATTCACCTTTGCCATGGTCAATTATTACATAGTTACCCGCCGGCTCTTCCGGATTCATCACACCCGGTACATTGTCCGGAATATCGTTCTTGATTTCAACGACGGTTCCATCCGCAGCAGCATAGAGTGGTTCACCAAAAGCATGGTAGCTTGCGTTTACCTTGGCATCCCCGTTATAACTGAAACCTTCTTTTGACCGAATGATATCCAACGCATAGCGCTGTGTTTCATGCTCATAATGATAGTTCGACATCACATCGTTGCCTCCCCAGAACACATACCATTCACCCTTTAAAGGGAAATGGAATTCGGTTTTGGTGAACTTTTGATCTGTATCCTCATGCGTTTCCAGCGGCTGGATCAACAGACCATCAATCTGATTGGCCTCGGCAAAATAGGCTCGAATCCCTTTTGTTCCTGTTTGATCCTTCCAGGCGAACTCGGTCAGATTGTTCATCTCAGCTGCGAACACTTGATCCAGGGAAGTTACTCCCTCCAGGAACTCGTCAGCAGACGTTTTAAGCTTTTCAAGTGTGATCGCTTCCTTCATTTGAGGACTAAACTGACGGTAAATATCTTCAATGGAACCCTTCATCAGGGTATCAACAAAATTGTCGGGTGTAACCATTGCAGTACCTTCTGAAGCGGAATTCTGTTCCTGATTGGATTTCTCGCTTGCTTCATTATTGGACGCCTGTTCAGCCGACTGCCGCTCCGCCTGGTTGGAAGTTATGGAGTTGCTGTTACCACAAGCAGACAATATCACGCAGGCTCCAAAGGTAATTGCAATCACCTTCCAACCCTTCCTATGCTTAAAGATCTGATGTGTCTGTTGGCCTGATTTCACATGACCTTCCCTCTTCATTCTCAACATCCCTTCAGTTATCGTTATACTTTCCAGTTAAGTGTACAGAATGAGTCTTATCCTTCGTCTAACCCCATCTTACATGTAGTTAAACTTGCAACGCCTTTTGAGGTTGTATAATTAAGATTCCGTTAAGATAGCTCATACGCTATACAGCCTTCTTGGATGGTATGATTAGCAATACACACAACAGAAGGATCAGGAGGTCATTTTTAAACTATGGATAACGTCTCATTACTGCTTGTGGATGATGAACAGGCGATTCTGCATATGCTCAAAACCGTTCTGCTCAAAGAGCAGTTTCTCGATATTGATACCGTTACAACAGGCGAAGCTGCCATTGAGGCATGCAACAACAAGACCTATCATTGCATCGTGCTCGACATCATGCTTCCTGGCAAAAGCGGACTGGAAATCTGTCCTTTTCTACGGCAGGTCACCGATGCGCCTATCCTGTTTCTGACGGCTAAAACAACCGATTATGACAAATTAACCGGATTCGCCGTTGGTGGCGATGATTATGTCGCCAAACCCTTTAATCCGCTGGAAGTCGTTGCTCGAATTAAATCATTACTGAAGCGTTATTTACCATCTAAAACCGCAGCGATCTCGGATCACGTCCCATCTAACGTAAATACGTCATCTCCCAGCACATCGGAAGGCGTGTACGACTTTGGACGATTCCAGGTACTGGAGTGGGCTGGTGAGCTTCGGGTTGAAGGAGAGTCCGTATCCTGTCCGGCACTTGTGTTTCAACTGCTGCTCTTCTTCTGCAAACATCCCAATCGAATCTTCACCAAATCAGATCTATATGAACGGGTCTGGGGCTCTGAAGCCATTAGTGATGACAATACCGTGATGGTTCATATTCACCGCATTCGGGAGCGCATTGAAGCCGATCCTTCCAATCCGGTGTTTCTCGTCAACGTCCGGGGTCTGGGTTACAAACTGATTCAGCCGGAACATGTGTCACGCCCATGAGTATTCGTCGCAGGTTAATGACCCGGTTTATCGGGATGCTTGCCGGTGCAGTCGTTCTTATCATCCTGCTTGGGTCTGTAGCCACTTACTGGGTCGTTCAAAGGGTAAATGAAGTGAATCTGGTAGATGATTTTGCTGTTAATGGTCTGGACCAATTGATTAATACTGCAGAGATTCTGCCAGATAATACGATCCAATATGACCCCGAATTGCTGAAACAAGTGGATAAAAATCAAGGCTGGCTCCAGGTTCTGGATGAACAAGGTTACGCTATTGATGAATATCACACACCTGCCGATGTTCCTACTCGCTATAAACCGGGGGAATTGATTGCATACTGGGAAAGCCAGAAGCCGTTCCCTTATCAGATTGTGATGCTGATTCGGGAGAAAAACGGGAAGGAATTCACCTTGTTATATGGTGAGAGTAACCCGGCCAAGTCCTTAATGAATAAGATTCGTTCAGACCTTGCTTTCACCAACGGGAAGCTTGATCTTCAGCCCGACCAACAGGAGGCCCTCCGTGCCGCCAATGCTTATCTTCAAGTATTGGACGCGTCAGGAAGCGAACTCTCCTCCTATAACAAACCGGCCATGGGCGTACCTAGCGAATACACCATTCAGGAACTCGTTCTGCAAGTTCGCTATCCGAGTCGATCAGGTATGTCTGTTGCAACGTGGTACGACGAACAGAATGAAACTACCTGGCTGATTAGCATACCTAGTGATCCATTGGCGACCGGAAATCAAAACCCCTACAATTTTATCTTGGAACCGGCATTGGTCGTATTGATCGTATCCATCATCATTCTGCTCATTTTGCTTGCCTTCTGGTATGCCAACCGATTCGGTTCACCCATGCTGCATATGCTCCAATGGTTACAGCGTCTGGAACGAGGACATTACGAGGAACCTGCCGGAGCCTTTGGAGTTCCTCGCAGTCAGCGTCGTAACGGAAAGTGGAAGCGAAAATACAACGTGTATGCTGAAGTGCTTCGCTCCATGCAGGCCCTGTCTCACACTTTGAAGCAAGATGAAGAACTTCGGAAACAGAACGATTCTCTGCGGGAGGAGTGGATTGCTGGCATAACACATGACCTGAAGACACCCCTCTCCTCCATTCAGGGATATGCTCATATGCTTGAGGCGGATAAGTATAGCTGGACCGCGGAGGAAGTCAGGGAATTCGCAGGCATAATGCTCGATAAGTCCATGTATATGGACAGGCTTGTCAACGACCTCGCCATGACTTATCGATTACGCAGTGGAGGATATCAACCTGTAGTGGAAGAGACTGACGTAAATACGTTACTCCGTGATCTGATCCAGCGCGCAGAACGGAATCCGGCATATGGAGAAAGTCGTATCATATTCCAACCTTCCGAAGTGCCTGTGTATGGACTTGTCCATATTCCGTCGTTTGAACGAATCGTGGATAATCTGACGGCCAATGCCCTTCTTCATAATCCGCCAGAGTCCATCCTGGTTGTCAGTGTGCATTCTGGTAAGCAGGCAGATGAATTCAGCATTCAGTTTGTCGATAATGGAAGAGGTATGGACCCCGAGACGGTATGGAAGTTATTTGAACGATACTATCGCGGTACAGATACAGGAACATCGGACGTTGGATCAGGGCTGGGCATGGCGGTAACCAAAAGTTTGATCGAAGCCATGAATGGTCGTATTGAGGTACAGTCCACCCCTGGTGAAGGAACGATCATTCGCTTAATATGGGATGGGCCGTCCGAAACGAATTAAAATGTTCCGCTTGACCTTTCCATTTTCAGTCTATATAATCGACACTCAATAACACCTGTTCCAATATATTGATATTGAATGCAACATATTTCAGGATAACTTTAATGAGTTGATCTAACATATTTGGCGATGACCAGAGACATGATTTCGTTTGCGTGCTGCCCAGAGAGAGAGGGGATTGGTGAAACCTTCTTCAGCGAACGGACCGGAATTACCCCTCTGCAGCCGTGACCTCGAACCTCAGCATTTCGAACTTCCTTCGGATGTTCGGCATGCTGCCAGTAGAGTTCACCGCCTGATCCCCGATAACGGATTCCAATGAGGGTTATGATGTTTCCTGTTCACGGCGGCTGGTCGAGATCAGGGTGCACCATAACCAAATTAGGGTGGAACCACGAGCCAAGCGCACTCGTCCCTTTTCCGGGACGGGTGTTTTTTGCGCTTTCATTTTAAGAAATGGAGAGTGGTTCACATGAGCAAACAAGAAAACAGTAACTCAGTAAACAACAAATCAGGTAACGAAATAAACAACCAAGCAAATGATCTTCAACCATCCAGTCATTCCATTGAGGTCCGTCTGCAAGGTGGTGCGGTACGTTCTTACGAAGCAGGCATCACTGTAGGCGCGGTTGCCTCATCTATCAGCACAAGCCTGGGAAAACAGGCCATTGGCGGTATTGTAGATGGTCAGAATGTTGATCTCGATTGGGTGCTCAAGCAAGATTGCCAACTTGTTATCGTTACTTTGAACAGCGCGGAAGGTCTGTATCGTTATCGTCACAGCGCAGCACATGTGCTCGCACAGGCACTCAAACGCATCTACGGTGCGGAACAAGTGAAACTGGGTATCGGCCCAGTCATTGAAGATGGATTCTATTACGATGTTGATCTGGAGCATACCTTGTCCATCAGTGATCTGGCTGCCATTGAACGGGAAATGAACAAAATTATTCAGGAAAATGAAAAGATCAGTCGACGGGTCGTTAGCCGGGAAGAAGCCCTCCGTATCTTCGGAGAAATCCAGGACCCTTACAAGCTTGAACTCATTCAGGATTTGCCAGAGGATGCCGAACTTTCAATCTATGATCAAGGAGAGTTCTTCGATCTGTGTCGCGGTCCCCATCTTCCATCCACTGGCCGGATCAAAGCGTTCAAGCTGCTGAATGTGGCTGGTGCGTACTGGCGGGGCAACTCGGATAATAAGATGCTGCAACGCATCTACGGCACTGCTTTCCCGAACAAAGCCCAGCTGGATGAACATCTGCACATGCTCGAAGAAGCAAAAAAACGGGATCATCGTAAACTCGGCAAAGAGCTTGAACTGTTCATGTTCTCCGAAGAAGCGCCCGGCATGCCCTTTTATCTGCCCAAAGGTATGACTGTTCGCACTGAACTCGAGCAGTTCTCCCGTGAGCTGCAATTACAGGAAGGTTATCAGGAAGTTCGGACTCCTCTCATGATGAACAACCGGCTGTGGGAGCAATCCGGTCACTGGGAGCATTACAAGGACAACATGTATTTCTCGGAAGTGGACGATGCCACTTTTGCACTGAAACCGATGAACTGTCCTGGGCACATGCTGATCTTCAAAAATACACTCCATTCCTATCGCGAATTACCAATTCGCATGATGGAATTTGGTCAGGTTCACCGTCATGAATTCTCAGGTTCCTTGAACGGCATGATGCGTGTGCGGACATTCTGCCAGGATGATGCCCATCTCTACGTCATGCCAGAGCAGATCGAGGACGAGATCAATCAGGCGATCTCACTGATCGGACGTATGTACGATATCTTTGGATTCGAATATAAGATTGAATTGTCCACTCGTCCGGAAGATTCCATGGGATCGGAAGAACTGTGGGATCAGGCGGAACGTGCCCTGCAAAATGTTCTGGATCGTCGGGGCGTGGAGTATCGCATTAACGAAGGGGACGGTGCCTTTTATGGACCGAAAATTGACTTTCATATCCTCGATGCACTCAAACGCAGCTGGCAGTGCGGAACAATCCAGCTTGATTTTCAGATGCCGGAGAAGTTCGACCTCACTTATATTGGCGAGGATAGCCTGAAACACCGTCCGGTCGTGATCCACCGTGCCATCTACGGCTCCATTGATCGTTTCATCGGCATCCTGACTGAGCACTATGCAGGAGCGTTCCCACTCTGGCTTGCACCTGTGCAAGTGAAGCTCCTACCTGTGTCAGATCATTACGCAGACTATGCGCTCCAAGTACAGAGCCAACTCCGGGCTGCGGGCATTCGGGTAGAAACAGATCTGCGCAGCGAGAAACTTGGATACAAAATCCGTGAAGCCCAGATGGAAAAAGTTCCTTATTCGCTCGTACTTGGAGAGAATGAGAAAAATGCCTCATCCGCCTCTGTCCGTGCATACGGTCAGGGAGATCAAGGCATTCAACCTATTGAAGCTGTTATTGAAATGATCCAACAAGCTGTGAAGGCAAAAGTCTGAACCACATCCGCATCACAACTTCTCGTCAGGCTTTAGCCCCACCTGTTCTTCGCTCCATGTCCAGAAACGCTCAGCTGAAGCATCATCAACGGCATGTTTCTTCAGCTGCTGCTCTTTCTGTTGATAGAAGTAACGCCCGGTGATCCCGACGACTTCAGGGCTTGTAGCCAGATAAACAGCCGTTCGTGCCCCTTCTTCAGGGGACAGAAAGAATGGAAGTTTACCTGCAAACGCCATAATGCGTGTGCCAAATCCGGTATTGCGATCTACGCCAATACTCGTTCCCACCGCACCAGGGTGTAGACAGTTCACTGTGACAGACGTACCTGACAGTTTGCGAGCCAGTGCACGAGTGAACAGCACGTTCGCCAATTTGGATTGAGCATAGCTTTTGATCGGATTATAACCTGTGTGCAGATGTGGATCTTCGAAGTGGATTTTGCCGGCCTTGTAAGCACCTGACGAAACGTTCACAACTCGTCCCTGCTTCGCAGCTTTCAGAGGTTCTATCAAAAGTAAAGTCAGCAGGAAATGTCCCAGATGGTTAATACCGATACTTTGTTCGAACCCATCTGAGGTTTCCTTCCGCTTGACCATCACCACCCCCGCATTATTAACCAGAACGTCAAGGCGATCATGACGCTCGCGGAATGTGCGGGCAAACTGGCGTATACTTTCGAGTGAACCCAGGTCACACAGCATCAATTCAATCGTAGAAGAGCCGGACTGACGCACAGCTTCCTGAAGAGCCTCCTGTCCGCGCTTCTCACTGCGGCATGCCATGATTACGCGATATCCTTGTCTTGCAAGTTCAATGGTGGTTGCCAACCCCATACCTGAGTTAGCTCCTGTTACAATTGCTGTCTGATTGGACATGAGGTACTTCCCTTCTGAACCTGAGGTTCCGAAATTAGAGGCGCGACGACGGACAATATGAGATAATGATAGGATCACATCTCGGTTTCCATGGGAGGACAAGTATGCTGACCAAAGAAGATTTTAAAAAAGTTAAAAAACAAGCCAAACTTGAAATCGCACTACTCGAACAGGAATATCAGGAAATCTTGCAGAACGTTGATTCTACGCTGTATGAAAAATACGGTATTTTGGACAAAGAAGAAACACGTGAGCTCACCCGAAAACGCAAAAACCGAAGATATGCTTCACTCGTCATCGAACTATGCGCCATTATTGAACAAATGTTACATCAACTGTACAGAGACGTATATCAGAAAAAGTTTAATTCGACCCAGCTGATGAAAACTCCTGCCTACCGTGCACGCTCCAACATGGAGATCATTCAAGCCGAACTGAGTAAAGAGTTCATTGCTCTGGAATCCGAAAAAGAACACTTCGCTGAAGCCCTTGGTCTGGTATTTCAGACGAGGAACAAACTTGTTCATGATAATTTCTCGTTTATCTCCAGCGTTAAGGATGGCAGTAATGAAGAAGAAACGTTTGAAGCACTGCTCCATACCGTTAAAAAATATAGAAAACACTTAAAATACAATCGCCCTGAATAACAACAATCATCGCTAAAAAAGAAAAGGAGGTGTACCGGACTACGGTCCGGATCACCATGAGCCATCCAACAACTTCGATTACTGTGTTAAATCTCCAGATTCCGACACCTTCTGGGAACAGCCCCATATTCCCTGTCATGCTTCGTGATGAAGATGGCGTTACCTTGGTGGATACAGGCATGATTGGCCAATTTGCCGAACTTCAATCCGCGTTGGAACAAGAGGGCGTACAGCTCTCGGACGTGAAACGTGTGATTATTACCCATCAGGACATCGATCATATCGGTAACTTGGGTGCTCTTTTGGATGCCATCCCTGATCTGGAAATCTGGGCACATGCCGATGAGATTCCATATCTAACCGGCGAGAAACCTTTGATCAAATTCACACCTGAACGTCGTGCTCTGCTGCCCGCGCCCGTTTTGGCACTGGCAGACCAACTGCTCTTGCAGCTGCCTGAAGTGAACATCAGCAGAACGCTGGCAGACGGAGACTTATTACCCCTTCAAGGCGGTACACAGGTCATTCATACACCGGGACATACACCAGGCCATATCTGCCTGTATTTCGGTGAGCAACAATTCCTGCTCGCTGCCGATGAACTTCGTGTGGTCGATGATGAACTGGTTGGCCCTGCGCCACCCGCAACACCGGACATGCCTGAAGCGCTGCGAAGCCTGAAGAAACTGACCGACCTTAAGCTCAATAAGGTTCTCTGTTATCACGGTGGAGAGTACACGATTGATCCGGCTCAGCGCATTGCCACACTTGCGGAGAGCGCAGAGTAAGAATAGAAAGCGGACTTGTGAGTGTTTTGGAACGACACAAGCATCCTACTAACGCTGTTTCTCTTCGTGCGGCATTGTGCGTTGCAGGCTCATTCAAGATTAGGATGACACATAGATTACAATCAAGGAGCTGTCCCATAAGTCATGAATTTGACGGGGACAGCTCCTTTGATTAATTAACCATGTGTATTTACCACTGCACTGGTGTTGACCGTATGATACCTCCTATTGCGCACGCCATGCATACAGTATGCACGCAGTATCTTATATTGCACCACGACATGTGCACAGTATCTTTCCCCTGCCCGTTTGGCAAAACAACTCACCTTGAAAATCCGTAGCGTAAATGTCCACTTTATTGACTGAGGCCCGCCTCTAACGAATTAAGCATACTCTAGACGCTAAAGTTGTTTTGTAACGAATCTCAGACACCCTATTAGAGCGATTTAGATTCAGGGCACTTCAGGGCTTTGGCTCAAGATAAGCGGCAAACGTTCGTTTTAAACTTACTCCATCCACTACCTTACGGCGAGACGAGTTCGGTTCGACGCTGTCCTGCAACACTGATTTTATATCTCCTGACTCCAGACTTAACTCTCCGGGGTAAGTACAATCAGCTTGTCATCCCCATCTCGTGGCGATCCTCGTCCATCCCGATTGTTGGTAAGCACGTATAACTTTCCATCCTCGCCAGCACTCACATTGCGAATCCGGCCCCATTCATCTTCGAAGATCGGTTCCACCTTCTCCACCTGTGTGCCATCTTCCGAAAGAGTAACCTTCAGCAACTGCTCTCCACGCAGATTTGCAGCAATCAGTGATCCAGCCCAAGGTCCTTCCTCAACAAAAGCTACACCAGACGGCGCCCATGTATCACTCCCACTATGTGCAAGCGGAGCCTGATATGCGCCATTGTCATCGTCGTCTCCCTCCACCTCGGGCCAGCCATAATTCTCACCAGCTACAATCCGATTAATCTCATCATGATTACGCTGACCATGCTCAGTAGAATAGAGGTAACCGTTGTCCGGGTTCCAGGCCAGTCCCTGTGCGTTACGGTGTCCCATACTGTATACAGGTGAATTCGGCCATGGGTTGTCTGCCGGGATCGACCCGTCGAGACCTATCCGCAATATTTTACCTCCAAGGCTATCTTCGTTCTGTGACAATTCCGGCTCATAACGTTCACCTGTCGTGATATAGAGCAACTTGTCCGGGCCAATTTTGATCCGCCCACCATTATGATTTGTTCCGCCTGGAATGTTACCAAGCAACTCTTGATCTATGACCGCTTTGCCATCGTTCACCTTGAGGCGTAATACTCGATTGGCAATGTCGTCGCCTTCCAGATAGGAGTGATATGCATACAGATAACCGTTATCCTCGAAGTCCGGATCAGCTGCAAGGCCCAACAGACCTCCCTCACCTTCTTCATTAAATGGGGCTGAGAATTCAATCAGTGGTTCAGGGGCTAGTTTTCCATCCTCAATGACTCGAATCGCACCAGGGCGTTCCGTTACGAACATCCGACCATCAGGCACACTCACAATCTCCCATGGTGCATTCAATCCTTCAACCAGAACGGAAGCCTGATACGGAATAACCGTCTCTCCCTGCGCTCCACTCTCATTTCCACTTGCACCGGTATTGCTTCCATTCGCTGTCTGTCCCTGACCTGTTCCCTGTCCCTGAGACGTCTGCTCTACTCCTCCCGTTGAGGGTTCGCCTGAAGAGCATGACGCGGTTAACAGAGCCACACTTAATAATGAAGCATACAGTGGTACGTTTACTCGATTATTCATGATTACATCTCCCTTCGCATATCGTTCTTTTTATATAAAATAAATAAGCCATGCTTCAACGTATTGTTAATGTATTGCTCTCTATAGTTGTGACGCTATTATTCATGTGTAAAGCGGTTTCGCCCTGTATTACCCTTCATACCAGCCGCTTAAACCGAGAAATCAAGGGATTCCGAGGACATGAAATCATCGCAGTTTGGAATTCCATCATAATCTTTTATAATAGAAGGATAGTATGAATGGAAAGGTGGACAACTACACTTATGAATCAAAACCCTTTATCTCGTCTTGAAGCCGATCTGTCCGGGCAAGGATTGGACGCCATGCTGATCACAGATCCGAAACATATCTACTATTTAACTGGATTTGCAAGCAATCCGCATGAACGCTTCCTAGGTCTGGTTCTCGCACGTGGCGAGGAACCATTATTGATTGTACCCGCCCTGGACGCTGAAGCTGCCGCAGCCGCTTCCTCGGTATCCAACATTGCTACTCACACGGATACGGATAATCCATACGCTTTGTTTGATCGTTATCAGGGGCGCTTGGGCCGAGTAGGTCTCGAAAAAGAATACGTGACAGTCGCACGTTATGAGCAACTGACCGCCGCGCTGGGTGCTGCCAGCTTTGAGGATGTTGGCCCCCTGCTTCGCACATTACGTGTGAAAAAAACACCTGATGAGGTAGCCCGCATTCGCCACGCCATTCATCTGATCGAAGAAACATTGCGTCAAGGCATCTCTCATGTTCGCACAGGCGTAACCGAGATTGAACTTGTCGCCGAGATGGAGTATCAGATGAAAAAGCTGGGTGCCGATGGCCCTTCCTTTGATACCATGGTGCTCACGGGACCCAAAACAGGTCTGCCACACGGTACACCGGGTGAACGGAAACTGCAACATGGTGACCTGTTGATGTTTGACATGGGTGTCTATGCTGGAGGATATGCCTCGGACATCACACGGACATTCGCCTTTGGTGACATCTCACCTGAACTCAAAACTATCTATAACACGGTGCTCGCAGCGAACGAAGCTGCTATCCAAATCGTGAAACCAGGCATCACCTGCGCTGAAGTGGATCGTGCAGCGCGCCAGGTCACGGAAGAAGCGGGATACGGCGAGCGTTTTATGCATAGAGTAGGCCATGGACTGGGTATTGACGTACATGAGTATCCTTCTCTCCATGGAGAGAATATGGACATCCTGAATGAAGGTACTGTATTCACGATTGAGCCGGGCATATATACCGCAGCAGGCGGCGTCCGCATTGAGGATGATGTAATTGTGACCGAAACGGGTGTCGAAGTTCTGACGTCTTATCCAAAAGAACTGCAAATCCTTAGCGACTAATCCAATTGGATCTATGTCAAAACAGCCCATATACATCAATGCTCAGCCGATATTTTGCATCATGAACTAAACTGCACGAAACTGCGCTGAACTGTAATTTCAAAATAATATACTTTTTTCACGTACGCCTTAGGCCTGTATATAGAAAAAGTAGCAAGTACACACGCGAACGCAAAAATCCCGCAAATCCATGAATATCATGGGTTGCGGGATTGTAATTAATACAAAGCATATCCTAAAATTACTCCGTCTGCATTCTACGTAACATTATTCCTACTCACTCATTAACCATTAGTCAAAACTCATGCGTGATATCCTGCCAAGACTCCAGCTGTGGCAGCTGTTGCTTCCCCCAGTAATCCAGAAACCATTGAATAATCACAGTCGTATCTGTTGTGCTGCAGCTGTAATGTCGGAAACCGTCCTCGCCTTCCTGCAAACGAATCTCCGCCACCATCTGCCCTGGTTCCTCAAGCGCAGCAGCCTGCATATACATACTTCCCTCCACCAGCTCTGAAGGTGAAAGTACTACGTATTCCTGCAATTCCAGATTGGTGATCAACTCCACCAATAATGAGGCATTAATGCTATCATTCTCGTAGGTTGTGCCATTGCTTTCCAGTGTATAACGCAGTGTAGAGTACATGTGCGATTCCCCTTTGGTTGAAATCATCGTTGCTAATGATACACGCTTATAACGACAGGTCGTTTATATTATAACTTTTTCATAAAAATGTAAAAAGGATTTTTCTTGTTTCGGGTCTTTTCTATGAAAAAAAACCCTTGCAGAGTCCGAATTACAATGGACTGCGCAGAGGGTGATTTTGAGTGATCCTCTTTGATTGTTGTCTAAGCTTCATCCTTAAACTTAAAGCTGCGTGCAGCATACAGAAACGGTGTTCCAACCGCAGTTAATACAAATTTGATAATATACGTGGTCAGGAAGATTTCCAGCCAAACATCCCAAGGGTAGATGAACGCAAACGCGATCGTGCAGAACACCAGTGTATCCACAAATGAACTGATGATCGAGCTACCGTTGGTACGTATCCACAACTGATTGCGCCCTGGAGCCACCTTGCGTAACCAGGAATACAATCGAACATCCAGGAACTGACTGATGAAGTACGCTGTCAAACTTCCGAGGGCCAGACGTGGCAGCAGACCGAACAATGTTTTCATCGAATCCTGAGCAAAGTCCGTTGGTGCCGGGTCAAAGTACAACACCATCTGCATCAGAACCGTAGTCATGATGAGCGTGAAAAACCCGAACCATACGGCTTTGCGCGCCTCACCTGGTCCATACTTCTCATTAAGAAGGTCACTGGTCAGGTACATGCTGACATACATCGTGTTGCCAAGCGTCAGTACAATCCCCATAATATCTATCGTTTTGGTCACCTGAATGTTGGCTATAACCGTAGCCACACCAATCCAGGCATAGAGACCTTTTTTACCGAACAAGCGGTAACACAACAGGAAAAATCCATAAGTTACGAGAACAAAAACTGCTCCCCACCCTAAGTTAAACATAAATACATACACTGCCTTCCTAGTTTTGATTACGCGGGATGGTTACGAACCGCGGTTTGGCTCAGGGCCAAAACATGAATACTCTATCACATTTCTCGTCCCATGAACAGAACTAAATAACTCCAGGTCTGCCTGAGTGACAGTATAATTGGATTGCCACAAAAAAAACCGCCCTCCAGATTCCTCCGAAGGACGGCTTTTCCCACTTGGCTTATAGACGGCTCTAGATATCTTAATATAAGCCTCTATCTAATCCATTTACGCCTGAACAGCTGAATCCAGCTCACGGCTCTGATCATTGAATGTGTCATGATCATTTTCTTTCAAAATTTTGCTGGTTACGAGTCCTGAAGTCATGGACCCGTTCACGTTAAGCGCTGTACGACCCATGTCGATCAGCGGCTCCACGGAAATGAGTAGTCCAACCAGAGCCACAGGCAGATTCATGGTGGACAATACGATCAGGGAAGCGAAGGTTGCCCCGCCGCCAACGCCAGCCACACCAAACGAACTGATCATGACTACAAGGATCAAAGTCACAATGAAGTCCCAGCTCAGCGGGTCGATGCCGACCGTCGGAGCAATCATCACCGCCAGCATGGCCGGATAGATCCCGGCGCAGCCGTTTTGCCCAATTGTAGCACCAAAGCTTGCAGACAAGTTGGCAATACCGTCGGATACGCCCAGTTTCTTCGTCTGTGTCTCCACATTCAGCGGGATCGCTGCTGCACTTGAACGGGATGTAAAGGCAAATACCAGTGTTGGCAGAACCTTTTTCACATACGTAATCGGGTTGAACCCGGACAGTGAGATAATGATCAGGTGAATAATAAACATGATCGCCAGCGCGATATAAGACGCAATCACGAATTTGATGAGCTTTAATATCTCTTCCGCATTGGTTGTCGCCGTTACCTTTGTAATCAGTGCTAGAATCCCGTAAGGCGTAAGCCTCAGCACCAGCGTAACAATTCGCATAACCACCGCATATACCGCATTAACCATACCGCGGAACGTCTCCGCCTGCTGAGGTTTTTTGCGATCCAGTCCAAGTACAGCTACACCGATGAACGCGGAGAAGATAACCACCGCCAGTGTGGATGTACGACGTTCTCCTGTCATATCTGCAAATGGATTCGAAGGAATGAATTCCAGCACTTGCTGCGGGATGGTCTGATCCTTCACATCAACAAGCCGTTCCTCCACCTTCTGAATCTGCGCATTCTCCCGGTCTCCTCCTTGAATCTCAATGGAAGTCAGGTTAAAGCCAAGGCTCGTTACAATGCTGACCCCTGCGGCAATCGCTGTGGTGATCAACAGAATGGCAATAATGGAAACACTCATCTTGCCGAGATTTTGCTTGCCCTTCAGATTCATAATGGCTGAGATGATCGATACCATGATCAATGGAATCACGACCATTTGCAACAAACGAACATATCCTGAACCGACCAGATTGAACCAATCGACTGATTTCGTAACTACATCAGAACCTGATGTGTACACCAATTGGAGAATAACCCCGTAAACAACCCCCAGTCCCAGACCCGCAAATACGCGTTTCGTAAAGGAGATATGCTTTTTCTGCATCCAGTAGAGGATGCCAAGTAAGGCAAGCATAACCACTACATTCAATATGACTAGAAAAGTATCCATTTCTTTAAATCCTCCTCAGGCATGTGTGTAACCGAAAAATATCCGGTTTTCTCTTTTATCTTTTTGTACTTCCGACAAAGACATTTTACAATATAACATATAACAAACTATTCTGGTAGGTATTAATTGATATTATGTAATATGCATGTAATAGATTCATGTATTTCTGAAAAAAATACACCAATTCGTGAAAATTGTTCTATTCAACCTCCGGTTAATTTTGTAATATAGGTATATCCGCTTATTCCCAAGTTTTCTCAACATAAAATTTAGGTCTTTCTTCATTGGTAGATAGGTCTTATGAGTACGGAAAAGCGATAATGTTAATGAACTTGACGTGAAAGGATGATCATATGTTTCGTAATCGCACCGTTGCCGGTAAAATCAGAGGCACATTGTTCCTCGTTCTGCTGGTTGCTTCTCTGTTGTTCAGTATCAGTTTCTATGCCGTGTCGATGAATATTATTCAAAGCTACGTGCTACCGCAGTTTGACAAAGTCCTAAACACGTCCATTCAGGATATATACAAGAATACTTCAGCATCCAAAATCCTACAGGTACAGAGTGGCGGAGCCGGTTCTGAAGGTGCTGCTATGACCGTGGAATCGTATCTGGCCGAAAAAGCAAAAGAACATAATTTGGATGCGGCTTACGTGGTTGCTATTCAAGATGGCTCAGCCAAAGTCGTTGTGGCCAATTCTTCCTCAAACATGAAAGCTCAGGATGAGATTAGTGTAGAACCCGCAATGAATGCAGCTATTGAGAACAAAGAAATGGTAATCAGTGAGGTCTACTCCGATTCCTTTGGTGTACATAAAGCAGCCTTTATCCCCATTGCAGGAAGTAACATGATTATGGCTGTGAGCATGGATGCCCAGTTCATTCAAGACAAGATTACTCAGATTTTCTGGTTGTGTCTTGGGATTACAGCATTAGTGTTTGTGCTCGGCTGGCTTATCTCCACTAGTATGATCAAAAGAGTTACCAAACCAATCATCAAGCTTGTCCAACATAGCAAACAAATATCCCAGGGTGATCTGACCGCTGAACTCCAGATCAAAGGCAAAGATGAAATTGCCCAGCTTGCCGCAAGCTTCCAGACGATGACGCATAACCTGAAAGAAATGATCAGCCGTGCCTTGTCCACGTCCAATGAAGTTGTGTCAGGCTCCAATGACCTGCTTCAGCGGGTTGAATCGATGTCCGGTATGGTACGAAACTCCAGTCGCTCCGCAGAAGATGCAGAAAAAGGAAGCATCAGCATTGCGTCAAGCGCATCCGAAAACGCCAGAGCTATGGAAGAAATTACGCAAGGTATCATGCATATTGCTTCTTCTTCCGCTGAAGTGTCTGACCAGATTGGTGAAGCAGCCAACGAGGCAGTTAACGGTAACCGACTGGCTCAGAATGCCATTGAGCAGATGGAGCGTGTAGGCCAGACAGCAAGCGAATCGTTGCGTTATGTCGAAACTATGAATGAACGTTCGGTAGCCATCGGCACCATTGTTGCTTCCATTTTTGAAATCACCAAACAGATTAACATGCTGTCACTCAACGCCTCCATTGAAGCAGCACGTGCCGGAGAGCATGGCCGCGGATTCGCTGTTGTTGCTGGAGAAGTTCGCAAACTTGCCGAGCAATCCAAGACAGCCACCGAAGAAATTTCGGATTATCTGGGTACCATTCGTGAAGATGCTGAACGCTCGGTTGATGCCATGAACCGTGTAACCCAGGAGATTGGTTCAGGCACAACTGTCGTTCAACAAGCAGGCTCAGCCTTCCAGCAACTGAATGAATTGATTCAGAACGTGAATCTGACCATTCAGACCGTCTCTGCTTCTACTCAACAAGTATCTGCTGGTGCTGAAGAAGTGAGTGCATCCGTTGAAGAAACGGCACAGATTACGACCAAATCCCGTGAAAGTATGCTACAGATTGCTTCAACAGCAGATCTTCAGCTCAGCGAGATGGATTCACATTCGAATACAGTTCGTCATCTGCATGAACAAGCTGTAGAGCTGCAATCCGCTATGAAAAATTTCAAAATAAACTAACAGGTTAACCATTAACCTATCATCACCTGTTTTAAACCTCATTTAATCATAGGATATACAATACCCCCATGCCGCTAACATTCCGTTTCTAGAGAACGGTTTGCCGGACATGGGGGTATTGTTGTTTCACTCGGGTGTCTGAACACCCATAATCTCGTACACGCGCTTCATATCCAATGCCGAACGTAACGATTCGGCTACCCGATCAAACTCCATCTCCTTACGCTCATGCGCACTATACGTCTCCTGAAGTGGAGCCAGTCCCTTTCCTGCACGCAAAGCATTCAGCCAAGAACGTCGGAATTGATCACTTTCAAACAAACCATGCAGGTAGGTTCCCCACACACTGCCATCTACTGAGCCCCAGCCTTCTTGGAAAGGTTGACCACCTGGATGTGAGATTTCAAACAACGCGGTTACACGTCCAGGCTCTTGACACTCCGTAACGCCCATATGAATCTCATATCCGTTAATGGGTAATGAAGCACCTGCTTCATCTTGCTCACCATACAGACGAATCGGGTGATCAGGCTGCACCCGTCCAGAAGCTCTGACGGTCTGCTTGTTCTGAAGAAACGTTGTCGTTAGCGGGAGCCAACCAAGTCCTTTCGCTTCCTGAATCTGATTCGCTTCCACAGCAAATGGGTCCTTCAGATGTCGCCCCAGCATCTGGTACCCGCCACATATTCCTACGAGCTGAACATGCTCACGCTCGGTCTGGCTGGCAATCGCTTGCTCCAACCCTGACTCTCGCAGAAACGCCAGATCCCCTATCGTATCCTTCGTACCCGGCAGAAGAATAGCATCCGGACTACCCAATTCCTCTGGCGAGGTCACGTAACGCACATTCACATCCGGTTCACGGGAAAGTGCATCAAAGTCTGTAAAGTTGGAAATTCGCGGATATCGGATCACCGCCAGATCCAGCTCAGTATTGCCGGATTTCCCATGACGCATGGAGTCCAGCACCACTGAATCCTCTGCTTCAATCTGAATATCTCTTATGTAAGGCAATACACCTAATACTGGAATGCCTGTCCGTTCTTCGAGCCAGTCGAGTCCTGGCTGCAACAGGGACAGGTCACCGCGAAACTTGTTGATAATGAACCCTTTGACACGCGCCACCTCATGGGGTTCCAGCAGCTCCAGCGTACCTACAATGGAAGCGAACACCCCGCCCCGATCAATATCGGAGATCAGAATCACCGGCGCATCTGCCCAACCTGCCAGATTCATGTTGACGATATCCCGATCCTTCAGATTGATCTCGGCCGGACTGCCCGCTCCTTCCATCAGCACAATATCATAGGCATCCCGTAGCCGGTTCAACGCATCCATAACCGTCTGCTTTGCTTCAGGCAGGAAATGCTGTCGGTAGTCTGATGCACTCATCTGAGCAAAAGGTACACCGTGTACCACGATCTGCGAATGCATGTCCCGCACCGGCTTGATCAGGATTGGGTTCATGTCGGTTGTCGCCTCAATACCGCAGGCTTCGGCCTGTGCTCCCTGAGCCCGACCAATCTCCTTGCCATCTTCCGTCACATAGGAATTCAGTGCCATATTCTGTGACTTGAACGGAGCAGGCTTGAAGCCATCCTGCTTGAATATACGGCATAAAGCCGTTGTGATGACACTTTTGCCCACATCAGAAGCCGTTCCTTGCAGCATGAGTACCGCCGCTGTTTGCTGTACATGCCTATCTTCCACACTCTCTCCCCCCCTGTCTCCGTGTTATATCCAGATCACCTTGCTCCCAACCTCATGCGTAACACTTTCCATACTGCTTCTTACTTCAAAAGTTACAGCCAGAACAGTCCTTGAAGCACGCTCAGCACGGTCAACAAAGCCGTCTCCAGCAGCTCATTCATGGCACCATACGTATCCCCGGTTAAACCGCCGAGCCGTTCACTGATCCGGGCAGCCACGAATCGGCCGATGTAATAACACGCCACAGGCAGTATAATAACTGCCGTCACCGGGTATAGCCACCATGGCAGTGTTCCCAGACCACTCACCATCGCATCCGCAATCCCCATATCCGGCTTGAAAAGCCACACCGCGGCAAATGTAACTGCACCTGCGATCAAGGTCAGGCCAACGGCTGAGCTGCGTGCACGCTGGACCTCCTTCCGATCACCCAGACCTTTGAACAATACGGCAAGTCCATCATCTCCGCGGGCATTCGGCCAGGCCGACATCGCATACACCATGAACCAGCGGCTCCAGATCATGGGCAGAATCAGCAACGCACCGTACACCCAGTGGCCCCGGGCAATAAAATCGGCGATCAGCGCAGCTTTCATCATAAGCAGCAGCACACAGGCAATTACCCCCATGGCCCCTACACGGCTGTCCTTCATAATCTCCAGCATCCGCTCACGGGTACGATAACTGAGCAAGCCATCCGCCGTATCCATCCATCCGTCAAGATGGAGTCCTCCGGTGAGCCATACCCATAACGTCAGGGTCAGGACGGCAGCCGGTAAGGCGGGAAGCACTGCACCACTTAAGGCTCCCAAGAGCCAGACACACAGACCGATTGCAGCACCGACCAGCGGATAAAAAACAACACTTTCCCGCAACAGCGGCGGGACAAAATCGATTTGCATTTTGACAGGGAAACGGGACAAAAACTGAAAAGCGGCTGCCGCGGCATGTTTGCGCTGAGGAGCAGGCGTGCCATCCTTCATAAGCGATACTCCTTGCTTTTTAGTTCAATCGCAATGCCTACGGTCACCAGAAACACTTCACCGCATATCGCCGCAATGCGCTGATTCAATACACCGGCCAGATCCCGATATTTCCTGCCAAGGGCATATTCCGGTACGATTCCGTCCCCCACTTCATTCGTAACCAGAACAAGCAACCCGGGATAGGTTCGAATCGCTTCAACCAGCGCGTCCAAATGTCCCTGTAACACCTGCTTCTCGTCATGCTCGTGCGCTAACAAAACATTTGTCAGCCACAGCGTCAGGCAATCCACCAGAATGGTGGGTGCTGAAGTCCCTGTATGCCCTTCACCCATGCGGCTTATCAAAGCAGGCAAATGTATCGGCTCTTCCATCGTGTGCCACAGATACCCTGATGCCTCGCGCTGATGTTGATGCATGGCGATACGCTCACGCATTTCATCATCGTACGCCTGAGCTGTCGCCACATACCACGCCTCCGAGGAACGCTGCATGCAGAGACGCTCGGCAAAGGAGCTTTTGCCACTGCGTGCCCCGCCCGTCACCAGTACGCTCATCGGGAACTCTCTCCTTGCAGGGATGAATCAACCGACGCAGCGGAATCTGGAGCAGGGCTTGCCCCATCCGAGACACCCGCGCTTGCAAAGGTCGCCATCTCGTTCAGAATGAGACATGCTGCGTCAATCAGATGAAGACTAAGCACGCCGCCTGTGCCTTCACCCAGACGCATGTCCAGATCCAGCATCGATTTCAGATCCAATTCACGCAGCAGCGCCCCATGTCCATTTTCATGTGACGTATGAGAAGCGATCATATAAGCTGTACTCAGAGGTGCAAGTTGTCTCGCCACCAGCGCTGCCGCGGTAGAGATGAACCCGTCTACAACGACTGGGCAACGATGAGCAGCAGCTGCAAGAATAACCCCTGTGAGTCCGGCAATCTCCAGCCCACCCACCTTGCACAGAACATCCAGTGCATCTTCCGGGTTTGGTGCATTTACGCTAAGCGCCCGGCTGACTACAGCAGCCTTGCGCTGCAAGCCTGCATCATCAATCCCGGTACCTCTCCCCACGGCGGCGGCAGGTGTAACTCCGGTTAACGCGCTCATTACCGCAGCACTTGCAGTGGTGTTGCCAATTCCCATCTCCCCGGTGACAAACAGCTGTGTTCCCTTCGCCACCTCTGCCGATACAACTTCGGCTCCAGCAAGGATAGCCCGAACTGCCTCATCCCGGGTCATCGCTGCACCTCGGGCCATGTTAGCCGTGCCTTTACGAATTTTACGGGAAAGCAGGTCCGGATGTTCGAGATCGGCATTCACACCGATATCCACACAGATCACATTAGCTCGAGCGTGACGGGCAAGCACGTTCACCGCAGCGCCTCCAGCCAGGAAATTCAGGACCATCTGCGGGGTCACTTCAGCAGGAAAAGCACTGATGCCTTCTTCCACTACGCCGTGATCTGCCGCCATGACAATGACCGCCCTGTGATCAAAACGCGGACGTCCATTACCCGTCATGCCAGCCAGGCGGATCACCAGCTCTTCCAATTTGCCCAGACTCCCCGGCGGCTTCGTCAACGAATCCACATGCGCAGAGGTTTCTGCCGCCACTTTCTGGTCAGGAGCGGTAATCCCTTTGGTTATTTGCTCCAACATCTGTTCATTATTCATACAACCAGCACTTCCTTCATCAAAATATGGGTTGCCCCGCTTCAATTAATCGATGTCCCGCCGCAACAGCAGTTGAGGTATGGCATGGTCGGGATGGGAGACAATCGCGGGTTTGACGCGAAATATATCCTGGATATTCTCATCGTTGATTAACGTATGAGGCGTGCCCTTTCCAACCGCAATGCCCTCACGCAGCGCCAGAATGTGATCGCAAAATAACGCGGCCAGATTCAGATCATGCAGCACAGCCACAATCGTAATGTTATTTCTCTGTCGCCATGCCGATAACAATTCCATGAATTGCAATTGATATTTAATATCCAGAAACGTGGTCGGCTCGTCCAGCAGTAGTAACCTCGGCTCCTGGGCCATAACTTTGGCTAGTGCGACCCGCTGACGTTGCCCGCCGCTGAGTGCATCCAGCGGTCTGTCCGCCAGCTCAGTCAATCCCAGGTCTTCAAGCACTCTGTCCACCACAAGTGCCCCATCGCCCACTTCCCGCCCCAGCCAGTTCTGGTATGGATATCGCCCCATCTCCACCACGTCTCGTACAGGATAGGAGATGGCTGGCAAGCCATCCTGTTGCAATACAGCGATCATGCGCGACAGGTCCTTACGGCTGTAAGAGCCAATGTCTCGACCATCGATACGGATCTGACCTTCGCTTAACTGTTCCGTTCCGGCAATAAGCTGGATCAGGGTGGACTTGCCGCTGCCGTTTGGCCCGACAACTCCCCACCAGTCACCTTCGCCAACATGCCAGTCTACATTGCGCAGTGCCTGATGATTGCCATATGACTTCCCTGCTCCCTTAATGGAGATAAGTGAAGTCGAGTTGGAACTGGAATTGGTACTTGTACTAGAAGCCGAAACCGTGTCCCGAAGTTGATTCGTACGTCTCTCCTTCTCTTCACTCATGGCATCATCCCCTTCTGCAACTTTTTGTTCCGGTGCAGCAAGTAAGCAAAGAACGGCGCACCAACAAAGGCGGTGACGACACCGAGCGGAATTTCAGTTGGCGCCAGCAACGATCTTGCGATGGTATCGGCCCACACCATGAAGATCGCTCCACCAATGGCAGACAAAGGTACCAGCAGTCGGTAATCCGGTCCCACCAGCAGCCGCAACATATGCGGGATCACCAATCCAACGAATCCGATGACACCCGATACCGAGACAGCCCCAGCAGTCAGCAGTGTGCCAACTGCCAGTACCGACAGCTTGAGTCTGTCCACCCCGATCCCGATATGTGCCGCTTGACGTTCTCCCAGTGCAAGCACATTCAACGAGCGTGCGCGGCTCCAGAGAAAGACCAGTCCTAGCAGAAAATACGGGAAAAGGATGGCCGTATACGACCACCCACGCAGAGCCAGACTTCCCATCGTCCAGTATATAATTTCATTAATCGTTTGTTTCGACATGGTCGACAGGAAGGAAACAACTGCGCCCAGGAAACTTTGCATGACCACACCAGCCAGAATGAGGCTATGTGTAGGTATTTTACGCCCTTCACGAGCCAGTGCCATAACAAACCATAACGTGATTACACCCGTCAAAAACGCCACCAGTGGCAACGTCCAGATTCCGATCAGTGCATACTGCAACCCGAAGAAAATCAGAAAGGCTGCCCCCACCGAAGCACCGGATGACACGCCCAGTGTGAACGGGTCTGCCAGCGGGTTCCGAAGAACCCCCTGGAATCCCGTACCGGCTATCGCCAACGATGCGCCCACGAGCACGGCAAGCAGTACACGTGGGAATCTGACTTTCCAGATAATCTGTTCGGCTGCCTTATTCCAATCCGGTGTAATCCAATCGCCCACCCAGGGAATTTTGTGAATCAGGATGCCTGCAATATCCCGGATCGGCAACGCTACTGAACCAATGCCCGTGCAGATGAGCACGGTGAGCACCAGCAGCACCATGCCCGTCGTTCCGAACAGGATCAGCTTTTTACTCATTGGAACAAGTCAGGGTAGATCGCTTTGGCTACTTCTTTCAACCCTTGAGTTACCCGTGGACCCGGACGGCTCAGCAGGTTGGCATCCAGGCCAATAACCGCGTCATTTTTCACAGCCGTAATTTGATCCCAGCCGCTGCGCGCCTTGATGATCTGATCCAGTGTTTTGGAGTTTTCGTCAATTACATCGTTGGCATACAGGATCACATCCGGGTTGGAGGCAATCACGTTCTCTTCATTAATTTCATACCAACCCTCTTTGTCCGAAGCAATATTGCTACCTCCGGCTACAGTGATGAGTTCATCCATGAATTCGCCTTTACCTACAGTCCAGCCTGGGGAGAATTCAACGTATACTTTTTTCTTCTCTTCCGATTTAACTGCCTTCACCGCTTCGGTTACATCCGTCACGTCCTGTTTCATCTGGGTGATGATTTCTTGTGCTTTTTCCTGATGATCGGTGATTTTACCGAAGGTTTCGATATTGTTCATCACATCGTCAATGGATTTAGGATCCGTTTTGAAAATGGTAATGCCCAGTTCGCGCAGCTTTTTCACCGCATCCTCGCTCATCGAGATACCTGTGAAGACAATGTCGGCTTCAGCGGCAATAATGGACTCTTCATTGGGCTTGGTAATACCGCCCATTTTAGCTTTGGTTGTTGCCGCTTCCGGATAATCGTCATAGTCGGATACACCAACGATTTGATCGTCCAATCCAAGGGCAAACAGGGATTCCGTCTCAGCCGGAGACACGGATACGATTTTGGCCGGTGCCTTTTCAAAGGTGAATGATTCACCCGTTGCATCCGTAACGGTAAGTGGATATTGTGTTTTGAGGTCCGTCTGCGCCTGGCTTTGGGACTGCTCCTGTGCCGGTTGCTGTGAAGTACCTGTGCCCTCGTTTGTTGTTGCATTTCCACATCCGGCCAAAGCCAGTGCGAGTGCCGCTGCACTTAGCAGGGACGCTACGCTTTTCCAATTTTTAAAATTCATTCTGTTATTCTCCCCTTCTCTATTTGCGCTATTTTCTTGCATCGTGCTCAAACTCCTGCTCCCATGCCTTGGTGTTCCTGTACAAGTTAAACCCATCAATTTTACACAAGTCCACTCCGATTGCAGTACCATCTTCCGATCGCTGTTATCCCCAGATTTTTTTGATTCCCTTTTCGAAAGGGAAAATCCGGGGATAAGCGTATGCTTCCGATGTAGCTTTCTTGTAGAAAGCTTTAAGCGAACACTCCGTTTCTTCAGATCGGTTCTGCACTCTTCGTTAACGTGTAAAAGTTCGGTTTATCTTACATGAACAATAAAAAATCCCTAATCCTTACGTCCAGGATTAGGGATAACGTCTCGCATATGGCAATCTGTACATGTTCAACCAAGGGTTGTCCATGCGCATAGAATAGCCCGAAACGCTGTCCTTTCCTCGAAGGAACACCGGTTTGTACGTCCAGGGCAGGTAACCTGACTTACAGGAATCATCCTGTTTTACAGTGGCGGGACCGTGCCGGATTTGCACCGGCTTCCCCATTTCACCCTTGTGTATTTCATGGCTCGTAGTAATCTGCCATGAAAACAGCCTTCACACGCGGGACCCTTGGTCGCTGATATGGTAAACCATTGCCGTGTAATTTCTGCATGCTGCATACTCCTTCAGGCTTCACACCCTGCAGCGTATCTGTACCCATGCTGAAGTCACACTTCTGTTGTGATTATAGGGTATATTGTACATCCTTACAACCCGATCGGCGGAAAAGTAACTCTGCTGCCAAACCACTGATTCCCCTGTTGATCAAGCTGAACCTGAATCGCCTGTCCCGGGACAACATGTGTATCCCAGAATCCAAGCCCTGCAATCAGACGGGACAAGGCATAGCGGATGACACCACCATGCGTAACCACAACTATGGTTGACTCGCGCCCCTCATCAACGTGCATCGAAGGACGACCCTCCAACAACATCTCTTGGAGAAAGGATTCCAACCGTCCGGTAAACGCCTGCCACGATTCCCCTCCGGGCGGAGTGACCTCCTGTGGCGCATCAATCCAGCTTCGGTACACAGGGTTATCCTTGAGCTGATCATACGTCAGCCCTTCCCACTCTCCAAAATCATTCTCGCGCAGACGCGAGTCGAACTTCACCTGTCCGATGGCATCAGGAAGAATCTGTTCCAGCGTCTGCCGACAGCGAAGCAGATCACTGCAATATACCTCGTGCCACGAAACACCGCTCAATTGTTCATGAAGCGGAGCCAGTTCTTCTTTGGCATTTGGCAGCAGACCGATGTCGGTATGCCCCAGGTATCTTTTTTCCACATTCCACAGCGTTGTCCCATGACGGACCCACAGAATGTTTCGTTTCAGCGGCCCGGGTTGGTCCCTATGTACTTCATTACCTGCATTCTCTTCATTTACGGCCATAACAGCGTCCCTCCTGCCAGCCACACACCCAGCGATATAAACACGCAAAGTACAACAAAAGCCCCTGCCGACCAGAACATCAGGCGTGATGTTCGCACAATATCCTCGGCTTCCATCGGACGTGTGGCCTCGCCCATATAGGCACGAAACGAAGCAACTCCATGATACACGTTATGTCCGCCAAGCCGGATGCCCAGTGCTCCAGCCACCGCTGATTCGGGAAAACCGCTATTCGGACTTGGATGTAGTCTTGCATCCCGTTCGACCATGCGTGCTGCTCCTTTGGCGTCCAGCTTCATGACCCAGGCACCCACGATTAACAGCATCGCGGTCAGCCGGGCGGGTATCCAGTTCGCCACATCATCCAGACGGGCCGAGGCCCAACCAAGATGCAGATACTTGTCATTTTTATATCCGACCATGGAATCCAACGTGTTGACGGCACGATAAGCCATGGCTAACGGAGCGCCTCCAATGAGCGCATAGAATAACGGCGATACAATGGCATCCACGATATTTTCAGCTACCGTCTCTACCGTTCCCCGCACAACTTCAGGTTCGTCCAGATGCGCTGTATCACGTCCAACAATCATGCCCAGTGAACGTCTGGCCGCCGGCCAATCCTGCTGCTTCAGATGACAATACACTTCCATACCTGCATCCTTCAGCCCTTTTGAAGCAATGGTCGTTGCAATGAGCACCACTTCAGCTGCCGCTGCAATGACAGGGTGGATTAGCCCAAGCAGATATATGAGTCCCCACGTGATCGCAAAAGACCCCCCCGCAATCACCATCGGGAACAACAGCCCGGCTCTCTTCAGCCCCGAATCTGTGCGCACACGCGAGCGAATGACACGCTCCAACGCCGAGATGCCTTTTCCCATGCCAATCACCGGATGGGGAATCCAGCGCGGATCTCCGATACATCGGTCCAACAGGTACGCCAGTATAATAATCCAGGCTCCCGCCATGCCTGTCCAGAACGGCCAGGTCCATAGTTGCTCCAGCTCAAAAGTCATTTGTGCCCGACCCTCTCTTTCCATACAATCCGGCCTGAAGGCTCTCTGTCACCGTGTCGTATACCAATCTGCCAATCGCCGCCCCTGCCGTAGTCGCTGTCCCGGCATAAGTGATCATTGGTTGTGGTTCCTCCACTGCCTGACGTACCGCAAACACAATGGCATCGGTTGTGGTGCCGGTGGCGGGCAACCCGTTCTCCGAATCCAGAACCCCCGCATCCGCCAGCGCTGCCGCTTTGGCTTCCACCGCGGTCTGTACCGCATTCACCATCGCCCCGGTGGTCATGCGTCCGTTCAACCAGAGCATGATGTTAATTGTACCCGGGACATAGGGCTGCATCGTTAGATTCCGTGCTGAAGGAGCAGAGTGGTCCCTGCCGGAAGCTATCGTCTTATTTGCCGCCGCATCAAATACCGTTCTCTCCGACCCTGCGCGTGCGGCATTCGATACACCCGCAGTGGTACAGCACAGAAGACCAAATTCATCACTTGTATATTCCTGAATGGAGGTATGCTCCAGCCTTACGGCCGTCAATAATCCGGCACATTGATCCCTTGGCTCTTGCCATTCGTTCAGTGCTTGTTCGATATCACGAGGCGGATCATCACAGCGGTAATGCCTGTCCACATAGATGTTAAATATGCGATCCAGTTCAAGCATTCCGCCGCCATATACCGCACTTGATAGCGCTTGGGCAGCGATTGGGCTCTGTGCTTTGATATGTCGTTCATGTGCAGATATGTTCAGTCCCGGCCAGGAAGAGGACACATATTCATTTTCGTCTGTTATTCCATTCGCAAAGTAGTTATAAAACGGGAGTGTCACTGCCGCTTCCCTCCCTGTGCCTGTCCCGAATCTTTTGTCTGCTCCTGCTGACTTGATTCATGAATGGAGGTCTGATCGGCATTCGAATATCCCTTGCTTTCCAGCACGCTGCCCAGCACTTCGAGTAATGTGGAATTGGCGTCTGCATCCTTGACCGCGAAACGTACATGCCCTTCGTCAAGCCCCGGATACATCGCACAGCTGCGAATCAGGATACCCCTTTGGCCCAGCGCCTCCTGCATGGATGCTGCTGTCCAAGACGCTGGAACACGTGCCAAAATAAAGTTCGCTTCTCCCGGTGTCACCGCACATCCATACGCCTGCAACCCTGCGATGAGATGTCCCCGTTCCCGCGTGATCTGTGATAGGGTCTCCTGTTCGTACCGTTCTCCACTGCGCAGACAGGCTTCACCTGCCATAAGCGCCAGACCGTTGACGCTCCAGGTCACCTGTTTCTTCGTCATTGCCTGAATGTATTCCGCACGGCCCAAAGCATATCCGAGACGCAAACCCGGAATGGCATAAAACTTCGTCATCGAACGAATGATGATCACATTGGGATAGTCGCTCAGATGTGCTGCCAGGGACTGGCGCCGGGCTACCGGAATAAAATCCATAAAGGCCTCGTCAATGACGAGTATGGTTTCCGTTTTTTCCGCTTTGCGGGCAAGCCTTTGCAATACCTCAAGCGGATATTGTACACCGTTTGGATTGTTCGGCTGGCCGAGGAAGAGCAAGTCTACCTTTTCCATGAGTTGCTCGATGTCCTTGGGTTCTGCTCGCCACGACAGCTCTTCTTTGCCCTCTGTATGCACAACCTCGGCACCGAATTGTCGGGCCAACGCCCGATACTCCGAGAATCCCGGTTCCACCGTACCCACCTTGCGCGGGGCAAGCCCCAGCAGAATGAGTGCCATACTTTCGGCTGCACCGTTGCCCACGGAAATCTGCTCCTGCATTACACCAAGACGCTCACTCAGCAGTGCTTTGAATCCCCTGTGCGCCGGATCGGGATACCGAATCACCGACTGCCATCCTTGCTGTATAGACTCCAGTACCTCTCTGGGCGGACCGAGCGGATTAATGTTGGCACTGAAATCCAGAAAATCAGCGGCTTCTCTTCCAAATCGTGACGCAGCCGTCTCCACGTCCCCGCCATGTCCGAACACTTCGATATAACCGGTCATTCTTCCGTCATCCTTTCTGTCTGTCCTTTTTATTATGGATGGCACGGGAGGTGTGGGTCAATCCTGTTTTCTTTGTGTCCCAACCATAATTCGTTTACAATAGAAGAGGAATTTCGGTTCCGTTTGATATCCAAGGTTCACTACATAAGGGACTAGCAATCCCTCACATACATTAATGGAGGAATGACCATGCTGTTTGTAGACAACCAGGGCATTACAGATCCTTCTGTAAACCTTGCCATTGAGGAGTACATTCTGAAGCATCTGCCGATGGAGGATGACAGCTATCTGCTGTTCTACATCAACCGTCCGTCGATCATCATCGGAAAGCATCAAAATACGATTGAAGAAATTAATATCGAGTACGTTCAGGATAACGGTGTGCAGGTGGTTCGTCGTCTTTCGGGAGGCGGAGCGGTATATCATGATCTGGGCAACCTGAATTTCAGTTTTATTACAGCGGATGACGGTCAATCCTTCCACAATTTCCGCAAGTTTACCCAGCCTGTGGTTGAAGCTTTGCACGAGCTTGGTGTAAATGCCGAGTTGACCGGGCGTAATGATCTGCAAGTCGGCGAAAAGAAAATTTCGGGCAACGCCCAGTTTTCCACACGTGGGCGCATGTTCAGTCATGGCACATTGATGTTTGATCTGAATCTGGAGCATGTTCAGGCTTCCCTTAACGTCAATCCCGAGAAATTCAAATCCAAGAGCACCAAGTCCGTGCGCAGCCGGGTCGCTAACATACGGGATCTGATTGACACCAACCTGACGATTGAGCAGTTCCGCGATGAGCTGTTACGTCACATTTTCCGGATGGAGCCTAAGGACGTTCCACAGTACACGCTCACTGACAAGGACTGGGACAAAATCAAGGAAATCTCCGCTGAGCGTTATAACAACTGGGACTGGAACTATGGCTTGTCTCCGGAAAGCAATGTGAAGCACACTCGCAAATTCCCTGTCGGCATCATCGATCTGCGCATGAACATCAAGGATGGACATATCGAAGATATCAAAATCTTCGGTGACTTCTTCGGTGTAGGCGATGTAGCGGATATCGAAAATATGCTGCGCGGCAAGCGTTATGAGGAATCCGATGTGCGTACTGCACTTGAGGGCCTGGATGTAAAACATTACTTCGGCAACCTTGAGCTGGAAGACTTTATTGGCCTTGTTTTTTTGGAAGAGTAAGATTTAGATGGAAGTATAGTTTTAGAACGGAGTCTAAGATTACACGTTAACGGAGAAGACAGAATTTATCGGGAGAAGCGAAGCGTTCGCCTTTATCAACGGATTTCCCCTTAGGGGAATAGAATCAAAAATCCGGGGATAACAGCGATCGAAAGATGAATCTGTATTCGGATTGGCCTCGTGTAAAACTTATTTTTTCGTTCGTTAGTATAGATACAGATAAAAAAGGAGAGAAACACAGATGACCTACAAATTGATTGCAATCGACATTGATGACACACTGATCAACGACAACAAGGAAGTAACCCCTGCCACACAGACTGCACTGGAACAAGCAGTTGCCCATGGTGTAACTGTGACGCTGGCGACTGGACGTGCTTATGCTTCCGCACAAGCGCTTGCTCGTCAAACCGGACTTAACGTGCCGATCATTACGTATCAAGGCGCATTGGTGAAAAACCTGCTGGACGAAAAAGTCCTCTATGAGCGTTACGTTCCACAGGAAGCTTCCCGCAAATTGTATGATTACTGCCTGGAGAACAATCTCCACCTTCAAACATACATTGACGACAAGCTCTATGCCCGTGAGGAAAACGACAAGCTGCGTGATTATGCCAAATTAAACGGCACCCAATATTACATCGAATCTGACTTCATCAAAGTCATCGAACAAAAAACACCGAAGCTGCTTATTATCGATGAGCCAGACTACTTGGATAAGGTTGCCGTTGACCTGCGTGAATTGCTCGGACCACAAGTGCATATTACAAAGTCCAAACCTTACTTCCTGGAGATCATGCACAATGAAGGAACTAAAGGCCACGCCCTGACCTTCCTGGCTGACCATTTCGGTCACCAGCTCAGCGAGTGTATTGCCATCGGCGACTCATGGAACGACCATGAGATGCTCGAAGTTGCTGGTCTTGGTGTAGCGATGGGAAATGCCATCCCTGCCCTGAAAGAGCTGGCGGACTACATTACGGCAAGTAATAACGAAGATGGTGTAAAAGAGGTTATCGAGAAGTTTGTGCTGAACGCAGAGTAAATAAGATCAACGAACAGCCCAGTCCGGCGAATTTCGCCGTGCAGGGCTGTTTTTTTGATTCTAAAAATATGTTCATTATCCTATTAAAAACGATTATATTAGGTATATTTCTCTGTTATTTTTTATGTTTTGAGAGCAACAATGCGCTGACTTTCACGCACCACGGAGTATTGTATTACTTGCTCATGGCATGCTGGAAAGACTCCAGCATTTTCTTGATTCGGCCATCAGGCTCCAACTGAAAAGACGGAAGGAGCTCATCAATTCTTTGCTGAAACCGCTCAGGATCCTGTACACCAAGCTCTGCTCTTAACTCCATTTCTTCTTCGGAACCATTGTCGTTCAGGATCATGTTCAGGATTTCACCTTTAAAGTATTCACTCGGAGGAAGGATTAGAGCATTCATCAGAAACTGGGTAAAAAAGAGTTGTTTATTGTTTTCCTGACTCGCCTTTTTCATCGCCTGCTTAGTAAACAAGTTTATATACTTCTGAGCAAAAGCAACCCCTTTCATTCGGAAAGGCCCAACATGTTCGACCCCTTTCCAACGCAGATCAGCCACTGAACTAAGCCACCAGGCCGGTTCAATAGCCTGCTGCATACGAAGCAACACTTCGCGCTCAAACTGCGGCTCAGGATGCATTCGCTGCTCATCCAAACATTTCCCTATGGTCTCGACTTCAATTGCAGCAACCGTCATGCCTTGGCCATGGATCGGATCGAAGCTGCAAAATGCATCGCCAAGGACGAGTAATCCGGAGGGCCAATTCTCCATCAGTTCAAAATGTTGACGGACAGACTCGGAAATACGGTATCCGCGCGGCCCTTGAAAAGGCTCCAGCTGTTCTGCCAACGCTACGATTTCATCCGAAGCAAACAGATGTTTGATTTGCTCTTGAAACTGATCCGGATGGGTTGGAGGATATTCATCCCCTCCTGCGTTGAACAGTAACAGTCCAGCGATATCATTCTCAATGCGCCATAACATGCCTGCACGAGTTCCTTGCACAGGATCGGACTCTGTTATCACCGTTCCCCAGTCATTTTGAATAGAGGATGGTATCTTATAATAGCGGGTGCTGTAACCAAGAGACACCTTCAGCACTTCCGGCTCAGGCACGGACAACCCTATCTGTTCAAGCCATCTGATCAATTTGGAAGAACGCCCCGCGGCATCAATAACCATATCTGCTGCAAGCATTTCTTCCCGATTATCCCGGCCTCTTTCTTTGGTATACACGCCTGTAATCAAACGCTGATCTTCTGATGCCATTAACCCGGTAACTTCCGTACTCGTTAAGAAGCTTATTTGATCTATGCTCTGGACTCGCTGACGCAATACCCATTCCAGCAGGGCTCTGCTGCTCGATGCAATTTTGAATGAGGAAGCAGCATTCGCTTTATTGATAAAAGTACCGTAGCGATTGGCAATCACAATTTTCTCTTCATGTGAAGGAATGGCACCAAGCGCAACCAATTCATCATTGTATCCGGGAAAGTAATGTTCCAGAATGAGTCCGCCGCGCGGTAATACACGATGTGGATGAAAGGATTGAGGCACACCCTGCCGATTCGCCGGCTCAGAAGGCAATTCATCTCGCTCAATGATACATACCTCATCATAATAATCAGATAACATCCTTGCAGTGATTAACCCTGCAATACCTGCCCCGATAACCACAGCTTTTTTTATGTCGGACATCGTCACATCATCCTCTCTAATCCATCATATTTTATCTACACTTGTAGCCCTATCAAAAAATTACTTATAATACCAATATACACTCGGAATCTCGTATCATGTAAGAATCATTGTGTTGATAATATATAGCTAAACTACAATAAGGAAATGATGTAGATGAAAATGATTGATAAAAAGGTGGATTTGAGAGTTACCCGAACTCATAAATTGTTAAAGATGGCGCTACTCGATCTGTTATGTGAGAAAGGCCAGATATTCAGCAACATCACAATTAATGAGATATGTGACAAAGCTATGGTTCACCGAACAACGTTTTACAAACATTTCAAAGATAAATTTGCTTTACTGTCCTCCACCCTAACATGGGTCCTTCGGGATTATTTACACATGAATGTAGAAGATCGATTACAGCAGCCTTTGCAAAGCGTATCTAAAATTTTGTTTGGAAATGTACTGGAGACCATCGTGCAGAACCAACAGAAGGATGAGGGGTTTAACAACTTTTTCATACATTATATCGGAGAGATATTCAGACGAGATTTTCTGGAATTGAAGAGAAGAGGTAAACAATTTTCACTTCCCATAGAACTTGTAGCGGATTTTCACTCGGGGGTGATTCGTTTACTTGTGACGTGGTGGATACAACATTTCGAAGAAAATGTTACGGCAGAACAGATGGATGAATATTACTACCTACTGGTTAACGAGAACATCATGTTGGAATAACAAACAGCTCAACCTAGAATCAATGGCTGATTTTGAGATTGAGCTGCATACTTTCAAACTTTACCTATTTTAAAACAGATTCGGAAGCCTGCACTGTCATCCTCGCACGACTTCTTTTCTTCAACCAGCCGCTCACCTTCTCATTCATCGCCAGCAGACCTGAAACGACCAGCACCACACCGATCCACGTAACCCAGCTGACATGTTCACCATAGACAAAAGCCCCAAGCCCCACGGCAATGGGTGGTGAAATGTATAACCAGGTTGCCGGGAATAACGGATTAGTGCGCGACATAATCCAATAGAACAGACTATGCCCCACCATGGAGCCAATGACAGTCAAATAGATCACCGACGAGATGGCAGGCACCCAGTCCAGAGCAGACATATTCCACGATTCCGTTCCAGCAGAGAGCAGGGTCAGCAGCAATCCCCCATACATCATCTGCACCGCATTAATTGCTACAGGACTAGCCTCCTTGAACTGATGAATGACCTTTTTGGAGTACAATGCACCTGCCGAATAACAGACTTCCCCCACCAATACCGCAATACAGCCCCACATGAACAGAGAACCTGCACCAAGCGATACACCTGGCAGTACAACCAGAACCACACCGGTGAACCCGACTAGGCAGCCTACCATCATACGGGCAGATGTTTTTTGCCGTAACAGCGCCGTCTGCATCAACATAATCATCAGCGGCCCTGTCGCTGAAAGAATGGCACCCACACCCGAGCTCACATGCTGTTCAGCCCAATATAATGTGGCAAAGGTGCCGAAGGTCAGACCCGCTCCCGTCAGCAGCATCTCCTTGCGGAACAGCAGGGACCAGCTCACTTTGCCCTTCATCCACATCCATGCAAACATCAGTGCTCCCGCGATTACAAAACGCAGTCCGGCTGACAGAAAAGGCGGCATGCCTGCCTCTACTCCAATTTTAATAGCCAGAAATGTTGTACCGAAAATAAGACACATAACCGTAAATGCAATCCCCACCATGATAACCACTCCTTTATCTGTTCTCCATCATATCTCATGGTCTACAGAACAGAATGAACAAAACAGAACAGTTTTCTCCCATTAGCTGTTACAATAGAGTTCAAAAGGAGTGTGAACCGGGTGGGCAGAACCATGATGATGACAGATAACAGCCTGAAATTATATGAGCAAGTAATCCATTATCTCGTTGTGCGTATAGAAGCGGGAGAGTGGGCCGAACATGAAAAACTGCCATCTGTACGAAGCCTGTCCGAGCTACTCGGCGTCCATCGTCTGACCGTTTTCAAAGCCTATCAGGAGTTAAAAGAACGTGGGAATGTTTATGTGAAGGATAAGTCTGGCTATTATGTCAGCCCAGCGACTCCATTCTCAGTAACGGATCAGGCGGATGATCCCGCCGTGTCTGCTTGGCTGCATTGGGATTCACTTGCACGGGTACAGTCTCTTGAAGCAGAATACCAATTTTCCAAATCGTTAATCGATCCCTCTTTGCTGCCCAACCGGTATTGGGGTGAACTAATGCGTGATCTGCTAGATCAATATCCCCGTTTGCTCGGAACGTATTCCACAATTCTGGGTGATCTGGAATTGCGAAGTGCGCTGGCAAGCCATCTGACGAAAAAAGAACGTTTCTATCTCTCTGCAGACGAAGTGCTCATTACTTCGGGGGCCCAGCAAGCGATTGACGTCATCTCGCGGACGCTGGTCAAACCCGGGGATCGGGTGTTGATGGAACGGCCTACGTATGGACCAGCAATGGAGATTTTCCGTAAACAAGGTGCTCGTCTGATCTTTACGGATATTCACTCGGACGGGTATGATCTGGAGCAGATCGAACATCTGATGAAGAGTGAGAAGCCGCGCCTCTTTTATATGACACCGACCTTTCAGAATCCAACCGGCATGAATGTTCCAGTAGAACAGCGCAAGCAGTTACCCGAACTTGCAGAACAGTATGGTTGTTTTCTGCTCGAAGACGACAGCACCTATGATATCTATTTTAAGGATAAACCTCCTGCACCGATTTTCACCTATGACACCACCGGACACACGCTGTACATTCGCAGTTACAGCAAGTATGTTGCACCCGGGCTACGGATTGCAGCCATCATATGCCGTCAGCGTTTCATGCCAGGACTACAGGCTGTAAAATCACTGACAGATAACGGAACTCCCCTTCTGAACCAGAAGCTTTTTCTCCGTTATTTTCAGTCAGAACGTATGCATCAGCATCTGTCCAAGCTGCGGACCGCCATCCAGCTACGGATGGAAGTGATGGAACAATCTCTGCTGGAAACGGACTGGACGTGGACCCGGCCGGAGGGCGGACTCAACTTTTGGGTAGAGCTTCCTGAGGGTGTGGATACAGGGAGACTGCTTCACCGATGCATGGAACAATCCGTTGCCTTTGTACCCGGAACCGTATTTGATTCTTCGGATCGTTCAGCCAGTCGCAAGCTGCGCCTGTCCTTCTCTTATGCACATGAGCAGCAGATTCGGGTAGGCTTGAGCAGGCTTATTACGCTTGCAAAAGAAATGTAAGGTTTGAATTTCCTGGAACTGTCATCACTCCGAAGAATATCAAATGCAATTGCCCTCTCACTCTGAACATCAAAAAAAGTCGCCTTATGGCGACTTTACTTTTGGTGTTCTATATTCTCTACCTGCACCCGCTTTGTGCTTAAAGGTCTTTTCTTGCAAACAGGCGGATCGTAATAAGATAAGACACTACAAACAAACCTATAATGCCTACTGAAACCAATGCCATTGTCGTTGTGGTAATCATACCGTTCTCGTTGGCCATACTCATGAGGTACGCAACGGGTTGCGCCAGTATAATCATGCAGACCATGAATATCGCATTGATGATACCAGCACCTTTTTTGCTAAGTCCGTAGAAAAGAGGCATGTATATGGAAACTAATACAAGCACCATACCTACGGCAATGACAATATCCCTAAGTGAATAATTCGGCTTGTTCAGTTCAGGATAATTCAGGTTCACAAGCTGGTGAATTCCAAACGACGCGAGTACCCCGAATAACGTATAGATTATAGCAGAAAGGTACTTGGCTTTTACAATCTGTTTGCGGCTAACGGGGAGTGTGACCAGGAAATTGTGATTATGGTTCTTGATATCAATCATGGTTGCCAGCATGACCGAACCAAAGGCTGTGTAGATGCCTACAAAATACATTGACATTTCACTCTGGGGTATAAAGGCGAAACTAAATACCACCAGGTATAATCCAATCGTCCACAGTGAACTTTTTAGTACAATGAAATCTTTACGAAGCAAGTTAAGCATATTTGCGTCCTCCCTTCGCCGTAAAATAAATGAGGTCTTCCAACGTAGGTCTTTGTAAAAGAGCAAGCCTGCCAAATAACTGTTCGGCCTCTGCCTTATGATCCGACAATGCTTCAAAACCAACGGCTGTCTCGCGTATTCCGATGAAATGTTTCCGAATGTCGGAATCAAGCAGATCCATATCCCCTTTTACAATCGTATACCTTTCCAGCACATCATCTTTGGCTTCATTGAACACCAGTTTTCCTTGATGAATAAACGTAATGTAGTCTGCAATACGTTCCAGATCGGTCGTAATATGCGTCGAGAAAATAATGGACCTTGTTTCGTCCTGTATCATATCTGCAAGCAGATCGAGCAGTTCCCGCCTAAATACAGGATCAAGCCCGGATGTTGGTTCATCCATAATCAGCAAATCTGCTTCATGCGAAAGAGCTACGGCGAGAGAATACTTGATCTTCATGCCTTTGGACAGATCCTGAATTTTCTTTTTGGGAGACAGTTCGAACTGATCCAAGTAGTCATTGAACGCTTTATTATCCCATTTGGTGTAAAAAGGAGCGATCATTTGTGTCATTTCCCGGATCGTTAGATGCTCATAGTAAAAACATTCATCGGACACAATGCCAAGGCGCTGCTTGATGTCAACTTCCTGATTTGGCATCTCACTGCCCAATGTCTTGAGGCTCCCCTTATCGGGATGGATCAGACCCGTGATCATTTTGATCAAAGTACTCTTTCCCGCCCCATTCGGACCAATAAGTCCCGTGATATATCCTTTTTTCACATCAAGAGATACATTATCTACTTTGAATAAGGGATACGTTTTGGTTACATTACGTAATTCGATAGCGTTCATTATGCTTATTCCTCCTCAACCAACAATGTAAGATGATGGATTACATCCTGTGAACTCATGCCCAGTTCTCTGCTCTCACGAATCACTTCGAGCATTTTCTCTTCCAATTGTTTCATCCGCCGCTCTCGAATAAAGTCCTGATTGGCTCCAGATACAAAGCTCCCTTTGCCTACAACTGAATCGATCAGTTTCTCCTTCTCCAGCTCTTCATAGACACGTTTAGTTGTAATAACACTGACTTGCAGATCCTTGGCGAGCTGCCGAATGGAGGGGAGACTATCTCCAGCAACCAATTCTCCGCTCAAGATGCTCTGTCTGATCTGAGTTAAAATCTGCATGTAGATCGGATCGCTCGAAGCGTTCGATATTAAAATGTTAATCTTTCCTCACCTCATTGATGTTAAATAGTTTCCGGTAGGTATAGTGTATATACATAATATATACACTATACCTACCGATGGTCAATCTTTATTTCAGATTGTTCTCATTCTGATTGTTCTTATTCTGATCCAATACTTAGACACGGACTGGCTAATCTGGACGACAAAAAGAGGACGTCAGTTTCCTGTTCGTCCTCTTGATTAATCAAGCCCGAAAGGTCACATGACCTTCCGGGCTACTGTTATGAACTGGATATGACCTTATCCACCAATCCATATTCGACTGCTTCAGCAGCGGTCAGGAAATAATCTCGATCTGAGTCCTTCTCAATCCGCTCAATCGACTGTCCTGTATGATCGGCTAACAGCTTGTTAAGGCGCTGACGATGCTGAATGATGCGGTTAGCATGAATCAGCATATCCGAAGCCTGCCCTCGCGTACCGCCATGTGGCTGATGGATCATGATCTCACTGTTTGGCAATGCCATACGTTTGCCTTTTGTTCCACCTACCAGCAATATCGTGCCAAAGCTTGCCGCCATCCCTGTACAGATCGTGGAGATATCCGGCTTCACAAATTGCATCGTGTCATAGATCGAAAATCCTGCGGTCACCGACCCACCAGGGCTGTTGATGTACATCTGGATGTCCTTTTCCGGGTCCTCTGCAGTCAAAAACAACAACTGGGCCACGATGGCATTTGCCATCTGATCCTCAATTTCTCCAGACACCATAATGATCCTGTCTTTGAGCAAACGGGAATAAATATCATAACTCCGCTCTCCGCGAGCAGTTTGTTCCACTACATAGGGCACTACATTCATATGTATCGCCTCCTCGGTTTAGGCAACCATGTTGATCGTGTACCCGCCTCCATATGACATCGAGTTCATGCCGGAAGTAGAGTACCCGTACATCATTGGCTGCATGGATGGAGACGGCAAAGTCTGCTGCAAAATCGTCCCCGCCACAGCCATCGGATCATCGGTCCGATTCAGGCACAGATCAATGATTCGGGCTGTATCCCCATTACGAAATGCCAGCAGATAGCTGCGCAGTTCCTCCCGATTGTCCTCCACTGCGCCCTCCTCATACTGCAATTCTGTGTCCGATTGTTCCAATCTGTGCCTCACTTCAGCTATAGCAGAGCGGGCTCGACTTAAGGCTGCTTTCACTGCACCTTCTGTCGTATCCAGCATTTCCGCAGTCTCTACCGCCTTATAACCCATTAATTCACGTAATACATATATCACTCGCTGCCACGGTGGTAGCGTATTTACAAGAAGTTGTACGGCAGACTCCATCTCCTCGAATCGCCTTTCCTCCTCCATCTCGTGCAAGAGCGGCTTCAAGCTATCCAGTTTATATGCCAATCTCTCCCGCTGACGTAAGATATCAATCCAGCTGTTGCGTGCAATACGAATCAGATAAGCTTCCCAGTTTATATCTTTATTCATCCCGGAAGATCCAACCACTCTCGACGACAATACTTTGAGACAGGTCTCCTGAACCAGATCCTCCGTGTCTGGAACTGATTTCGTCAGAGATAGACAATACGCATACAACGAACCCATCAGATCGGGTAGTACGGTATGGATGCTTTGGTTCAATTGATTTTTTCTGTCGTTGCCATTTGATTCAATATCGAATTTATCTTGTTTACCATCATCATGTGGTCTGTTGATTCTGCAATCCACGGACTTCACAAAGGCCATCTTGGGGGCCCCCCCTTTGCTGGTTCCTGATTGATCTTGACTTACACTATGTAAACGAAGAACCCCTTGTAAAGGATACGCTCTTCTGAATTTATTTTTATTACGCTAGTTAAGTTGGGTTACGCATTCGTTTCCAGCTTTAATGTTCCAAGCGGCACCTTCATCCCGGTAAGGGCAATCGTAATACGTTGATCCAGATTATAATTCTGCCGTACATCGACGTCATGAGACATATGTGTAAAATAGGTATGACCCGGTTTCAGTTCCCACAGCAGCTCCTGCGCCTCACGCATATCGTACACGGAACGTGTTGAGAATTCCGCAAGTTCATGCACAAAGCTTGTTCCAAGCACCAGCAGATCCAGTCCCAGCAACGGCTCTTTTTCGGATGGCTTCAGGTCAATGGCGTCTGAACAATACGCCCAGCTATACCCACCCTGATCCAATCGATAGGCGTACGAATACCCGTTATGTCCATGGCAAACTTTCCAGGAATGTACCTTCCAGCCGCCTAGTTCAATACCGCCATCCGTTTCGAGAAAGTCCATATGACGCCCCAACCAGGGAAACTGTCCCTGAATGATAGCAATCACTTCGCGTGGTGCATACAAACGCCCCTTTACACCCAACCAGCGGCATGCATCCGCCCATTCTGGCAATCCTCCAATATGGTCAAAATGGGCATGCGTGATGAGCAGCGTATGTACCATACGCAATCCCTGATCCTCCATCTGTGATCTCCAGTCTGGTCCGCAGTCAATCATGAACTGTTCATTCGCACCGTCCCCACCACCGTCAATCAGAACAGAAGAACGTTTCCGTTTATTTTCTCCCGTAAGCCTTGCCTCTGTACATATTTCGCAATCACAATACACACGTGGAACGCCCATCGCATCGCCAGTGCCCAGAAATGTTAGCTGATTCAATCCGCATTCCCCCTGAATTAATGATATGTAGATTGTAATCGTCCACCCCTGTTTTTGCAAAAAAAACCATCCCGCTGCAGTTATGCACTGCAATTCGGGACAGTCTGTGGTCTGACTGTTCACCGTCAGACTTCATCTCCATGCTTCGCTCCATTCGGGAGCGTGCGCTTCGTCAGCATGTGGTGCAACCTTATGAGCCGGTCATCCGCATGAAGATCAGGCCTTACCTTTTAATCAGGCCACGACCGATTAATTCGAGTCATACTCGGCGCTGGAACTACACCAGTGCCCGCAGCTTCAACGTCAGTTCCTGACCCGCAGGTACATCCTTCGAATCCGTAATCACCCAGTTCGACGCAAGCCGCTTCGCCAGTACCTCTGCCTGCTCCGGTTTCAACTGTAATCCGGTGACGATTCCTTCACCCACTGTGAAGTCTCTCTCTGGCTGTACCTTAAAGGCCTTTTCCAACCAGATTCCGAGTCCACCACGCGTGTTAAAGGTAATCCGGTATCCATCTTTTACTGCTGCCTCCAGATTTTCACCATGCTCATCCGCATACGAGAAAAATTCGTTATATCGGTATTCCTCTTCAGACACGGCGTCAAAAGCGGAAACGTCTTTGACTTGAATGGCTTTTAATATTTCTTCCTCAGGCATCCCCTTACCTCGGGCCTGCTCCAGTCGAATTGCTGTACTTTGGGATAATTTGATATCTGCACTCATCCAACTCACACCTTCCTGCTGGTACTATGTAACAATCATGATTCAGTATACCTCTATTATAACCTTTTGGCAGTAAAAAACCTCCATCTCTACTTCCATTGAAATGAAGGTTTAGTATCCACATGCTCGGTTACCTATTCGATTACATCAGCAATACTCATATCATATTCCCGCGAGCACCTGATACCACACGCCGCGTTTGGAGTACAACGTACTGCGTACCTCGTCCCATCCACCCAGATAGTTAATATTAAATAGCCCTTCTGGCGTTGGGAATGTGGACTCCGTCTGTGCAAATACATCCGGATCTACTGAACGAAAACCATGCTTGGCAAAAATACGCTGCGCTTCTGGTGTACGCAGATATGCGACAAAGGCTTCTGCCAGTTCGCGATTCCCATGTTTGTCGGCATATTTATTCACTACAACTGCCGGGTTCTCAATCAGGATCGTATTTTTCGGAATGACAATGTCATAATCTACACCTTTCGCGATCCGGGCAAGCAATTCATTTTCATACGTGACGATTACATCACCGACACCATATTCGAATGCCGCCATCGAAGAACGACCACTCTTGTCCAATGATTCAACGTTACGATGTACCTGTTCGAGAAAAGCCTTGGCTGCGGCAGGATCTTTCTTCCCCTCTTGCTCCTCCGACAGTTTCAATCCAGCCCCGTAAATGGCATTAATGTCCCATTGTGCGCCCCCGGATGTCTTTGGATTGGGATACAATACCTTCACACCAGGCTTCGTTAAATCCTGAAAATCACGAATCCCCAGCGGGTTGCCTGCTCTTGTTCCCAGAACAACAATCGAACGAGTAATCATGCCTTCATTAGGGGTCTGTTTCCAATCGGAGCTAACCAGATCGGCTTTGACCAGCTTCTCGATATCACTCTCCATCGCGAGCAAGGCTACATCAGCCTCGAATCCACCAACGATGGCTCTTGCCTGTGTACCCGAAGCTTCGTAGGACTCCTGGAAGTTAATCGTTTGTCCGGTTTTTGCCTTCCACTCCTCCTGGAACTTGGGCAGCAATTCGCCTACAGCGTCTTTCGCTACACTATAAGCACCAATCACCAGCGTATTGGATGAATCGTTACCAGAGGGCTCGTTCTGTTCGCTTGCCCCCTCCTGCTTGCTGCATCCAGCGGTCATGCAGACGAGCAGAAGTATGAGGGCAACATATAAGAGTATGGCTTTCTTCTTCCTCGTCTGCATGGGCAGCCCCTTTCTTCCACTTGATCTAAATCATCACCGGCATCGGATCTTCCTTCAGTCGGTTCTCAACCACCCAACTGTTGGAGTCATTGAACAGGTATGCACGGTGTACAAGGACTCGAATTTGTTGACCGATCTCCAATGTCGTTTTCTCCAGGGAACGATATGTGATTAACTTATGACCCTGTACGTCCACCTCTACCATCCATTCACTACCGCGGAAATGAAGATGTTTGACTGTACCTTTTTCCGTTGCAGACAACATGGTGAATTCGTTTTTCAAGCCGATCTCAATATACTCCGGTCGAATCAGCGCTTTGGTGTGTTCACCCTCGACAGCATGTTCGAATCCTTTCAACTGGGAAGCATCCTCCACAACCGTAGACTCCCCGATAAATGTAGCGACAAAAGGTGTCTGCGGGTTTTTGTAGATATCCCAAGGTGTGCCCTTCTGTTCCAAACGACCCTGACTGATAATCATAATCTCGTCCGCCACTTCAATCGCTTCATCCTGGTCATGCGTTACAAAAATCGAAGTGATTCCTACCCGCTCGATTAGCTCCCGCAACCATGAACGCAGTTCCTGACGGATCTTGGCATCAATGGCCGCGAACGGTTCGTCCAGCAATAACAGCTGCGGCTCCGGGGCGAGCGCTCTGGCAAAAGCCACACGCTGACGCTGCCCACCAGATAACTGATGTGGATAGCGCTGTTCGAAACCTTTTAATCCGGTCAGTTCAACAAGTTCCATCACCCGATCACGGATCTGGGCTTTTGGTGTCTTCTTGACCTTGAGTCCAAAAGCAATATTCTCAAATACCGTCATATGTTTGAACAAGGCATAGTTCTGGAATACAAATCCGATGCCACGCTCCTGTGGAGGCAGATGGTTCACGACTTTTCCGTGAAAGCGAATCTCTCCGGAACCCGGATTCTCCAGACCCGCAAGCATCCGCAGAATGGACGTTTTCCCGCCTCCGCTGGGTCCAAGCAGACCGATCAGATGGCCTTTGGCAATATCGAATGAGACATCTTTTACCGCATGAAAATCACCGAAATGTTTGTTCAAATCACGGACTTCTACATGCATATCAATGCACTTCCTTTCGCTTCTTGGCCCATTCCATCATGAGCAGCAGCCCGACGGAGAAGGTAACCAGCACCAATGCCACACCATTTGCGGCAGCCACATTAAAATTCTCAACATCCTGATACACCAAGGTTGTTGCGGTCTGCGTTTTGTTCATAATATTCCCCGATACAACCAGCACTGCACCGAACTCCCCAAGCGAGCGCGCAACCGTCAAGACTAGACCATACACTACCGCCCAGCGGATGGAAGGCCAGGTCACACTCCAGAACGTCCTCCAGCCGTAGGCGCCAAGTGTAGATGCAGCCTCCTCTTGCTGAGAACCGAGTTCCTGGAGGACAGGCATAACCTCTCTGACCATCAGTGGAAAGGTAACAAATAACGTTGCGATCACCATACCTGGGAAGGCATAGACCACATTGAATCCAATTCCTTCAAAAAAAGCGCCAATAATGCTGTTAGGTCCCAACATCAACACAATCATCAAACCGCCAATAACAGGAGATACGGCATAAGGCAGGTCTACAATGCTGTTTAGTAGCCCTTTTATCCGTTCACTCAGCCAGCCGGCACGAACCAGATACAGAGCCATCATGATGCCAAACAATGTATTTAACAGGGTGACCACCAGAACCACCAGTCCGGTCATCATCAAGGCGTGTAACGCCTCAGGGCGCATCAGCCCTTTCAGGAATCCACCTGCCCCGTCTTCAAATGCGCCAATAAAAATGCGTCCAAGCGGGATGATCAGCAGTACAATAAATACCGCAAACGTCAGTCCAATTAAGAGTCGTCTCATCGTCTTCTCCCCCGCATCTGCACCAGATTGATCAGCCAGAGGATCAGGAAGGAGAGCGTCAGGAGCAACACGGATACTGCAGCGGCTCCCGTTGGATTATCACTTTCAATTTCCCCGTAGATAAATACGGAAGCAGTCAGTGTTCTTCCCGGAATGTTACCAGCCACCAGCACGACAGCTCCGAATTCAGCCAGTCCTCTGGAGAAAGCCAACATCCCCCCACTGATCATCCCAGGTGCCATGGACGGCAGAATAACCTGCATGAACGTGCGAGCTTTGGATGCCCCCATCGTGTACGAGGCTTCTTCCTCGGAAGGATCGATTTCTTCCAGCAAAGGCTGCACTGCACGAATAACAAACGGAAATGTTACAAAAGTCATCGCGATAACAATGGCGGGCTGGTGAAATACAATCTCAAATCCCATGGATTCTGCCAGTTTCCCGATGGCACTGACCGGACCCAAAAGCAGCATAATCATCAAGCCGCCAACCGCTGTTGGCAGTGCAAACGGGAGATCAACCAGACTGTTGAGGAACGATCGGCCCACAAAGCGATACCTTGTCAACACCCAGGCGATCATCGTGCCCAGAACCACATTAATTAGCGTAGCAATCACGGCCAGCCGAATGGTCAGCAGTACGGCTTTCCACGCAATAGGGTCCATAATGCTCTGAACAAAGTTGCTCCATCCTTCAGAGAAGGAATTGACGTACACACCGATGATTGGAAGTACAATAAGTACGATAAAATATAACAATACGGTACTGCGGAATCCCCAAGTCCATCCCTTATGACGAAGAACGGTATTCATTGCTGCGTTCCCTCCCAGCCTCCGGCTTTAGCTCCGGTCGGCAGTCTTCCTGGCTTCAATACGACATTTTTCCTAAGTTGGATGATATTACTTTAATATTATTCCCATTAGTCTACTTGGTTTTGCTTTTCTGATACTTTACCAGTTTGCAGTGCTAATCGTCAATGCTTTTATTGAATATAATTGGGCCACATATGAGAACGATTAATAAAAATCGCACTGTACACTGCGCGGCCAAAACAACCTTCCGATCACTGTTATCCCCAGATTTCTTTGATCCCCATTTTTAAGGGGAAATCCGGTGATAAAGGCAAACGCTTCCGCTTCTTCACGTTATTTCTGACCTCTCCGTTATTGTGCGATTCACATATCCGTCTTCATAAGTGGTTTGTTTGGTATGTAGTGGTTAAGGTACAATCGAGGGTGAGAAATAAGATCCTAAGGAGTGATTTAACATGTTATATACGAAGAATATATCCACTTCCACACGAGATGAAATGAAGGATATCACACGGGACGTAAAGCAGGTTGTCCAGAGTAGCGGAGTGCAGAATGGGACGGTGCTCATCTACTGTCCACATACGACGGCGGGTATAGCCATCAACGAGAATGCAGATCCGGATGTAAAACACGATGTCTTGTTGCGCCTGGATGAGGTGTATCCCTGGGAGCATCCCGAGTATCGACATGCCGAAGGCAATACAGCCTCTCACCTCAAATCGATCACAACAGGGCCATCACAGACGGTGATTATTCACGAAGGCAGACTGATGCTTGGCCGCTGGCAAGGCATTTACTTTTGCGAATTCGATGGACCACGTGAGCGGGAGTACTTTCTCAAAATCATGGAAGGTTAGTTAGGCCCAATAGGTCTGCCACCTACTCGTTCATTTTTGCAAACACAAACAGGCGGTCCACCCTCATACCGGGTCGGAGCCGCCTGACTTGGTCTTCTGCGCTCATTAACTTTCGCGAGACAATGTGATAAAGAATTAAAGTTATGACAAATCACCGCCCTGAAGTGTAAGGGTGCAACAACAGCGCCATTATTGGACGCCAGGCTGCTGACCCAGATTGCGGCACAGCACTTTGACATGAGACAGCGCAGACGATTCAATCTCCACAAACGTTAAACGGTCCTGAATGTAATAAGAAATGAATCCGTGCATAGCCAAAAATAGCGTACGCGGTACCCTTTGAATATCCTCTTCCGTACAGTTCTCTTCATTCATATACTGCCTTACAATCGATGCAAACAATTCGAAGCAACGTCCCTGTTCAGTACGACAATAAGACAACAGTTCTTCGTCCCTGATCATAAACATGATTTCGTATTGGTATGGATTCTCCAGGCCAAAGCGAATAAACTCCATCATAATGTGCTCTACCTTGCTCACATCATCACGAACCGGCCTGACCATGGCTTGCAGCAGCAAATGCCCCAGATGATTAAAATCTTCAACCACGATGGCATAGAACAGCTCTGCCTTTTCCTTAAAGTGATAATACAGCGACCCATGACTATAGCCCAGATGCTGGCCGATGCTTCGCATCGAAATGGCGCGGTATCCTTTGGTAATAAAAAGGTGCCTCGCCGCCTCCAGTATCCGCTCCCTCGACAACTCCTGTTCGACTGCTCTTCTAGCCATATATTTTATTCCCCTTCAATAAAATAAAGCCGCTGTCCCTCCGTGATCCGGGATTGCCCTTGCGTCAAATCCGTGATCCAGGCTACAAATGCCTCGGTTTCACTATCCGGCGGAAGACAAGTCAACGTAACCTTATCGGTGAATCCAGTTTCACCTGTACGGACTTCCCGGCTTCTTAACTCATTTTCCACTTTACCCAGCCACGTATAATCCAGTTCAACAAACACTTCACGATGCAGCACGTTGGTAATGGCTTCTCCGGCTTCAATGGCTGCTACAGCTCCATCCGTATAAGCACGAATTAACCCGCCAGCTCCAAGCATAATTCCCCCGAAGTATCGCGTAACCACAATTGCCACATTTTTTAATTTCTGATTTTTGATCACTTCAAGAATGGGTTTCCCTGCTGTTCCGCTGGGTTCACCATCATCGGATTGCTTCTGGATCTCGTCCCGCTCCCCAATCATGTATGCAGAGCAGTTATGAGTTGCATTCCAATGTTTTTTCTTGATCTCATCGATGAAGGCAACAGCCTCTTCCTCTGTCGTGACCGGCATAATATGACCGATAAATCGCGACTTCTTGATTACAATTTCCAGATTGCCCGGTCCTCGAACCGTGCGATAACGTTCAATCATCCTAAATCCAACTTTCTGATCTTTTCCTGAGTCCATTTTACAAGAAAGCAGTTCACCGCGCGAACGCGGACGAACTGCCCTGGTTATCTACATCCGGGAACCCTGCATCTTACACGAACAGTGATTCCCGGTTAGATTTACATTACCTTATTCAACTATATGAGCAGACCGATTAATTATTCGGAAAGTCTCGCTTCGAGCGCTGCTTTCTCTTCTTCAAAGCCTGGTTTGCCCAGCAATGCGAACATATTTTTCTTGTAAGCTTCCACGCCTGGTTGGTCAAATGGATTGACGCCCAGCAGGTAGCCACTGATACCGCATGCTTTTTCAAAGAAGTATACCAGATATCCGAAAGAATATGGAGTCATATCTGGAATGTTCACAATCAGGTTTGGTACTTGACCATCCGTATGTGCAAGCAGTGTTCCTTGGAACGCTTTTTTGTTAACAAAGTCCATCGTTTTTCCTTCAAGGAAGTTCAAACCATCCAGATCTTCCGGATCGGATTTGATTGAGATATGCTCAGCAACTTCAGTAACCTGGATAACCGTTTCGAAGATATTCCGGCTACCTTCCTGAATGAATTGACCCATGGAGTGCAAGTCAGTAGAGAAATCAACGGATGCAGGATAGATCCCTTTGTAGTCTTTACCTTCACTCTCTCCAAACAGTTGTTTCCACCACTCGGACACGAAGTGCAGGGATGGCTCATAGTTTACAAGAATCTCAGTTCCTTTGCCTTTACGATACAATGCGTTACGAACTGCAGCATATTGATATGCTTCATTCTCAGCTACGTTTGGGTTGCTGTATTCTTTGGAAGCATCAGCCGCACCTTGCATCATTTCTTCGATGCTGATACCAGCTGCTGCGATTGGCAACAAACCTACAGCTGTCAGAACGGAGTAACGTCCACCTACATCATCCGGGATAATGAAAGATTCGTATCCTTCTGCATTTGCCAGTTCTTTTAGTGCACCGCGCGCTTTGTCTGTTGTAGCATAGATGCGTTTGCGTGCTTCTTCTTTACCATATTTCTCTTCCAGTGCTGCACGGAAGATACGGAAAGCAATTGCGGGCTCTGTTGTTGTACCGGATTTGGAGATGACGTTAACAGAGAAATCTTTGCCTTCAACCAGATCCAGCAAATGAGTTACATATGTGGAACTGATATTGTTTCCTGCAAAATAGATTTCAGGCGTTTTGCGTTTGTCTTTTGGCAGATTGTTATAGAACGAGTGAGTCAGCATTTCAATCGCTGCACGTGCACCCAGGTATGATCCACCGATACCGATAACGATCAGTACTTCGGAGTCGCTTTGGATTTTGGCAGCTGCTTTTTGAATGCGAGCGAACTCTTCTTTATCATAAGCCGTTGGCAGGTCAATCCAGCCCAGATAATCGGAGCCTGTTCCTGTTCCGTTGTGAAGCTGCTCGTGAGCCAGGCGAATCGGTTCTGCGAAATAATCCACTTCGTGCTGATTTACAAATTGCAATGCCGTGCTATAGTCAAATGTCACTTTTTTTGCCATGATCTCAAAAACCTCCTGATTTCGGTTATATTATTTCCGTATCCGTGTTCCATTCTAAACAACTTGCCTTAAGGATACTTCAAATCCACGGGGCTGACAAGCTTGCAGCTCGAACTTTGTCGTTCGTATTCAAGAAGCAAAAAGGGTAAACCGAATCCGCGGGTTGCGGTTCTGCTTACCCTTCTTATGTTATTCCGCCGGGTACGAGCAGACGTAGTCAGTAACGCTGCGTATCTCCAGTTTGAATTTGGATTCGGCAGGCACGTGGAACGTAGCTTGACCTTGAATCTCTTGCCACTCTTCTTCTCCGGGAAGCAATACTTTCAGATCTCCGGACAGAATCTCCATAATTTCACGGGAATCTGTACCGAACTCATAACTGCCTGGAAGCATGATGCCCAGAGTCACTTTGCTGCCATCCCCCAAAATAACCGTTCTGCTGGTTACCTGACCATCATAATAAATGTTGGCCTCTTTCACTACACTGACTTGATCGAATTGTGACATGCGTACCCGCTCCCCTGAAGTTAATGAAAACAAAAGGCAAAACAGATCAGGGCGATAATGAGTCACCGCCCTTCTCTGCGGAAATAACTTGCTGCCATGGATCAGGACAGCATGACGCCCTCCCAACCATAGCAGCGCTTATGAAGCTATTACAGCAATGCTTTTACGCGGCTAACCACGTTGTCCACTGTAAAGCCATATTCTTGGATAACACGGTCGCCAGGCGCGGATGCACCAAATGTGCTGATTCCGAGAATGTCACCTTGATCGCCAACATATTTCTCCCAGCCCATTGGATATGCCATTTCAATTGCAAGACGAGCTTTAACATCCGGAAGAAGAACGGACTCTTTGTAAGCTTTGTCTTGTTTCTCGAACAGATCCCAGCTTGGCATGCTGATTACGCGAACTTGGATGCCTTGTTCTGCAAGTGCTGCTTGAGCTTTAACAGCCAATTGCACTTCAGAACCTGTAGCGATGATTTGTGCTACCGCTTTGCCATCTTTTGCATCAGAGACAACATAAGCACCACGTTTCACGTTCTCACGTGAACCTTCAACGGTACCTTCCAGGATCGGCAGGTTTTGACGAGTGAGTACGAGTGCAACCGGGTTGCTCTTGTTCTCAAGCGCGTAAGCCCAAGCAGCCGAAGTTTCATTACCATCAGCCGGACGAATAACCGTCAGGTTAGGAATGATACGCAGGGATGCCAATTGCTCGATCGGTTCGTGCGTAGGACCGTCTTCACCAACAGCGATACTGTCGTGAGTCAGAACATACGTTACAGGCAATCCCATCAGGGCAGCCAGACGAACAGCGGGACGCAGGTAATCGGTAAATACGAAGAACGTACCTCCGAATACTTTCACACCGCTGTGCAGTGCCATACCGTTCATTGCTCCAGCCATACCGAATTCACGGATACCGAAGTAGATGTTACGGCCGGAGTAATCTTCAGGTGTGAAGTTCTCCAGGTTGTTCAGGTGAGTCATTGTGGAGCTTTCCAAGTCAGCAGATCCACCTGTCAGTTGTGGCACGTTGTGCGCCAGACCGTTCAGAGCGTTACCGGATGCTACACGAGTGGAAAGGGCTTTGTCTGTTGCTGCATATTTAGGAAGATCACGGTCCCAACCTTCTGGAAGGTCGCCGTTAATCGCTGTTTCAAATTGAGCTGCCAGCTCAGGGAAAGCTTTTTTATACTCGGCAAATTTCTCGTCCCAAGCTTTGTTAGCAGAGATACCACGATCTTTCACTTGTGCAAAGTGATCGCGAACTTCAGCTGGTACGTGGAAGTTTTCTTCATAAACCCATTTGTAATACTCTTTAGTCAATTTGGCTTCGTCTGCACCCAGTGGAGATCCGTGAGTACCGCCGTGGCCGCCTTTACCTTGTTTGTTCGGGCTACCATAACCGATAACCGTTTTAACTTCGATCAGTGTAGGACGCAGCGTATCTGCTTGACCTTCCTGAATTGCTTTTTCAATTGCAGGCAGATCGTTACCATCTTCAACGCGCAGCACTTGCCAGCCATAAGCTTCAAAACGCTTCGCGATGCTTTCGGAAGAAGACAGATCCAATTTACCATCGAGCGTGATGTCATTGGAGTCGAACAACATGATCAGTTTGCCCAGGTGCAAACGTCCAGCCAGGGAAGCTGATTCATGAGAAACGCCTTCCATCAAGTCACCATCACCACAGATTGCGTAAGTGTAGTGGTCAACGACGTTGAACTTGTCTTTATTGTAAGTTGCGCCCAGTTGAGCTTCAGCCATCGCCATACCTACAGCCATTGCAATACCTTGACCCAGTGGGCCTGTAGTTGCATCAACACCTGCAGTATGTCCGAATTCCGGGTGACCCGGAGTTTTGCTTCCCCATTGACGGAACTGTTTCAGTTCTTCCATTGGAAGATCATATCCGCTTAGGTGCAGCAAGCTGTACAGCAACATGGAGCCGTGTCCTGCAGACAGGACAAAACGGTCCCGGTTAACCCAAGTTGGGTGGTCCGGGTTATGAGTCATCGTTTTTGCAAAAAGTTGGTACCCCATTGGAGCGGAGCCCATAGGCATGCCCGGATGTCCGGAATTTGCCTTCTCAATTGCATCAATCGCCAAAGTACGTACGGTCGTAATCGACAGGTTGTCGATTGTAGTATTCTCGTCCTTTTGAATCGCTTCGTTCTTGTCAGTCATGGTTTGTCCTCCTCATGTCTTTAGATAAGTCGGGTGCGCAAGCGAATCCCTCTCATCATACAAGCAAACCGAATTTCACAATAAGTGAATCCGCTTGAGTGTTTCATTTTGACTTATTCACTTTTGTATTGTATCACTTGGCGTGAAGCTTTTCCATAACCTTCTTTCAGAAGTTCGTGAAAAATCGGTTGTTTGTGATGAATATTCCTTGGCCTATCAAGCAAAAATCGTACTGTACAAGGTACTAAATTCCAAAAGCAGACTTTAGGAGCCTCGCAAATCCATCGCATGAAGTATAACCTTTAACCTGAAAACCATGCATTTTTTAGATATTCATCCTCAATTCACATATAATGTTCCTTAATATGGATTCGAAAATCGGGCTGTGGTTTACTTTTCAGATGTACACGCGTCAATCATAGGAGGTCGCAATCATGCCAGATCCTGTTGCTCACCCATCAACATCGGTAAAACACTCATTACCCTGGTTATCCGGTATTTTAACGGGAATTCTCTCAGGATTTGTCCTGGGATTTTTCCTCAAAATGATTCAGGCCAACACTGGTGAACAAGTATATACTCTGCTGTTGAATATTGATTTTGTGTCTGGTCTTCCACCAACCTTACCCGAAATCATTGAAATTTCTCTGCATCTAGTTGTGTCCGTTGTGATCGGCATCCTCTATGTGTGGTGGGTACGGCGCACAGGGCGTCCCATGTTCAAAGGAATTTTGCTTGGTGCCGCCTCATCCCTGCTCTACATTCCACTCTCTCAATTGTCATCACGTGTGCCAGACTTGTACGATGTGTCCGCCATCCTCTACTGGATTGTAGGACATCTGCTATTCGGTATTATGCTTGGCTTGTGCGGAAAGTATATCAACACAACAAAAAAAGCGACTCCCGTTTCGTAAACGAATTGGGGTCGCTTTTTTGTTAGTCTATTACGTGGTTCCGAATCAACCTTGCACAGTATTAAAGCGTGAGCTTAAAATACAACGGTTTTATTTTCGTGAACAAGAACACGGTCTTCGACATGCCATTTCACGGCACGTGCAAGCACAACACGCTCAATGGTACGTCCAATACGCTTCAGCTCGGTTACATCGTCCCCGTGGCTTACACGCTGCACGTCCTGTTCGATAATTGGTCCGCCATCCAGTTCTTCCGTAACATAGTGCGCTGTCGCACCGATAATTTTGACACCGCGGTTGTACGCCTGCGCATACGGTTTACCACCCACAAAGGCTGGCAGGAACGAATGGTGAATATTAATGATTCGATTGCGGTAATGCTCAATGAACATCGGAGAGATAATCTGCATGTAACGAGCCAAAATGATCACATCCACATCATTGCCAATGACGTCCAGCTGGCGCTGTTCCGCTTCTTTCTTCGTATCTGCTGTTACCGGAATATGATGATATGGAATGCCAAATGATTCTACGTAGTCCTTCATGTCCAGATGGTTGCTGACCACAAGAGCAATATCAGCATCCAGGTCGCCTGCCTGCCATTGCCACAACAATTCAACCAGACAATGATCTTCTTTGGATACAAAGATAGCCAGTTTCTTCTTGCGGCTAACCGCAGATAACGTCCATTCCATTTGGAAACGGCTTGCTACTTCTGCAAAATCTGCTTCCAGTTTCGGCAAATTGACCAACAATTGCGGAAGATCAAACTCAATTCGCATAAAGAACATGCCGCCAGCAGGGTCCATTGTGTACTGGTCCGACTGAACAATGTTCGCACCATGCTGGTGCAGGAAGTGAGAGACGGCAGCTACAATTCCTGGACCATCAGGACAGGAAATAAGCATGCGCGCACGATCGGCGCGGTTTTTAGAATCAGGGCGTACTTGTTTAGCGTGGATCTCCATCGGGTTATTCTTCCTCCTTCAATTAAGCCATGACCTGCGGGATTAACCCGCAAGCCATGCAATCAAGCGATGATTCAGTTGTTCTTCATTCAAATGCGGGAATAGTGCAGCTTCAGCCACCATGTCATAGAGGCGTTCCAGTGGTTCGCGCGGATCTGCCTTTTTGGCTTTGGCATCATTTTTGAGCAACGTCCACACATCCAGAATATACGAACGAGACTCAATCTCTTTACCTTTGAAAAAGTGTTGCAACTGTTCTACTTCTGTCAGGAATTCCTGGCCGAATCGACCGGCAACATCCCCACGAAGCAGGGCAATCTCCACCTCATACATTGGACGCTGTGTCTTGGCCTCTTTACCAATCCAAGGTGTCTCCAGAATAAATGGACGTCCTTGAAGCTTCTCATGGTTGACGATGCGGTTAATCGCCTCAAACCCGATCCAGCCAGAACCAATTGGAGTATGACGGTCCTTGTGCGCACCCACAGCATTCTTACTATCATTAATATGCATTACGGCAATGCGGTCAAGTCCTACCGTACGATCGAATTGTTCCAGTACACCGTCAAAATCATTAACGATATCATATCCGGCATCATGAATGTGGCATGTATCCATACACACGGTCAGGCGCTCGTTATACGTTACTTTCTCGATAATCTGGGCGATTTCTTCGAAACTGCGCCCCATTTCCGTACCTTTGCCAGCCATGGTTTCCAGAGCGATGTTCACATCTGTCTCTTTCACACCTTCCAGCACTTCATTCAACCCTTCTGCGATCCGTCCGATCCCATAGTGGGCATCTTTGTCTGTAAATGCGCCGGGATGTAATACGATGTTTTTGACACCAATGGCATGTGTACGACGGATCTCTTCCTGAAGGAAATCTACAGCGAGTCTATACGTGTTGTCTTTGTATGAGCCAAGATTAATAATGTACGGTGCATGGACAACGATATCTTCCATTCCACCCTCTTGCATGGCAAGTTTGCCTTCTTCAATATACATGGATTCAATTGGCTTGCGACGTGTATTCTGTGGTGCACCCGTATATATCATAAACGAACTGGAACCGTACGTAGACGCTTCCTTCGTTGCACTCAATAATCCCTTGTCCGAAAAGGACACGTGGGAGCCGATTTTCAGCATTATTGATCCCCCTTAATCTGAATTATCCCTTATTCTAACGCGATTATCGAAATAAATCTAGAAATGCGCTATAATTCAGGATAGAGGCTATTTTTGACAGCTAATATGTGGAACATGGGTAGGCGGAATCCGTCTTTCCGTGAAAATCAATGAACCGAGGTGACTCCGCAATGATTTTCGACTCCTACGCGATGATACTGACCAGCAGTTCCCCCAGCAATTGGTTTATGAATACAATCGCATTCTGGACTTTTTTATTGCTTGGCAGCATGTGTATCGGTGGATTTTTCATGATGCGCAAGTTTTTGAAAGTGCTACCAAAAGCGGACGGAAAGTCCAAACTGGATTGGCAGAATTATTGGGTTGAAGCCAGCCGTCACTTATGGACAGATGAAGCCAAAGCTTTTTTGGATCAACTTGTGGAGCCTGTGCCAGGGCCATTTCGTGACATTGCCAAACATTCCATTGCTGCAGAGATCGGTAAAATTGCAGTCGAAGACAACGCCACGGAAGTATCAAGAGATCATTGCATTAAAGGATACATTATTGCCACACCGAAGCGGGATAATAAGTTTTTGGTAAAATTTTTGGAGAAAAACAAAATCGATTATTCCCCTTATCAACATTTGATTAAATAAAATAAAAGATGAGTTAAGTGGCATATAGATTTGGTTAATTTACAGATATGCTCCGTCAGGTAAGTCGTTCCCAACAGGCATTGCTTACCGTACGGGGCTGTTTGTCGATTCATGGGTGTATATCAGGGCAGTGAAAATACAGAGAGGATGTTTGATATGAAAATTGCCATTTGTGGAGGTACTGGATTTGTGGGAGGAGCACTTGTAGATTACTGGCTGCAAGCCGGGCACCATGTGAAAGTTATTACACGAAAACTGCCTGACCTGCATAATCCAAGTAAAAATCTTACATATATATCATGGGAGCAAGTCGAAGAACAACCTCACTTGCTGGAAGGTATGGACGCTCTCGTTAACCTTGCTGGAGAAACGCTGAATCAACGCTGGACAACCAAGGCAAAGCTGGAGATTGTTGAATCCCGAGTAACGACCGTAGCGCGGGTAGCCCGATTGGTAGAAACCCTGGAGCAAAAGCCGGAAGTGGTAGTTCAAGCTTCTGCCATGGCCATCTATGGAACCTCCCCTACCGAAACCTTTGACGAGAGCAGTCCGCAAAAATCCATGAATTTCCCGTCCCGGGTCTCGGAACAATGGGAAGTTGCTGCAGATGCAATCAAAAATGTCAGACTCGTTAAAATCCGGGTAAGTCTGGTTCTCGGACATAAAAGAGGTGCCTTTCCATTGATGAAACTGCCTTATATGCTGGGTGTTGGTGGCAAGATCGGCAGTGGCAAGCAATGGACTAGCTGGATTCACATTATGGATATCGTAAGACTCATTGATTTTAGCATTCATAATAAACAAGTGTCAGGTCCGGTCAATGCTTCCTCACCAAATCCTGTTACCAATGATGAATTCGGTCGTACGGTCGGTGAAGTGTATCATCGCCCTCACTGGTTCCCGGTACCCAGCTTCTTAATTAAAACCTTAGTTGGTGAACTATCCGTTGTTCTGCTTCAGGGACAGAGAGTCATTCCGCAAAAAGCACTCGATCACGGATTCCAATTCACTTTCCCTACCTTAACCCAGGCACTGGAAGATCTGAAGCACCGCGGCTTATCTGACTGATTGAACTATGTCTTATCCGACCGACCGATAAGTGTAGACTGATTCCGCAAGTTTAAATGTATCTCCATCCACCAAGGGATACTCCTTATAAGGAGCAAGAATATTGCCCTGAAGAATGGTCCCATTCACTGAACCCAGATCCTTAATGACATAGCCCGATTTGTTCCGGCTCAATTCCACATGAGCACGGGACACACCGGTCGCTGTGTCCACCCACTGAACCATGTCTGCTGATCTTCCGATGACAAAAGATGCTCCTTGCACATCCATCCGTTCATGTTGGTCACCGGTGCCAGATCTTCGTTCAAGATAAAATGATGGCAATACCGGCCCTGCCACTGTAACAATTCCTCCACTCAGATTCTGCAAATTCACGGTTGCCTCCGCAATTGCATCCTGTCGAATTAGTTCTGAAGTTGAAGCTACCGTTTCCACATGGCGCTGAACGAACGATGGTTCGGAGTGTTCAGGTGTCATATGCAAATTTTGAAAACGGGAATGCTCGCTACCACCTTCTGAGGCAGATGCAACCATTTGGTTTATGCGTTCCTCTTTCCTATCAGCTGTATTCCAGCGCCAACTTTCCTGAAATTGTTCCTCGTCCTCTTCCGTTTGCTTGCCTTTGTTCTTAACTAAACTGAATGAAAAAGACCGCTTATTCTCTGAGTCATTATGAGTGCTTCCCTTACGCTTCCACGTCCATCCTGCTACACCAAACAAGCCAAGGCTGAGTACCATGCACAGGATCATCTGCGTCTGTCCCGGTTGCTCCATGTAAATAAATCTCCATACCAATGCCATGGCAACCATGCAGCCCAATATGATATAGGTTACTTTTGAAGAACCAGGCTTTTCTTCCACCTCCATATCAACACGCTCTAGCGAATCATACGGGTTACTTCGTCCCTGATCCATGTTGTTTGAGCTCTCTAATGAAGATTGCTCAGGTGATCGCCTGCCTAGAAAGGTTCGAGATCTCACCGGAATGTCTTCAACCTCGGATTCACTCGTTTTCTGCGGCTGACGGAAATTTAGTTGCGGCCCCACACCAGCATTTTGAACGGGAGGACCGGGTTGATATGACCGAGAAGAACCAGTGGCTAGCCTGCTCTCTCGCTCAGAAATCGACGAATGAAGATCACCTCTTGAATCATTGGGTATTTCCGAAGTTCTGGACGAGAGAAATGCTGCGCCTCCTCCATTCTCTTGCTCGTCAGCGTATAATTCCAGCAGAAGCTCGCGCAACTGTCTGATATCCCAGCGCTCGTTGTCACATAAATGCAGAACACGCTGAATGCCTTCTCCCTGCAGTTCCTGTACATTTGCCATCAGCCTGATCACCAGCTCACGAAATTGCCGAGGTGTCGGATCAACTTCAACCGTATCCACGATTGGTACATATACCATCCCAAGTTCACCCTGTTCGAATGAACCGTTGATGAATAAGTACTCTTCCTGGATCAATAATTTACGAGGCTCCAGCATATATTGCCGGCATTCCGTGAGGGCATCAGCTAGTTGGAACAACAAACCATACAAAACACGCAATTTGATTTTGCTTGACTTTAACAACTGGGATAACATCTTGTACCCTGATATGTCGTACTGCAAAGTTACATTTCGATCGACTTCCCGAATATGAACAGGAAGAAGTCGCGGAATCTGATTGGACGACAACATCCCCATCTGTACCCGGCTCAATTCCTCCATTCGTAACCCGTCCTCTTTCTCCAAAACCATGAACGCTCCGCCGTTACGAATAAAATCTCTCGTTAATCCATACATGCCAATCCTCTCTTTCCGTTGCTGTATAGGTTCAACTAAAGAATGTTTACACTGAAACTTCGATGACGGAACAACCTTCCGATCGCTGTTATCCCCAGATTTCTTGATTCCCTTTGTAAAGGGGAAAATCCCGGGATAAAGGCGAAGTATATGCTTCCGATGCAGCTTTCTTTCAGAAAGCTTTTAGCTCCGCTTCTTCTTGTTTTTTCCGTCCTCTCCGTTCTCGTGTAAAAAATATTAGTTGATATAAGTTGAGTTACAATACACCACACTCTTCCACTCCAATCGCAGTGCTATTTTCGATCACTGTTATCTTAACGTTTTCCAGACTCCTGATATCAAGGGAAAAGTCCTGAGACAAGGACCGTGATAAACCCGGGCAAGACGGCAAGCATAAATGGAAACTTCAATGTCTTCTCTTTATTTACCAGCTTGAGCGAACCGAGCATGAAAAAACCTGCAAGACTACCTGCCATGCCTCGAATTCGTTTCGCTGAATCTTTACGGAATAGAAGTATCACTAAACCAATTGCGCCCGCGTACAAAACGGAGTAAATAATGACATGAATGCCAAAAGCAAGTCCCGTCCATGCGCCAATCCCACCAAACAATTTCACATCTCCTGCTCCTACCGCCCCAATCGCATACACCAGAAACAAAATGCCAAAACCTGCTGCAAATCCAGCGGCTGAGAACAAGAAACCATCCCAACCTCCCCATATGATATGGGCTAATACGCCAGCGGCAGTCACGGGTAAAGTCAATCGATTTGGAATTTTCATGGAACGAATATCTGTAATAAAAGCTGCAATGACGTATATGCCACAGGCAATGTAAAACCACTCCACCTCCATCATCCCCTTCCTTATTTTCTGGAGGCTACCGTAAACGTAGTCTCCGTCTTGGCACCGTCCCCTGTCTCGACAACAAAACTCCATGTTCCTTCTGTTGTCCGAGTACCAACAAACCACTTCCATTCAATAATTCCATTCTCATCTGCGGTAGCCCAGCCGATGTGCTTCGCAGAACTTTCACCTGACTTGTAAAATATCGTTAAGTTGGCTGTCGCCCCTGGTTCTACCTTCACCTTGATCGTTGCATTGTTGCCTATGTATGCCGGGTCAGGCTTCGACAGTACCGTTGCTGAACCCGCAGTATCCCCGTCTCCTGCGCTGCCATTTGATCCTTCTCCGGTATCTCCAATCCATGCCCGTTCTGCCGCAGCAGCCTGAATCCGTAACGGTTTACTGAGAAAGGGGACTTTTATAGGCAATTCATAACTCAGTTCAAGTCGGAAATATGGATTTGTTTTGTTTTTGAGATCAGGTATTGAAATACCATTCACATGAACACGTTCCATATTCAGCAGCGTTGGTTCGATAAATGGTTGAAGCAGCGGTTTTACCGTGGGATCAAGAACGGTTTCCAAAACGGATGTTTTGATCTCCTGTAGTGGTTGTTCACCACTGGCCGCCGCTGAACGTACCCAATCACTTAATGGCTCGGGCAGAGAAGAAGCATAACCTTCTGCCCATTCCGTCAGAGATAACTCTGGTATCTTCCACCCCCCTCCAGAACCTTCTCCGCCGGCAGAATCAGAAGGTGTGAATGCCAGGGAAACGGGATATATTTTCGTTGATAACTGCTTCACCGCTTCACCCGCCGTGCTCTGTAACGCTGTGGAGATTAGAGTCATTTGCACTATGAAGATGAGAAACATGATAAAGAACAGGAAGACAGGTAACACTAGTGAGGCTTCCAGAACCATGCTACCCTGTTCCTTTTTCGAAGAACATATCTGCTTTTTGAGAGACTTCAAACGCTGCAATCTGATTATTCTTGTTAAACGAATCTGCATTTGTGCGCTTTCTTTTTCATAATGTTGCTGCTTATTCATAATCCCTCCACCGAAACGATCCTGATTATTCAATAGGAATAATCCGCCTTCCGCTCAATGAAAAATCGCCCATCTTCAACCTGATCCTCACTACCCATAACTGCACCTATGCTTCTAACCACCCCTGGTAAAAACCACATCTTGATGCTACTACGCATGTTACCCGAAGCATACGTCTGTTTCTCATCTGGATTCACACCAGTATTCAATCGAATTAGCGCCAGCATTCTGGACATTTTGCGTTCATTGTTACTATGCATCAATAGGAACAATCGGAGATGGTCCCTATACGTCAGTTTGACTTTGATATACTTGGACAATTCGACACTGCCCTCTTTTGCTAGTTTCACCATATCCGCGATGGCGTTTGTAATCCCGTATAAGATTGCCGCCGATAATACCAGAAGTGGGTTCCCAAGCTTGCTGTGCTCAATTAACCCTTCTGCGGTTCGAATAGCCAGCCGCATCCCAAATATCTCCGCATATGCCGCAGCAATGTTACCCGATGGATTATGAAACCCATAAACGATATACTCCAGTTCCTGATTCTCCAGTTTGAAGACTTCACCAGCATTTCCACCACCTTCAGTCCAGGTAAATAACTGACCAAAGTCCATGGAATTGAAATAGGCTAGAGCATACTCATTCTGAAATAATTCGTCGCCAAGACTGTCCAGCAGACCGGACATCCCGCCAAACAAACTGTCCATTCCCTTCATGGCATCGCCACCAGAGTCATAGGGATCACCAGCAATCTCTGCCTTTTTGGATTCCTCACGACTAGCCTCATTAAAAGCAATATTAGCGTTGTAATACTCCTCCAACTGTTTGAAAGCGTCCATGGAACCCGAACTTCCATTCTGAATCTGCGACAAGATTCGTTTGACTTCCTTCAATTTCCCTTTGGATTCTTTGTCATTCGCTTTGCGCTGGGCATCCGACCCACGACCACTTTCCAGCTGCTGCTTACTTTGCAGGATGAGATTGGCAGGACCGCTACGTAAATAGGTGTTTATATATCGTTCCGTAACCTGACTTGCCTGTCTGACCGCCGGTTTAATCGGAACTCCACTCATTCCCGTAACGCTGCGAAGCTGATTATTCAACTCCATGTTGTCTCTTCTGACGTTAGAGAAGTCCGAATTCTGTGAAACCACACGTGCTTTCAACTGATCAAATAGGCTATCCGCCCTTACAAGCTCCGAGGCGAGGGAACGTGTGCTTTTAGCATCACTACCTGATCCAGTAGATGCAGGACTCGTCCCAGGCAGATTCGAGTTGCCGACGTTGTCATAGCTGGCATTCTGTGAACGGTTCTCCCCCTCCTCGATCACACGTTTCATTTCATCATTAATCTTGCGCGCTTCTTCGATTTTGGACTGTGCTTCCTCCAGCTTTGTTTGATGGGCCTGTAACGCGAGCTGTATGATCATGCTGATGCCTGTCACCACATTACCAACACCAGTCCGATAACGAGCCAGTTCCAATATGTATTGTTGCTCTCTGAACGGCAGTCCCTCATCTGCCTGTTTCTTATTAAGATAATCTGCATAACGTGCCGCCGCCTCGGCAGCTGTCTCTGGTGTTTCTTCCAACATTTCTTCATAGATAGCTTGTGAAGGCGGGTCCATAATTAACTTTGGAAGATTCTTCAGCTTCTCCGCGGATTCCGTCTGATTGGCAATGGCTTCGTCCAGTAGTTCTTCACGTTTGTCATATAACTTCTGTAATTTTTTCAGCAAGTCTACCGTGTGTGCTGCTTCCTTCATCTCGTCTGATATCGGTTTAAACCGATTGATCACTTCAAGGGTAAAATCAACCGGAGCCCGATACTTCATGTCCTCCTGAATCTGGCGATTAAATATATCGTATCTGCCCAGTTCACGCTCCATGCTCAGCGTAGTTGTATCCCACTGGATATCCAGAATGGGGAATCCATCTTTTACAGCTGAAGGCTTCACACTATCGTTCAACACTTTAGCCATAATTGCATCCCCACTGCTGTCGCCATACCCGAATAAACCATACTCCCGGAGTGATGTGTCATAGGCGGACATGACGGATCTCATCGCAGCATGAGTCATTCGTTCGGTCTGTACCTTGAATGCAGCAATACGAGCGTAATCAATGAATATAGCTACAAACATATAAACTCCAGCCAATATTAATATAAAAAAAAGGGTTACGGCTCCCAACTCACCGTCTTTTTTTCTAAACAGCTCCGCCCTCCTCCTTTACTCACTTTTTGCTTTTGCCAAAATGCTGCACAGCCTGTCCTGCTTCCGCAGCAGTACTCGCGGCTTCTCCGCCTTTGCCTTTAAACTTCGCTGCGTAATAACGGACCAGATCTACAGTTCGAATGAATTCAACCGGTTCAACAACTGCAGACGATCCCTGGGTCAGTACACGGTTACCTGAATCGAACAAAAAAGAAGGAAGAGGCAAAGAAATTACTTGTTCCAGCTTGGTTGTTACTTTCCGCTGAATTAGTGAATTCTGATACTCAATCGTTCCTTTCATAGCTGAGGGCATATGTTGCACCGCTTGTGCTAATTTCTGTTCCGAGAGATTGCCGCCTTCACCAGCAGGTATAGAAACGCTAACCTGATTATCAGCTCCCGCCCAGCCAAACAGCGCTCCAAGCATACGATCATCCGTCAGTCTCCAGTACAGATTGTCATGTTCTCCAGCAACATATTCACCTGTCATCGCCTGTTTGTGGCTGTTGTCCCAGCTATAGGCTGCACGTTCGGAAGCGGCATAGGCATGTTGATTCAGGAATGTCTTTTGATACATGTACATGGTGAAAAAGAGCAATAACACAAGAATAAACAGCAAGACAGGGAAGATCAGGGAGGCTTCAACGGTGAAGCTCCCTTCTTCCTTTTTGAACTTGTTATTCGAAGAATTCATTACTTTTATTACTCACATTAGTTAACAGTCTTTCTACCAATTTTTTAATTTGGTCTTTAAAAATCAAAGCAATAATGATAATAACCCCGATAATCAGAATCAGCTCCAACGTGCCGAGTCCGTCCTCTTCTTTCCAAAATGCACTTACCTTGTTTTTTAACACTTCCATCATCCCAATTCCTCCTACATATTCATCATCATAAAAGCAGGTGCCCCGATCATGACCACAATCGTAAAAAAGATCAGTACCATCGGAAACACCAGTTTGGAAGAAGCCTGTTCTCCCTTCGCCCGACTGACAGCCTTGCGTTTCTCCCACAACACATGTGACAGATCCCGCAGCGCCAATACAAAGTCACCTCCCCCACGTCGGAAATTCAGTAGCACTGTTGTCGTAAAAATCGTCACTTCCTGTACACCGCAGCGGCGACTGAACTGTTCAAATGATTGTTGAAACGAATAACCATTATTCCAATCTTCCACTGTCTTTCTGAGTTCGTTGTATAACGGATGATTCCGTACCCCCTGGCTTGTCACACAGTGAACGATGGTACGTTGCACGGTCTCCCCTGCGCCAACCAGCAGTACAATTCGGTTCAGCAGCTCAGGCAGTTCCATAAGAATATCCTGGTCTCTTCGCTGCACCTTTGTATTGATGTCTTTGTAGAGCGCAAAAGGTAACGCTGCACCGAGCGCGAGCCCACCTACCATACCTCCGATGCCCATATCTCCAACGAGTGATAACAGGCAGCCCACCAGCAGCATGAGCCATGTATAGGTCAACATTTCAGCGCAATAAAGCATCGTTTTCTCTCCACTGTGCTGTATGCCATACATTTTCTGAATGGCATGTTGCATTCGAAACATGAGCACAGGCAATCTGCGTCCAATCTCAAACTTGTCCAATATAAACAGGAAGGGACCATGCAATTTTTTCAGTCGTAATCCTTCCATATCCAGCTTGCGCAGATGCTTATAGGTCTGCCCCCGGGTTCGATCCAGCACCAGCCATCCCGCTCCGAGCATCCCTGCGACTATAACGGGAAGCAGCATCGTTTCAGCTCCTTATACTTTGATATCCATAATGCGATTAATCCACAGATAACAGCAGGCGAGTACTGCCAAAGCACCACTTGAGATGAGGTACCCCATCCCGCTATATAACGGCTCCATAAAGTCCTTGGCGGTCAGATTGAGGAATATCAGAAAAATAAATGGAGCGGCAAACATCACCTTTGATTCGAACTTTTTCTGCGATACCGCGACCATAATATCCTGCTGAATATCCAGCTTCTCACCAATCACCGCAGAGGTACGACGCACAACCTCAACCAGATCCCCGCCAGTTCGTTTGCACGTAATGAACACATCTGCAAAGTTCGTAATATCTTCAATCTGCGCCCGATCCGAAAAATCCTGTAGCGCCTCTTCGATTGGTTGTCCATACTCCATCCGTGTCCGCAATATCGTGAACTCACGAATCAGATCGGTATCCGCTTCCGGGTTCAACATCCGCAGATCCTCTACAGATTCCTTGAATCCATTTTCCACCGATTTTCCTGCGGCCAGTGCCGAAGATAATGCATATAACGCTTGCTTAAAATGTAAACTGAGTGTCATTCTTTTTCGTTCCAACAGCACTTTAGTCCAATGTTTTGGCACCCATATGCAACCCGCAGCCAGGATCGCTCCAGCTAACCAGTGATGGTAGAATAGAATTCCGATGCCAAAAAACAGCAGACCACTAATCAGCATACAGACCATTCGCTGTCTCCGGGAAAGCGTATATACGGTGTAATCCGTCAACATCTGTCTGGCTTCACCCAACAGTAATCACCTTCCAATAACTTTAATTCACGTTGTTATCTGATGTATCTGTTTCAACACTATATTGTTCTATGTATTCATCCAGCCATTCCCCAAGCCCAGCCATCTGAATTTTATCCACCTGATTCAACTTTCCAACCTGCACTAACCCGCCAATAATTTTGCCTTCACGCTCTTCTTGTTCCTGGAAACGAAACAGTGGATTCAGCATAACCTCACCGTTCTGCATACCAATCACTTCACTAATCTCTGTCACCCGCCGTGAGCGGTCTCGCAGCCGAGATAGATGTACAAAAATATCGATTGCTGAACTAATCTGCTGCCTTACAACCGCAATGGGAAGATCTGCACCACTGAGCACCATCGTTTCGAGTCTGCTAATCATGTCCGAGATGGTATTCGCATGCCCTGTAGACAAAGATCCATCCAATACAATATGGTACACATAACAAAAAAACACCCAACCAATTGGTGGGCGCATTCTGGTTAAGCTTCGCGAATCTCCATAATCTTAACTGTCGTATTCGCAATTTTCTCAGCTTCCTGCTGAATTAATTTTTCTACCTCTGTATCATCTGTTAATTCCGTTTGCATTAAGATGGCCTTTTCAATCTTCTTTGGTCCATCGAAATATATGTATTGAGCTGCAATGTTTCTCATCGTCTCACCTCCTTCACTAATTATAACTTCAACTCGTCAATTCGTCCTGCATATACACCCATTCTCCATTTTGATACTTGTAGCGTATAATCCGTTTCTGCCCCATGACGATGACGGCAAATTGTCCATCTTGCGGATTTGTTACCTCATCTAAGCTGAAGTAACGATCCTCCTTCTTATAGTACGCCCAGACGTTCTGTTCCCAGACATGCAACTCATCATATGAGTCTGCCAGTCGCATGATGTCCTCCGGCGTACAAGATGCCCAATATCCGCGGTCTCGATAGTAAGCAGCGATCTCAGCTGCGATCTTGAGCGGGAAAGGCGATATAGGTAGTGGCATAGGGAACCTCCGTTCGTTTTATCCCATTATAAAGCAAAAAGACCCTGCCGCAATAGCAGGGCCTCTCCTCTTAGCTGGCAATCTTCCCACCAGCTTTCTTCGCGTTGTAATCTACTACTGCTTTTTCGATAGCTGCCCGGATCTCGTCACCGGACATTTCCACGCCAAGATTAGCTAGCTTTTCACTAGCGTACGAATATGCCTCTTGCAGCTTACGGTCACCTTCATACTCGCGGTAAACTGTTTGTGCCCACGAAAAAGCTTCCATACCAATCTTGTGCAGCAACTCGCGGTCCTTTTCGTTCGTGTGTGCATTGTAGTACGCTTCAGCCTTACCCTGAGCCTTCTTGATAGATCCAGTTATAATAGTAGCTAAAATACCAATGAGTGCCGTCACAATACTAATAATATACGGTTGTGCTTGCTCCATAATATCTTTCATCATGTCTGATCGCTCCTTAATTTTTAGGGTAGATTTCTACTTTGCTCGGTGTAGCCTTATCCCAGAAAATCCGTGCGCCCAGCAGCTTGGTCAGATCCCGGGCCGTTACGTATCCCACGCCATTAATATTCATTGTTTCTACTGCTTCACCGTTGATCGTTACTTTGCCTTTGGTGTAGCCAATACGACCACCAATCAGCTCACCGATCGGTCTGGATGGTACCCAAGTTGTGTCTTTAACATTGTATCCGGTATACGTCGAACCGGCAGCCGTATGGACAGTAACACTCATTTCCGGGTACGGTGTGGCTTTCACCGGTTCCTGTCCGGGTAATGTTGGCGTTTGAATGTCGAAGGGAACGCCTAAGTATTCGCAGATCCCTTGAGCAATCGCCAAGGCTACACGGTTCTGGAAGTCATCTTGAAACAGTTTCTTTTCTTCCTCCGGATTGCTAATGAACCCAACTTCCAGCAGCACTGCGTCCATCTTAGTGTCACGGATTACTGCAAAGTTCCCGTAACGTGCGCCGCGATCTTTGAACCCTGTGGCAGCCTGCATGTGCCGCTGGATCACTCCAGCAAGCGGTGCGCTTGTGGTGCGGTTATAAAATGTCTCTGTACCATTGGCGGAAGATGAAGCGGCATTGGCATGAATAGAGATGAACAGATCTGCAGGTTGACTATTAGCAATCTTTACGCGTTGTTTCAACTCAAGAAAAACGTCTGTGCGTCTGGTTAGACTGAAGTCAATACTTGGATGATTCTTAAACAACTCTTCCAGTTTAAGCGCCATAGTCAGGTTGAAGTCCTTTTCCTTCTTGCCTGTTGGTCCAATGGCTCCCGGATCTGAAGCGCCATGACCTGCATCGCCCTTAACTTTGATTTTTTTTGCCATCTTTGAGTACCTCCGTATAGTGTATTTGTTTGCAAGCTGGGCATAGATACTCGTCGCCCAGGATGATAAGTAAAAACCGTTTGAATGTCTCACTCTTTCCTGCGGTTTTTCGTTCAAAGTGATCACACATGGTTCCAATCCCAGTCCCTTCATAATGATTTCTTGGTTCTTCATGATGACGATCTGATTCGCCATGTATGCCTTGATTTCGTTGTCATCCTGGAACATCCAGGGCAGGAATTTCCGTAGCTGAGCCTTCATTTTTCGCTGTTTTAGGATCAAAAAAACGACCGCACCCAATGAGCTTAGGGTCAGGCCGTTCTTGAATAATGTGTGAATCAAATCCACTATGAAGTCGTACATCGTCCACTCTCCGATAGAGTAACTTGTCCCTTACTTCGGGACCACAGAATATAGATACAAGGTGCAGGGTGTCGTCAGATACGACCGACTCCTGGTACTCGTCTTCGTCCATTTCTATCATATTGTCACCTCAAATAGTAAAAGGACCCGGGATGATTTCCCAGAGTCCTTTTTAGGGTGTATGCGGTTATGCGATACAAGTTAATTATACCACATATAACACGGTTTTAGCTTACTTTTGCATGGCATTTCGGGATATTTCATTACGTCTCGCAAGCAACGGTTCGATCTGATCGCGCTTCTGTTTAGCAGTCAGGTTTACATCGCCCTCTATGGTGCGGATCTGCTTATTAATCTTGCTCATCATGTCTGCTGCATTCTCCAATTGTTTAAGCTCAAGCGCCTTATCAAAGGTGGTCCCGTTGAGTTTTGCGGAAGCTTTTTCATCAGATAGTTCCTTTTTGCGCGTGTATAACTGATCAGTTCCTTTGGTAGATTGCAACGGATCAACCAAAAATGCTTTTGCAAACGGCTTCTGCTCCAGTCTCTTCTCTGGGCTTGCTGGCCGATCAACGGCACCCACACCTTTTAGGATTGTATCGATTGCTGATGTGGCGTATGTTCCGAGCCCAGCTGTCAGTCCCTGAATGGTATTATCCATAATTCGCGGAGATGAAAAATTCTTCAACATACCTTTCTCTCCGGTTGCCTTGGACATGATTCCAGCCAGTAGCTTCGCCACTTCTGTGGTCCGTGTGGGGTCATACTGATCTTTATACTTCAAACCCTGTTCACGCTGTGGAATAATTGCTCCCTCGCGGAAGAATGAGTAATTAGACATGCCTTCGATAAACGGCCACAATCCAGTGATCTGAACCGGCAGTGCTGCATCACTGAATGTACGACGAACGAATCCATCAAAGGCGTCCGGATCTTTATCCAGTACGAATTGTGCAGCACGCTCTGGCAGATTGGCGAAGATTGGCGCGATATCAAACGGCTTTGGTATCCGGGCCACCATGTCTGTACCTGGAATAGCCATTAGCCAGAACGTGTCACGCATCCAGTCAGGGGCATCGGATATCGTTTGTTTCTGCGTTTCATTCGCAAATTGACGGTTAGCAGCAATAATTGCCACTGTCGGTAGCGTTGTAGCAGCAAACATCCGTGCCGTGGTACCCGCCCAATTCTCTTTAATTGAACGATACAGTTTCGACTTACCCTGAATGTTAGCATTCAAGAACGCGATGATTTTGTTTGCCTGCCGTACGCTTGAACCAGAACGAGCAAAGTCCATAAGGTCACGGGATCGATACGCCGCCTCTTGCTTACTCACGCCTTTGCGTAGTGCCGCACGATACTCACCTACTTTGGTAGCAGACTCTGTGGTATCCGTGATCGCTCTCAACACATTAATGAAGGCTTTGCCTGTGAGCACATTTACAAATTTCTTACCCGGCTTCTCTTTCAATACGCTTTGCAGAGCCTTTTTGTGCACCTCACGGTCCATTGATAGGACGTTGCCGTATGAACCCAGTTCATTGATCCATTCTTTGTACAGCGGACCTTTTTTGATGGACTGAATCAACCCTGCTGTAAAGTCTGTAATCGGATTAAACCCGCTGTTACTGGTTACATACGCTTGCAATACGTCACGCATTGGGTTCCGCAATGAGAACTCTGGTGTAAGTGTAGCCCCAGCACGGAGCAGGGATGCAGGCTTGGATAGGATGTTCATCAGCATATTGGATGACTCTTTGTCCAGATTTAACATGGCGCGGTATACCTCAGGCTCCACCTCATACTTGACGTTCTCGCCATTAACTCGTACATTCACCACGTTCTTACTTCCGACCTTCTCGTCCGGGTCCAGTTGACGGATGAAGTTAGCCTCTGTGTCGATATCAGACAGGCGCTTCAGTTGTGACGCTACCTTATTCCGCTCTGCCGCATTGATGCTCTGGAAGATGTTCTTCACCATGTTAATCAGTGGATCATCCACGTTACGTTCGGAGCCTTTCAACGTTTTAATCGGACTCGCCACATTCGCCAATGCCTGGGAGACACTGCCGCCAAATCCCTCAGCGGTTTCATCGAAAACCCGGAACATTGGGATGTAATTCTTCCATCGGTCTGCAAGCACATCGGCAAGCTGCTGGCTTACAACGCCGCTATCTACCAGTTCCTTCATCATGTCCTTGTTCAGTTGCACCAGTCCTTGCCGTGCTGCTTCCAGTTCGGTGTTTTCGTACTTCCGGATTACCGCTGCAATCTCTGCATTGGTGAAGCCTGACTTCATGCCGGCAGCGTTGATATCTCTGGCATGCACAGCAACTGCATAGTCACCCAGTTCGTCTGCAGAGTATCCCGCTTTCTCCACCTGATTAATGAGCGGTGCCAGCTTGTCTTTGACCACTTGGTTAGCCTTCTCAGGCGTTCCCTTGAACAGCCTTGCCATCTTATAGAGACTGTTCTCTGCGCTATCCACCTTGCCTGTTACGCGCTTCTCAAGTCCTTCGAGTGGTGCTGTCTCATCAACGAACTGAGTACGCACCCGTTCCCATTTCTTTTCAAACGATGTGGTCTTTTTCTTGCGGCTACCTCTGCTTACTTTACCGCTGAATGTCTCTGCATTACCTGCGCCACTCTCGTTAAACGCCTTAGCAGCCTGACCCTCTTTGGTAGCAAGTCTTTCTTGTCTCCGCAATTCTTCTTTGGCTTGCTGATATACCTTCTCGGCACTCGGACGGAACTGTTCGCCCAGATCCTTGACCATTTCCTCTGTCCAGTCGCTGAACTTGATGGTGCCTTTACCCATCTTAGCCGCGCCGATAATGGCGTAGTCTCCCCATTCAGGCAACGGGTTGGAGTTGATGTTGCCCCTGCGCTTGGCGATACGTTCACGGGCTGCCTGTTCAGCTGAATCCAGCAGGTCATAAACACGGTCGCGTACACGGGATTTCTGTACAGTGTCCACCACTTGCGCCGCTTCCTGCTCTACACGATTTAATGTTGGCGTTGGTTCCGGTGAGATTGGAGCAGAAGTTTCGCGGCCGGGACGGGATTTAAGGAAGTCGTCCGGTGCTGCCGGCGCCTGCTGAGTTGCTTGGAACTTGCGTACCGCTTCTGTTCTTGGGTTAACTGTTGGGCTAATATTCGTTGCTGTATCCACTTGTTTGATCGTTTGTTGCTGTGGTGTCACTGTGTCAGGCACAACGGATGCTTGTCGTGCTGCTGGAGTGGGTACATCCATCTGAGCTGGTAACGTATCAGGCGTTCTCTGAGCAACACTCACTGGCGGTTCGTTGATATCTAACCGCTGTGTTGGAGGAGCTGATTCGCTTAGCGGTTGCCCCGTTGTTTCTGGGAGTCGTGCTCCTTTGGATTTCGAGAGTAATGACCGGATACCTGCGCCAGCTCCTGCAATAAGCAAGTCACCGCCAGCACCCAATCCAGCGCCTAGAGCGGCGTTTCTCAGCACATCGCTATTGCTGTGCTGGCCTTGGATCAGACCCATGCTTGTGTTGCTTATAGCGCCTGTAGCAGCTCCGCGCAGGGCCGTTTCTGCCACTCGGTTAGCTGTATTCGGACTAATGCGAGGCAACACCTTGCCGATACCACCACCGACCAAGTTTGTCAGGCTGTTTCCTGCTCTGGTAGCCATCAATCCGTTGGCCGCTTTCCAAGGTGCCGTGATCAGGTTGCCGCCGCCAGCGGGGTTAAATCCAGCGCTAAGGATACCACCAGCAATACCAGTAATGTCTGCCACTCTGTCCGCTGTAGCGTTGCCAGTTGACCCCGGCGCCATCGAAGGCGTACCGAGCAACATACCACCGCCTGTACCGACTGCCCGAGTGACGAAACCACCCACAGGGTTACCGTAGGTGATATCATTCATCAGATTGGAGAATGGAGATACGAAATTCGCAAAGGAACTTTTAGCCGCGCTATCAGCTATCTTTTGTTTATTAATCTCATACTGACTCGGTTGTGGTGGGATAGGCGATGGATTTACGCCCGTTGCTTGCTGGTACGTATTAATTGCCTGCGGATTACCTGCAAGTGATCTACCCAGCGTCGAATTCATGTAAATGTCTGAACCGGGTTGAGTAAGCGCAGGCGGCAAGGCTGATTTCAGATCGTTCATGGACTTCTGACTGGCGAAATAATTCTGAACCGCCTGTGTTCGCGGGTTAATTGGAGCGCTTGGCTGTTGTAAGTTAAGCGTTCCGTTCATTGCTGATTCACGTATTTGCATTGCCTTCTTGCGTTGATCCTCAGAAAACTGTTCAAGCCTCGTCGCCATGCGCCTACCTCCTTAATACCATTTGTTTTTGTCCCAGAATTGCAGTGCTTTAACCGGGTCGCCGTAGCGATCTTTTACATATTTCAACCCCTGTAACGCTTGCTGATTTGGATCACTCCAGTTTACTGAGCTACCGCCATAATTCTTTCTGGTACTGTCCAGAAACTGAAATAACCCGGCTGCGGTAGATTTAGGATTCTTCGCATTCGAGTTAAAACTGGATTCCCTAGCTACCAACTCAAGGGCGGGCTGTAACCAGCTATCTGGGTATCCCAATGTTTTAATGGCGTTACTAACCGCAGCACTTGCTGTAGCGTAGTTATTCGGGTTGGCCTTTGCGTCCTTCACTGCTTTGTAATAATTATTGTAGGAAAGGGCCCCACCAGTCCCAATGGATGTGGGGCTGGCTACTTTCCCGCTGAAGCTGCTCCTGTTCCGGTTGATGGTTGAATATACTTCTTGTCGAATTCCTGAATCTCTTTCGTGGTCAGTCCCATGGAGAGCATGACCTGATCATCCTGACCTTGAGGCAGACCATATCCAGCGACTTGCTGATAGATCTGTTCTCGGGTTGCTGCGTCTTTAGGCGGAGCGTACTTCTCAGTGGTTGGGTCGATGTATTGTGACTGCAATGCACTCAGCACTTGATTAGCGTTCATACCGTTGTACTCTGCTGCTGGTGTATTCCCAAGACCAAGCCATGCACGAGAGTTTTCATCCTGGTTAATGCTGAGCATCGCATTCCGGTACGCTTGATCGTCCTGCTGTTGCAACTGTTGAAGTGCGTAATTGAGTCCGAATTGCGTTGCGTTTTGGTTGAATTGCTGGCTCCATTGGCTATCTGCCACTGCATCACGAGCTTTGGCGTATGCAAATTGCTCAGAACGGAAGTCATTGTCGATGCCTGTTTGTTTCTCCGTAAAGTCTTGCTGTCTAGTCTGCATGCCTTGATTAAACTGCTGATCCTGCTTCTGCATATCCAGCTGCTGTCCTTGGAGAGTACGCCCCGGCGTGTTCTGAGATGCCGTGTTGAAGTTAACGTTTGCCCCGTATTGCGTTGGATCAATTCCTGACGCCTGCATGCGTGATCTGATTTGGTCAGCTTGCTTGCTCAATATGTTGCGCTGATCTTTGGTGATACCCTTCGTCTCAGCTTGCTGTTTCAAACTCAGTAGGGAGTTAACCATACTTTGTTGTTCTGGTGTTAAGTATGTTCCCGTCAAGGATGCGTCTGCTCTATTGTTATCAAGTCCTCGTTGTTGCTCAGATGTGAGCATACCCAGTGCATTGTACTGGTTCTGCAGGTTCTGTTGACTACGTTGGTCCGTGTATCCTTGTTGTTGCATAAGTGGATTCAGCAAATTAGCAAGGTTGTCGTATACCTGCTGTTGCTTGGCACGCTCGTTTTGCAGAATCATCGGGATAACCTGCGTATCCAAGTACTCAGTCTGTTCGTTCTGAATGCCCTGCGCCCTCTCACCCAGCGCGGTAGAACGTCCGAACCCTGCTGATCCAAGCGCTTCTTGCGCAGCTCTTGTGCCAGCCTGCGCCCTGCGGTCTGCCTGCGCTTGGTACGCCGCATATTCAGGAGTCCCATACGCATCAACATTTTGAGTGTTAGCACTCTGATTCAATTGCTTCATCAAGGCATCAATTTGAGCGGTGTACGCATTCTCAGGTAGCTGTGTGTTGCCCAGTATCTGTTGCTTCATATCACCGATTTGGTAGTTACCCAAAGCATTGTTGAAGCCTGTCTGATCGTAATATGTGGTGCCGCCCAAGTTGACTGACGGTGTGCCAAAGTATCGACCATCCACCGTGGTAGCGCCGTTGTTGTAACCGATGCGGCTGTTGTCGATTCCGTAAGAGTTAAGTGCATCACGAGTGCTTGTCATGCCCTGCGGTACATAACTCGGTGTACTCGTGGTTCCTGTAGTGCTGTAACCCGATGTAGATGGCTGAGTCTGCGACTTGTTATATGAGTTCCACGCATTGTTGAAGTTGCTCAGCGTATCATACGATACACCGTCAAGGACCTTAGATGGCTTCAAAAAGTCCTGACCCTTCACTGTGACATACCCGTTTGTTTTGTTATATCCGATGTCGTTGTTGCTCACGCCGTTGCTGACCAAGCTTTGTCGGACGTTGCTGCCGTATCCAGATGGTGATGCCATGGGACTCCCTCCTTTGCAATAGAAAAAGGACCCCGAATGGAGTCCCTTTTGTTTGTTTTTGTAACTTTTGAAGCCATTCTCCGGTCATTCCGGAATAAATTAAAGTTTCTCCAGTAAATCTGTTGATCTTTACAGGGAATTTAATACCGTTGTCTAGTATATACTCCGTGTATTTATATGGAGTTGGATATATTAATAATCCGAATATAACAAGTAAGGCAACAGATAACAAAAATACTACAATCATTCTTTTCATATTATTTCACTAACGCAGCCAATTGAGCTTCGAGATCAGCGAGTTCTTTTTCCTGATCAGCAATGTATTTTACCGACTCATCGTAGCTTTTTTGCAAGCTTTCTACGACACTTACGAATCCTGTTGAACCAGCAGACACAACATCTTTTGCTGCCTCCAATTCAACACCTCTGTTACCGAGCGCTGTTTTGCTTGATGCTATCTTTCTTTTTACTCTATCAATTTTTATTTCTAATTCTTTAATTTTCGCATCATCTACAGCCGTGGGTTCCTCCGCCACCGGAGAAGTAACCTCAGAATCAGATTTTTCTTCTGGAGTTGTTAACTCAATTTCGTTACCGTCCACCTTAACCTCCAGACCCAGTGAATTAGCAGCCGTCCGGACAGGTACATAACTTGTACCTCCGATCACTGGCGCTTCACCGATGCTTTTATTATCTAACGTCACTGTCATGACCTTGCCTACTTTACCACCAAGTAACTTTGATGTAGCTGCGCTGATCTCTCCTGAGAACGAAATTGTCACCCCGAGCACTACGCCACTGAGCACCAAACCGATATTTTTAACCTGTTTTTTCATTGCACACACCCCTGTGTCAGATTTTGCCACAATCATAGCATATCCTGCTAGTTTTGGGTATGTGTATGAGCGGATATACCCACCCAGGTAACTGTTCCTCCGTCTGCTTTCTGTAAAACAGTTCCCGGTGCGATACCGCCATTTGCAGCCCCTCCAAGTCCCGTCTGACTCCCGCTTGTAGCTTTTCCAAGTAATTCTTGATACAGCGTCCTTCCTGAAGCGTCATCCTTGAATTGATCAAAAGGAACAATAACATCGTAATTACCGTTGTCAGGAGTAAGTTTAATATTTCTACCCTGAATAATGACATCTAGGTTTGAAGTTAAATTTAAATTCGCTCCTGTTGTTCCTAAGAATGCAGATAATCCCGAGACAAACATTTGCATATTCGCATTAGGCGCTGCTATTAATACCTGCGGAGATTGTGAAGTCCCTCCCAAGGCCTGAACAGTCAAGTAGTTATTAGCAGCCGAGTATGCACCAAACAATGTACTGCCCGGGTCCATTATCACGTATGGATACCCAGTCTGGCTCTGAATCAATGCTCCCGTCATCGTTACGTATCCGGCAGTGTTCGCTGTAAACGTATTGTACGATCCGTTGTTGATCGCCATACCTTGGTCACTGAGTTGGATGAACCCTGTGCCCAGGTTGTTGCGAATGGTCGCCCCGGTCATGGTAACCATACCGTTGATGTCGGCGGTGAATGTATCTCTTGATCCGTTGTTTATCCGCATCCCATTACCGTTTATTTCTACAAAAGCACCAGCGTTAAGATCAGAACGGATGGTTACCACGTTGGCATCAATGGTTCCGGCATCAATATGATCAGCCGTTAGACTAACTACATTGAGTGAATCCAGGTTAACCAGTAGGTTGTTGTACTTGGCAACGATGTCATTCAATTTACTTTGATGATCATCAAACGAAGCCCACGGAGGGACACCACTCAGATCAGGGATTGGCATGTTACACCATCCCTGCTACTGCGCTATGTGCCTTTCTCACGGCTTCAATTCGAATGTCGATGTTCTTTACTCCCTCAGTGTCTTCGACTGCTACCAGGGCAACCTTGTCCATCTCTAAGCTAAATATTTGCTGTTCATACTGTTGCAAGCGTTGTTTCACCATTTGTTGTTTCTGTTCCTCATTCATATATATCCTCCCTAATGCATCACAGGCATGATTTTGAAGTATCGTTCGAATCCGTACAACCGAAACGGTCCAGTACCCGAAAAGCGGAAACGAATCCAGTTGCAAAGTGGCACAATGTCCAGAGGTACAATCATGTTCTGGTTCTGTGCTGATGATGAACCCACAATCGGGTCACCGATCTGTATCCAGGTGTTTCCTTGGTCCGTAGATACCTCGACCTTGAGCGTGGTGCCAGTCGGTGCGTACATCTGAGCGTGGATCTCGTTGTACTCTTTCTCCGCCTCAGCTTTGTCGAAGTCCTTCGTCTCCACCATCCATGCACTGGTTGTTGTTGCAGCGTTCAACCTGTATGTGGTACCTGTTGCATTCCCAGCATAGACACCAGTGTTGAAGCGAGTACCAAATACATATTGTTCGTTCAAACTTGCCACTTGCCATATCTTAAACCGAGTGTCGTACACCAATCGAATATTAGGCTCTGTGGCGCTATCTATGACCAAGTTGAGGTAATACCGGAGCCCGTCTGTAAAAGCACTGCATTTCGCAAGCTGAGCCTGATTAATCCGACTGATGAACGTGCGCACTGGTTCACCAATCCGATTAGCAGAGCCAGCCGCTCCGATATATACATCATCCTGTCCAAGCCAAGCCAGAAAAGAGCCCATATCCACCAGTGTTTTCGGGTTAACGCACCCTATATTGTCACTGGATGGGACTAAACGATAAAACGCCCGTGCATCCCCAGTGTGATAAATGAGGGCGAAGGCGTCCTTTTTGAATACCCATATAGCACCACCAAACGTGGTCATCGCAGTAACTGCACCGCCGTTGGCAGTATAATATTGCACGATTCCACTGTTCTCTGCAGCTGTCCAGTCTGTTGCGTCTTGAAACTTACAATAATGGATCTGGTCTTGCGACTCATCTGTAGGCACGTTGGAGATGAATACCCGCAAGTTGTCGGCCGCGATTACTTTTCCTTTAGGTGCGGCTGACAATGTGCTGAGTGTTGAACCGTTCCAGTACCGGACTGTGTCAGTTCCATTCGTCATGATCAGAACAGGCCCGTTGATATCAAAGTTGGCCGCTCCCCAATCGGTGTTTGCAAATGTGCCGCTGATATTTTGCCATGTTCCAGAGCTGTTGTATTGCAATGCTGTACCCACTGCCCGAACCAACTGTGTGTTACCGTATCCTGTCAGCAGGTTTGTTCGTCCGCTGCCGGCCGCTCCGTATGTAACGGGAGCCTTAGCCGTAGACTTAGCTGGGAAGAACTCGTCTGTATCCCAACCATACTCGTTGACCGAGAATTCATCTTTAATGTCAAAGCTGTTCTGGCCCGTGAATATACCGTTAGCCAGTTTAACCTCCGCACGGTTGTCTCCACGGGTGTCGATGCCACGCGGGTATTGTCTCCAGTTTGCCATCTTGTCACCACCCGTTGATAATGTATCCGTTGCTATGACTTCGGAATTTCTGTGTTGATGTCGGCACAACCCACTCCGGTTCGTTCGTCACCTCTGACCAAAGCATGTTGTCGATGATCTCATCACGCGATCCTGTGTAGTTGTTGACCATGACAATGTCTTTCCTCGCCTCCGCAATTCGCCGCAGCACACCGTACTTCATGATCTCCATGTACTTATCTGGCAGCGATAGCACCGTGTTTCCATCAACAATTGGATCGGCGTAACCGTCGATAAAGAAGTAGGCGATGCAATCCGTCATGTCTGTATTGGGTAGATTGATGTACATTTTGTCCGGTCCCAAGAAGGTATAGAACGGCGCGAAGTTCGCACCCACATCATTCATATTACGCCGAAAAGGCAAGTCCACAAATGCTGGATCATTGCCTGATGAGTTGAGTTGCATGGTCGCTGCTCTCACTTGTTCGATGTACTTGATCTCTGGTGGACGCAGGTACAACTTGGACCCAGTTACCAATGGGACAGGTACCGGGTCGCGTTCGATCTTAAACGACTGGAAGATATCGTTTTGCTCATCGTTCATCCAAACCAGCTTTTGTGCTTCTGTAAAAGTGTTCCGGTAACGCAGATTGATGTCTGCGAGTAAATCTGATGCGATCATATTACTCACCGCCTGTAATCAAGTTCCCATATCCCTCAGCAGTCAGGTAAGCATCAATGCCGGGTTTCAGGTCTGGACGGCGGGATAACACATAGTCGTAAGTATACGCCTTGTCAATGATCCGTTGCCCCATATACGCTCCCATTATAGCGCACCTCCCATGACAAGATCGTCAATGGCTTGTTGCATGAGTTGTTGGTTCCTCTGCAAATCCTCGATAGCTTGTGTCACATCGGTAGGATCTTTTGGCTTTAATGATTCATCGATCTCGAAGGCTGTCCCATTCCAGCGATAATAGCCTGCGTTTATGCCAGCAGGCAGGTGGGTCATGTCCAATTCGACTTCGGTGTATCCTTCGTGTGGGTATGTTATAGCGTCACGGATGATATCTCCGTCGAGTTGAAAGTAAAATTTCATGGTGTATCCCTCCATATTAAAGCTATTTTTTTAGTTTCGTTTGTCGATCCAGATTCCAGTGCGTATCCTGCGCCAATCGCTCCTTCTATATCGGACATATTACCGTTGCTCTTATAAGCCTGTTGAGACATTTTATACAAAGTGATATAGGGAGCAGTATTGTAAGAGATGGCTAAATCGACGTTATTAGGACTAAAAGAAGTACCTGTCCCTCTTCCTGTCGGGATCACGTCTGGATCGTTCATCTTCGTTAATGATTCCCCATTACGTCTGTATAAAGCTAAAAAAGATGTAGCATTCGTTCCAACAAATATATATTCGCTAGTTGCATTATAGGAGATCCCATATGCCCCAGTTCCAGGCGGTAAAATTTGAGGGTTAGGTATTTTTGTAAAGACGTCACCATTTCTTGAATACACAGTCATGAACGGTGATGAAATATGCGAAATTGCAAGTTGCTGACCATCAGGGCTAAAAGCCACCGCTTGACCTGTTCCTGTAGGCAACATGGATGGATTAGATAATTTGGTATAGGTATCTCCACTTCGTTTGTAAATTGTTATTTCTGGCGAACTCGAATTGGCCACAGCTAAATGCACTCCGTCAGAGCTGTAAGACACTCCGTTACCTTGATTTGCTGGGGTTGTTGCAGGGTTCGCTAGTTTATTGAATACGTCTCCTGTACGTTTGTAAATAGACAAGAAAGGAGAAGAAGAATGCGCTATAGCCAGGTGTAAACCATCTGGACTAAATGCTATTCCGTTACCATTCCCCGTTGGAAGCACATCAGGATCGCTTAATTTGGTAAATACATCTCCACTGCGTTTGTATATTGCAACGTATGGTGCTGAAATAAGAGATACTGCTAGGTATACTCCATCGCTACTCCATGTTACTCCTCTGCCAGAACTACTTGGTAAGGAAGCGGGGTCAGAAATCTTTGAGTAATTCCCTCCAGTTAATTTATAAATTATTACATAAGGAGTACCACTAGAGACGACTGCAAAATAGGTTCCGTCAGCACTGAAAGCAATACCATTTCCAGCACCTGCTGGCAGATTGGTCGGTTGGTTGCCAGTTACTACGCCTAAAGACAAACGAACAGGATCATATGCTGATATGTTTTCGCCATAAACAATATTTAATTCTGTTTGTCCATTTATTGTCATGTTTTCTAGCGTACCTGTTACTCCAAATATATTTACACCATTCTTAATATTCTCCGGCACTAGATCAATATCTCCAGCTACCGTGCCGCCTGATGTGTATCCAGATGGAATAGCTTGCGTATCTATTCCCGGTGTTATCGTGCCGAGATCGCCATTGTTTGGCATAGTCCCCGCTGTACCAGCAATGGTTGTTCCCGCGAGTACTTTAGTAGTGTCAAACGTAACTGGGTTTACCTGTCCTCCACCATTGTGATATCCCTGTGGTATTGGCTGACTGGTGTTGCTTGGTGTGAGATTGACTGCGCCATTGTTTACCATGATTCCTGTCTGTACACCTGAATCGTTCGTGAATGTTTCACCTGCAAGTACATCCTCAGGGTTTGCTGTTCCTCCTGTTTGTGTACCAGGATCAAGAGCACCAGTAACTCCGAATATGTTGACACCCAATCGAATGTTACCAGCCTGCAGATTTCCACTTCCCGCGACAGAACCGCCTGTGGTGTAACCTGCTGGTATAGGCTTGTTAGTTGCGCCCGGCGTTATTGTTCCGAGCGATCCATTGTTTGGCATTGTGCCTGTGATAGTTCCTGCGGCTGTTGATGCTGTCTCGCCGAGCAACAACTTATCTGCTGTAGCACTGCCACTAGCTTGGATCACACTTCCCGTAACGCCGTAAATGCTGGTTCCACTTCTAATATTACTTGGTATCAAGTTTATGCTACCAGCGACGCTACCACCCGTGGTGTATCCTGCTGGGATCGTTTTGGTTGTGGTATCCGGGATAATAATACCAAGTGATCCGTTATTCGGCATTGTGCCGGTTCCAAAACCGGATGAACTGGAGTATGTTACCCCTGCCAAGACGTTGGCATTTACTGCGTTCCCTGAGGCTAAAACAGCAGTTCCAGTTACGCCGAATATATCCGTACCAGCCTTGATGTTCGATGGTACTAAATCAGCGTCACCTTGAACTACACCGCCTGTGGTATATCCCTCAGGAATTGGAACGTCTGTTGCCTTAGGAACAATCGTGCCCAGGTCGCCATTGTCCGTCATTGTGCCAGACTGGATCGCAAGGGTTCCTGGTTTAATAAAGGATTGTCCTGTCCGAACATCTGCAGGATCAGCGCCGGAACTCAGCAAGCCAAGCTGTTGGCTCACCATAGATGGTACTGTTGTCATGCTTGCACCTCCTAATACAAAACTTTAATGCCCGTTGCTGTGGTGCCTGTGCTGAATATGCGTTTTACACTCAACCGATGGAACACGCCAACAGCCAAATCATTGAATAACAACTCGCTACCGTCTGCCATAACCGCAGCGACATCGCCAGTACCATCCACGTAGACTGCCTTACTGCACGTTGTACCGCTCGGAAATACAATGTTTACATCGTCGTCAGGTACCACCGTGACACCGCCCGTGAGGACGTCATCCACTCTTTGTGCCATTACCCTTCCCCTTCCTCTCTGGCTGCGGCTCAGGGATCAACTCCAGTTGTTCCGGCTGGTCCGTAGGCTTATCTTCCTCCGCTTGTTTATCTCGCTCCAATAGTTGTTCCGTATTGGCGTTCAAGCGCTTGATCTCACGCAACAATTCGTTTTTCCAGCGTTGTTCTGGTGTAACTCCGTCAAAATGATCCATAGTACCTCCTAAAGAAAAAAGAGAGAGGTTATTCCTCTCCCTTCTCCTTCATTAATCCGTTTTCGCGGAGAGCGTTGACCATGACATTCCATAGCCTAACGCTCTCCTTTTCCTTGTCAGAGCTGTTGGGATTGTTCCGCAGCGTCGGGATGTGTTGCACTTTCTTACCCGATGACTGCGGACCTCCGACTTCCCATTCAATCTTCTCCATGGGTTAACCCCTCCGTGTAACGACTACGCCCCACGTGCCTGATGCCAGATCCTTTGTTGCTGTGTTGGCGTTGATTAAAGATATCTTGATCGCATTGGCTGCTGATGGTGTCGCTTGGTAGATCACACCATCCGTGTCATAGGGCGGATACAACGCAACGGAATCACCCAAGGCCACACCAGTAACGGTTATGGCGGTCGAAACAGCGAATGCGCCTGTCGCCAGTGATGGTGGATTGAACGTAATCGTGGTTGAAGCAACGGTTCTCGGAAAAGGAACCGAGCCGTCACCTGTTGAGAATCCGTCTGCATAGACGATCCCATTCCCTTCGTTACCGTTTGTACCTCTAAAGTCTGGCATACTATCCCTCCTTATTGTCCTGTCGACCCGACGATACCGCGCACATCCTCAATCGCTGTGGAGTGACGGAAGTAACCATCCCAGATCCAAGCCATGTTGTCTGTCATTTGGCTGCGGCGACGGAACTCCACCGGAATTCTCCAGTAATGCTGCATTTGGTGGCGTGCTGCTTGCAGGAACCACGCTGTTTTGCTTTCGGTGTACAGCAGGTCGATGATCTGCAGATCCGGGATCGTGTTCACATCATTGTTCGCTGTGCCAGATTGCAGAACGGATTGCACGATAGCGGCCGCTTGGAACTGCAACGCTTGGTTGACGATCAGTTTCTTCGGACGTTGGGAGATTTGCTTGCCGGACTCATCTTTCTGCTCACGGAACAAGATAATGCCTTCCTTGAGTGTAGAATCACTCAGAGCACCCTCAATCTTGTTGGACCAGATACCGCCCTGTGCACCACGGTAAGCGTGGGCATCGGAGATCAGCGGTGTACCATCGTACGTGTTCTCAGTGAAGGCGTTGTCCAGCACCTTGGCGCACTCAGCCTCAACCGTGTCATGGGCACCGTGTCCAGCGTCACGAGTCATATTCTCGACTTCGTTGAACTTAAAGTCATCGTTTGCTTCTCGGGACATTTCAACTTGGATAGACCACGGCTCATGCTCAGTAACGATCAGGTCAGCCAGCTTGAAGGATGTCTTCTCTGGGTTAGCAAGCTCTGCCTTTGGTTTCCATCGACCTGTACCAGCGTAACGTTGAACAACCTCAGCGTACTGGTTGGATGTCTTGTCGTTCAGGTACTTCGACCATTGTTCTGGCTCTTCGTCATAGGCTTCGAAAAATACCTTGTCAATTTTCTTTAGGAATACGTCTCTGAACTGTTGTGTTTGAATTGGTCCTGGCATGTTAGTTCACTCCTTATACGAGGTATTGAGCCGCTGCTGCTACCACGACATCAACCGTTTTATTTGTGTTATCGAAATCTACCACTTGTAAGAAACCGCCTGTAGTATCGTCTGGGTTAAGCGTGACCGCATCACTCAGGCCATACAACGCACCGTACAAATCAGCACGTGTGAACGTCTTCTTGGTACCTGCGTCCGTGAAGTTCATGCGGATCACGGAGTTCTTCGCCAACACAGCCGGCAGTGGCTTGCCTGTTGTAGCGGTTGCCCCGTTTTGATATCCTCCATTAGCCAGTCCAACAATTTCGTTTGTGGTTGCTGCTACGGCATTCTGAGCCAGTCCAGCTGCCACCACAACAAAGTTGCCAGTGATGATGTTTTGGGACGCATCTACATCGAAGTACTCAATGTCCGGGTTGTTGTTACCTGCACCCAAGCGGCGCACGATATATGGTGTAATAGCCATGAATAATTCCTCCTATTTTCGTTTCTTCTTCTCGCGGTAATCGTTGATATTGTTCGAATCAAAGGCCAGCAGTTCGCGATATTCTTTCTCACTGATCCCCATCTTCTTAGCTTCAGCCAAGACGGAAGCTGGGATTGCCTTCTCTGTACTTGCAGCAGTAGCTGTGTCTTTCGCCACCACACGGTTACGGCGTTGTGCTACTGAGCGTTGTTCAGCTTCGCGCTTCATCTGTTGGGCTCGGCGTTCGCCACCCAGTGCCCAGTACGCCTGTGACACGTTTAAGCTCCCGTTTGACTTGGTAACCATGTCCGCAATCTCTTTCTTCATACCGACGATGCCAGGATAATCCGGGTTGTCACGCAGGTCGTTAATTTGATTGGACAGGCGCAGCTCAGCCAATTCGCTTTGTAACTGTTGTTGCTGTTGTTCTTGGCGATGCTGCTGCATTTGATTGTTGATGTACCATTGGGTTTGTTCTTCGTCCCAACCGTTGTTGTAAGCAAGTTGTTGCGCTTGCGTCTGCACTTCGTTCTGAATGCGCTGGTTCTCCAGATGTTGCACGATCTGATCAGGATCGCCGCCCAGTTTCTCAATGACGCTTTTGTGCTTGGAGTACTTTTCCTCCATCTGTTGTTCCAGGCGTTGGGTCAGTTCCTCTTCAAGCTTGCGCCTCTCGCGCTCCATACGCTTCTCAAAGGCTGTTTTCTCCTTCGGTGATAGTTTAGGTTCTGGATCGTCTTCAACGTCTGGTTCAGGCGTGTAGTCGTCCTCATACTCCTGTTCATCTCCATCGGGTGTATCGTTATCAAAGTCCGGTTCATCCAATTGATCTGGGATGTCGTCCTGTTCTGGCACATCGGCGTCATGTACCTCTGCGGCTGGTTCCTCCGCAAAATCGCCCGAATTGTTACGGTAATCCTCAAGTGTTGGCATATCGTTTCCTCCTTTTGCTGGACGGCATCAACCAGCTATCGCCCGATCCCGGCCTATTCCCGGTACGTCACCACCGAATGTGGGTATATAAAAGGCCGCCCCACGACTGGGAACGGCCTGTAGTTATATGGTGATCTCGTCAGTAATGCGATACCACCGATCATCATGTCTTACCATCAATGGTTTATTACAGTGTGCGCAGTGCCACATGTCTCCATCTTCCAGTTCATGTATATGTACCTGCTGGAACATGCCGCAATGCTGTAACAAATGACCATACCCAAGGGAGTTATCACTATTTAATGATACTCTGCGTGTGGCGCTCATCACTTTCCACCCTTACCTTGCTTACCAGTCTCTTTGTACGTTTGACGCATGCCTTTACCAGACGATGTGTCGTACATCTTACCAACTGACTTGGCACTACCCGGACCACAAACCTCCGGCTTCTTCTGGTTAACGTTCATCTCACCCTTAGCCATCACTTCCACCACCCTTCTTTAAGGTACTGTCGTGTAGTCATTGCAGGTACTCCGCGGTATCCGCAGTTGTTGCAAGCCATCCCATGCACATCATGGAACCCGGGACGTTCGCACTTCGGGCACATTGGCTGTGATGCAATACGTTGGTGCGCTTCATCCCCTGCACGTGTCTGGCTTGCCACGAAGTTGCGGAACATCGGATCACCTTCCAAGAAGTGCATCCATGCCTTTTGTTCGCTTGCTGTCATCTCTCTAGCCACCCATACCACCTCCCTGCATTGGAATAACATTTGGCGGCATAGGCTGACCTTGCGGAGCCTGTTGTGCTTGTGCCTGCTGCATCAACTGCATGAGTAGTTCAGGCGGTATACCTTGCGGTAATCCCTGAGGTGGTCCCTGTGGCATCGGTTGTCCTTGTGGTGGGCCCGGAATCATCTGCGGTGGCATTGGTGCACCCTGTGGTGGCATCATACCTTCTGGAGCCATACCCGGAGGCATCTCGCCGCCCATACCAGGCATCTGCTGTTGTTCCTGCGTCATTTCTTCTTCATCACGCAGGGGCAATCCGACTTCCTCACGCAGGTACTCACGAATCTCACGCCAGAAGATGACTGGCTTGCCCTCAATGTTCATACGTGCCAGATCTGTGATCATGTCGAACACAAACGCCTTATCACTCGGCATCCCGTCACCAATGGTAATAGACAGATCAAATTCAGCCACACGCTTCATTGGCTTACCTTCTTCATCCTCCAGTACCTTGTGCTCTGGCTCATCTGGGAACTCAGCTCCTGCCATCTCATTCGGTATCAAGCGTTCAACCTCACGCAGCTTACGTGGGTCGTAGAATTTGTAGTCCGGCATCTGCCCCTCGATCCGCACCCACATTTCCTCTTCCCACTTTTCAATCATCTCGTCATACAGGAGTTGCAGCACCTGACGGAAGCCTTCTTTCAGCATCTCTTTCTTGTGTACCGTACCCTTTTGTCCGGCCTGCTGTAATGCTGCAATAGCCCGGAACGCAGTAACGCCCGAAGGCTGTTGCCCACGGGTTACGTCTGGTCGTCCACTAATTACATCGGCTTCTTGGAATGCTTTCTCCCTACGGTTGATTACATCCGGTGACACTGGCCTACCCTCTACAATCCGGAAGGCGTTGACATCACGCATTGGTACTCTGAGTCCGGCAGCTGATGTCCACTTACGAGGATCGAACCCACGTCCTGCACCAATACCGAATGCAATCTGCGGATTACCCATCAGCCTTGCATTGATACGGATCTGATCATCCAAATCGTTGATGATGTCCTGTGTTGGAATAAGCAACTCCACATCGCCCTGACCCCACAGAATACCACGCTGCGGATAGCATGGAATGACCACAAATGGATACATGTCCCGGCGCTGTAGCTTACCGTCATCGTCTCGTGTATCCTGCAAGATGATATCCTGCGCCACGCTCAGGCAGTACAGTTCACCTTCATCATCTCGCGTATAAAACTCTAGCAAGAGAGCCCGTTGGGATGTGGTGTAATCAGACTCATCGGAGTTGTCACCTTGGTATATCTTCGGGTCATACAATACGTTTACTTGTCGTTGCAGATACTTACCACGCTTCGGAAACATCTGTCTGAACCAGCTCAGCGGCTTCCACGTTGCATGGATGATGAACTCCGCCTCCTGCAGACTGGTATATGCTGTAATCTTGGGATCTGGGAAGAAGTTTGCTGGGTCTACCACTTCATATGTCGGAAGCCCTCGTCCACCCAGTGCATCCTCATCGAAGTACACTTTGTACACGCTCGTGCCCAGTTCCAGACGGTCATGTTCGGCACGCTCAAGCTTCTGTTTGAACTTGTTATGATCCAGTATGAAGTCCATCATGTGCTGTGTCTGGATGGCGTACAGTTCGTCTGACAACTCCACACCTTTAGCGCTGACTGCTTGCGGCTTGTCTACCAAGTCAGCAATCTGGCTGTCCACGATAGGTTTGATGATGTTGGTGTTGCTGTTGGGATCATCTGCAGTCTCCTGCACGCCCTGTCTACTGTGAACGTAGTCATCAAACCTGCGCCAGTTCTCGTGTAGCTGCATGTTCTGCTTAGCTAACCACGCACCATTGAACAGTTGCTGTATCCGCATGGCTTCTGTCGTCTCTGTATCCGTCTGATCTACCTTGGATGTCGTGTCTTGGTTACGCTGGTCCATGGTGTCAACGACTTCATTCACCTTCTGTTGTGGCATTCATTTCACCCCCTTGCATTCAGTTGGGCCGGATCCCAGCTGCCTGGATTCACGGGCCGCGCCTTGTCGTGCTGCTCCTGCTTGTACTGTGTCTCTAGCTGCATGTACTCCAGCGTCAGTGTTTCAATGTGGTCCTGCATGGCCTTTTTGTCATCCTTCAACGCTTCGTTATCACGCTTGGTGTATCCAATCTGCCTACCGTATACAAAGGCTGCATAGGCTACACTGGCAGTCAACGTGATGCATATGAAGCTGATTAGCACTGTCACCTCTACACCTCCAGCCGTATTTAATCATCATTTCATGTAGTTCTTTTGCCTTTTCAATGTCTGATGCTTGGATCGATCCACTTACGATCACCATCCCATCCTCCTAAACCACGAAGCATCATCATCGTCACCCTTACCTGGACGCCGTGCTTCATCTTCTATTTCACTTATGTGCTGTGCTGAACCGTCTGCATGGTACACAAATGAGTTGTCACTGTCAGGCTTTAATGCCTTGTTGCCGAAAACATCGGCCAACTCTGTGATGAACGGGTCCATAACGAGCAAAATAATAGCCGATGCCATGACGGTATCATCGTTGCCACTTGCGGCATTGGTGTCTCCGTCTTCACCGACTACGTATTTGATGCATTCTTTAATCATCCGCTCCGACTTACACCCGAGTATCTTCTCTCGGATCAACCTAGCTAAGTTGTCTATGATCAGCGGCTTCGTCCGGTTGGATGTCCACCAGCCTATCTCCTGCTTCTCTTGGTCTGTGATTTTATCGTACGATGTGCGCTTGTACAGGTTGCTGTACGTCTGCTTAACCGCATTAATCGTGGTCAGACCATGATTGTTCTCTTCTATGGCAATCAACGCCTCGTTGTACCAGTCACCCAGGTTAATCAGCACTGGGGAACCGAGCGCATCAGGATCAATATGCCCGTGCCACATCGCCACAAGGTTCTTGTCAGCGTCATATACTGGAGCACAACTATAGTCACCGTCTGCCTTACCTTTCGCCACGTCCACACCGATGAAGTATTGCTTGTTCGGCTGTGGTCGCTTCCACACCTCAAGGTTGCCACTCTCATCCTTCACGAACACAACCTTGTCACCGTATCGCTCTATGCGTCCCATCGTGCCCGGCACACAATGCTTCAGGTACTCCATCAGCACGTTGACGTCAAAGCGTGGTCGCCCGGATGCAAGGAATGACTCCTCTGCGCTACACGGGTACTCCTGATCCAGCTTCTCGCGTAGATCCTTGTACTTACCGTAGTACCAGTAGAGTTGCTCCCACCGTAGCCCATCGATCTCAAGCAATCGTTTCAGCTTCTGCATAAACTCTGTCTCCCCAGCAGCCACATCACGTTTGAACTGTTGCTCACGCTCCTTGTCCTCGAACTTGAGCACATACTCAGGTGTCAGCCACCACTGATAGAACTTCGGGTCCCAGTTGTTTGTGCCTTTCTCTGCTCCATCCCACAGGTCTTTGAACTCGTTGAGCCCGTTGGCTGTGGTCTCCAGTATCTGAATGCTGTCCTTGGTGAGTGCTTCACCCAGACCCGTCATGATACTGTCGATGCTGTCCCAGAACGCTGCTTCTGAACCATGAAAAAAGTTGATCGTTTTTGACCGACCAACCTCTTTGTTGCCAGCGGTGTTTACACGCCAGCGGCTATTCAGTTTGTCGAAGTGGAACTCACGCCTGTTGTTGTACTTGATGGACGGTTGTAACGGATCAGGTAACTGGTTGTAGATGTACTTGGCCTTGTCCTCGAATATCGTGTTGGTGTTGTCGCCGCTGTCTGCCAGTGTGAACCCAGAGAAGTTCTTTCCGATGATCGCATTGGCTAACTGATACGCGGTGATGAACGATGTGAACCCTTGCTGACGTCCTTTAAGCACCAGAAACTTGAGATGTGACCTCAACCCCACGTGGTAATCGTCCTTTGCCTTGTTGATGTCGTCCAGGAAGCTGATCTGCACCTCGTTGAGAAAGAATGGCACAGTCCGCTTGTCCTTATCTACGATGACAAAGGAAATCTCGATGAGGTACTCAGGGTATCGTTGGATCTCCTTTCTCACCGCAGCATTATTGGGATCAACGATATACTCTATAGATGCGGCAACGAATTGGTTGTCACGCTCAATGTCTCTACCCTCGGCCCACAACTCTTTACGTCTGGCTATGATATCCCGGCATGTCATCTGCTTGGTCTTGGTCATGAGAAGAATTCCTCCAGCTTCTTGCTCACCTTCAGATCAATCTCTGTCCGATCCTTGAACATACCCAAATGTTTGCCCACGCTATCTAACGCACTACGAGCCACAGCAGGGTCTTCGTCCTTCGTATTAAGGATTATGTCCTTGTATTGCTGTAAGACCCATTCAACGGTCATACCGGTCTCCTCAGCGTGTTTCTGCTGCCTTTTCTCGATCTCAGCGGCAATCTGAGGTTTCCTGAGGTTCTCATACCCGGTCTCAGAGGCTGTGTTGGCACTGTACCCCGCTCGGATAGCAGCTTGCGTGGCATTGAGGTCGATCATATATTCGTCGATAAACTTGGTTTGTTTAGCCGTCAATGCCATGCGTATCACCTTCCTCTCTACAATCGTCTTGCCATCTCTAACAACACTTTTAACTCATCGTGGCTGAACACAAAGAACTCAGCTTTGTACTCCAGTACTCCTCCACTCTCTTCTCCATGATGCGTTTGTTGCAATTTGATTTTATCCGACCGCATTAGCTCATCTACCAATTGATACTTAACGCTCTCTAGCACTCTCTCTTCCATATCACCCTTGGACGCTAATTGTTCTATTCTGTCCACCAGATGAATTGCTTGGTACCTGGACTGTGCTATCAGCTCGTCGAATCGTTGTCTATCCATATCCACTATGTGTTATCCCTCCTTACTATCCTGTGTAGCAATAGCCAGTGCCAATAACGCTGTTGATCTTGCTTGAATAAGCGTTGCCTTGGCTTCGTATGAAATGTTCTTACCCAGCCTTGTTGCGATATCTTGCATCTGGCTCTGGCACATCGATACAACTTTTTCTTTATCCATGTCTCTTGTTATCCCTCCTCTTAATGACCCAACCCTACTGGAAAGTTCTTCTTGCCGAAGTCATCCAGCATAGCCAGAGTCTTTTCCATTTGCTCTACTCTTTCCTGTGTAGTTGTTGTTGAGAGCATCTCTTCTCGCAGTTTCTTTAAATCCATTAAAGATTACCCCTATACGGCCCCCGCTGACGCTAGGTGATTCGGTCGGACTCGATGGCCTTCGGCAAAAACAAAAAGAGCAACGGCGCTTAACCGTTACTCTCTATCCGTAATGTTGCACTCAATCGTGCGGGGAGCTAGTCCCGTGCGTTACGGCCGCATTCAGTTTTGGCATGCAAGGAAGGAACGTTGTAAACGACGACTGCGCATACAGCTATCGGCGCTTATCAGATGTTCCTTATGATATTAGTTTAGCACTTCCGATGGGGAATTTGTGGGAAATAATGCGTAATTCGTGGGTAAAAAATGGGGAATCACGCTGGTTCCTTGTATACCCACTCCGGGTCGAACATGTGATCAAGGTTGGTGATCTCCATGTAATCCTGCTTGAGCGGCACCATTGCTTTGCTCAGGCTGTTGAGTGCCTTCTTGTGCTGTGTCGATACCGTCTTGCGGTCCTTATGCAGTCTGTCTGCAATCTCACTCAGGTTCATCTTATTCCGTTCCATATACTTGAGCTGGATGATCGTCTTCTGATCGTCGCTCAATACAAAGTCTACAGCCGATTCCAGCAATGTGACAATACGAGAGTAGCGACCCTGATCACTCGTCCTGTCTTGGTTGCTCAGGCGTGATCTGACTCGTTCATCGTATATGCCCATCTTGAACATCCATTGCATCTCACTGTCTACCGCCATGCCACCAAGGTTGTTCAATGCAAACTTGTATGATCTATAATCCGTCAACAGCTTGATCACCTGATTGTTGTCCATGTTCTCCCTCCTCATACTCTTGGATAAATTCATGATGCCGGTATACTCTCCATCCCTTTTCAGGGGAGTGTACGATCCAACTGCCTTCCAGCACCTTGAAGTAATTCTTCTCTACAACAACGCTAAGGTATGGCTGTTGTACTTTCTGCATCACTCGGCCCTTTTGTACCAGACCGCCTGTAAACTCTTGTATACGTGCAATTAAAGCCGGAGAGTAATCCGTTAAACGGATCGCCCTCACGGTTTCTGCTTTTCTGTGGTAAATCATGCTACTTCAGATTGCGGCAATTCCAGTGCACTCACGCGTCTTTTGAGTTCCTCAAATTCTGCTCGCGTTGGAGGCCCCTCTGTCTCCGGATCAGTACTTCCTGCCACGTTTCCTTGAGCCAACTCGTGTCCTGCGCTTTCCTGCGTGGCTTCTTCTGGGTATCCCCAGGTGGGAGGCGCTAATTGGTCGCCCTCTTCCAAGTCTGCTGCAGGCTGTGCATGATCCTCATCACGATGTTCTGATTCTTGGGTGTTGATTCGAAATTGCGGCGCCTCTTCGGCGCTCACCTCCCGATACTTCCCTTTTTCGAGGTAGTTGAAGGTGATCACTTCGTCTGTTGCGGCCAGTTTCGCCGTGTATGTGGAACGCTTGTCGTCTGCCCATTCGACATCGTAGATAGCCGGCTTAGCTTCTTCCTCACGTTTCTTCTGCTCTTTCCATGCTGTCATGGCATCCCCGACATCAATGACTTTAGTCGCTTGTACCGCACCCACCGCAATTTGTTGGCGAAGATCATCGATGTGACTTTCTTTCTGCTTAACCTCGGCCTTAACTTCTTCCAGTTGAGCAACAGCGGCATCACGTTTACTTTCCACGTCAAGCAATTCAGCTCGTACATCTCGCAATTCTGTCACCAATTTGGCATTCGCTTCTCCAGCTTCATCCGCTTTTGCCAGTGCTGCATCTTTCGCTGCTGTTTCTGTTGCAAGACGTTCCTGTAATTCTTTGATCTGGACCATCCAGTGTTCGTCACGCTCTAACAATGTATTCTGCACCACGATACGGACCACTTGATATGACGATTCTGCTGATTCTGGTGTGTCGTTTTTAAACATGTCACGCATGGTCACGCCGTCCAAATCCATGTTGTCCATGATGTAGGCGACCTCTTGTTGAGACTCTTCTACGTTTTGCTGCTCCAAGTATGCAATTTCTTCCTCGATATCTACGATCTTACCCGCATCTGCCATGGCTCCACGTTGTTTTTCAATGCTCAACTCATACCGCAATTGTTCAATACGTTCTTGCTTTTCCACCTACATACACCCCGTTTTCCGATAGTAATAATGACATATCTTATTATAGCACATATTGTGGTTATAAAGTACTTTTTTCGCCGTTTTACACAATATTTTGTGGTTTATCTGCAACATGTCATATTTGACTTTTTCGTTCATGCAATTTCTGATCTTGCTTCCCTTTTGTCGACTTTCCACCCATCCAATTTAAACCACCCTGTCGGCTCATAGAGACGTTTTTGTGCTGATCCTAGTATTTGTCTATCCAACTCTAGTAACCGCCCTCTACACGCCCCAGATTCGTCCAGAAGCACCCACCCGTCTCCCACGTGTACGTATCGTCCAATCATGCCGCCACTACCTCTCTCAGTTTGATGACGATTCTTGGCTTGTCCGAATAATGTTTGTGTGTCACCAGCGAAACGACTTGATTGTCATCGTTCCAGGCAATCTTGTTTAGAGCATCGAAAACACCTTTTACGCAATTATCAAGATCAGGCTTTACTACAGGCATCGTCTGACCAACTCTAGCGGCCTCCTGACGCTTTTTCGACCAACTTGCGGGAATTGGATGGTAAAAGTGTATCTCGGCCTGTATGGCACGTCTGAGCGGCTCTGAGCAATATGCCTTTGCCATAGTGCCGATGAACTTCTTGTAGCTGAGGTATCGTTGCGCTGTTTCACTAGTCCATTTGCTTCTCTGTGTCATGCGGACCGCACCCATGGGAGCGATGTCCACGGTAAACTCAATCAAGCTGCACCACCTCCTCTCCGTTTTACAATCAACTCATGGTTAACCCGTGTCTTGGGTACGCCGACCTCTTTGGCGATGTCTGACCGCAACCAGCCGTAGTCCGCCAGCTCCACGATGCGACTAGACTGTTCTGGTGTAAGTGGTACGTCCAGGCTTTCCATCAACCGGTCTGCTCCGGGTTCTGATCTCCGAATGCTTACATAATTTTTGTTCTCTCGATCGGACTTCGGCTTCTTCGGCTGTTTCTGCTCCGGGTTCTGTCCGCCTGCTCTATACCATTTCTTTCTCATGCCGCTTCCTCCTCAGTGTCGTCTGCAAAGGCCTCGCGGCCCCTGCGCATAAATTCTTCCCAGTCTTGGTCCATCAGGTCATAGTCGTCGATTGGCTGTTTCACCTGATCATCTCCCTACTGCAATCTATAATTCATTTCCAATCCGCCTGTGATGATGACCATGTAGTCCTTGCACATCTCGTGGATCCGTCCGCCCAGCGCCTCGTCGATGTCACACAGGTCTGCAATGTCCCTCTCTGAGCTGATCAGTGTCGGCTTCTGTTCCAAGTATCTGTGGTTGATAACCTCGATCATCTTCTCCACTTCCCAATCACTTGGCATCTTGATTCCAGTATGCTTGTCCTTCTTCCCGCCCTTGAACAAGTCGTCGATGAACAGTACCTCGACCTGTTTTAGTTGTTGGAGCCGCGTCCCCACCGTGTCCATGTTGTCTTTTAGCTCCGAAAATCCTTCGATGTAGGGAAAGTAGAGGACCCCAACACCCTTTTTTAACAGGTTGTTACTCACTCCCATGAGTACATGTGTCTTCCCTGCTCCTGACTTACCGAGTAATGCCATACTGTTCTGTGGCGTTTTCTTAATTGTTTTGTAAGACTCCACGTATTCGACTGCAGCTTGGTAAGCCTCTTTCACCAGTTCAGGACGACCATCCGTGTTAAAGTTGTTCAGCGTCTTCTGCCGGAACTTCTCTGTGATGTGGCTCGACTTCATCAACCGTTCGATTGCACGGTCTTTTGCACAAGGGCAATCCTCCCACTTGTCCATGTAGTCAAATGGTTTGTCACTGAGTGGTACCCGTTTAATCCATCCCAGCTCGTCCTTGCAATCCTTGCACCGGAACTGCTTAACTTCCGCTGCGTCTGCGGCGTTGGTTGAGGAAAGCGAATTTGCTCTCTGGCGGATTTCCTCCAGGTTGAATTCCTTGAGTGCTGACTTTATGCTCTGCATGGTTGGCCCTCCTGTCCTTTGCTTGTTGTCTGCTGCTTACTCCATCTGCAATCCATCTATCGCTAATCGATTCCAAGTACCTCATGTTGACGCTACCGTTATTCGCTGACTCAAATGCCTCTTGAAGCAATTCCGTACAAAAGGACTCGTCATAACCGTTTGCTCTCAGCTTGCTGAAGTAATCCAGCAGATTGGAGGGCATTACGAATTTGTTAGTTAATCTTTGCCAAACATCCTGAAGCGGTTCAGTAGTAGATGTAGTAGATATAGTTCTTAAATTCTTTACATTCTTCTTTGTGTCAGTCTGCTGTGGTTCTGTTGTCAGTTTGTTGTCATTCTGTTGTGGTTCTGTTGTCAAAGTCTCTTGTTCCGAAACCCAGTTAACCACCGTCACTACGCTATATTTGTTGTGTGATTTGATGTCAAGAATCCGCATCTTTTCTAATCGTTTCATCCAGCTCCACAGCGTTGTATCTTTGATTCTTTTTCGCGGCGCAACCCCTGCGTTGTAATCCTGATGTAGTGAAAATCTACCTGTTGCAAACTGTCCAGGTTGAAGGTTCACTTCCTGCTTTTCAATCATGATAGTCATCTCTTTGAAAGCAGCCCTGGACTGACAGTAGATCCATAGACGTAGCAGATCGGGATCAGAGAATATTGCGCTATCTGTTATGTTTCGATGGACTCTAAACCATCCGTCCATAAGGCCACCACCTAAGCTCCTTTTTGTATATCCAAGAAGTCCTCTATCTCCGCTATCTTGATCTTTGCCCACCTGATCTGTTCCTTGTTATGAGCCATTGAGCCACGATCATCGAACTTTTCTGCATGTTCCAAATCCGTTGTCGCCCTCTCCAGTTCAGCTACCCATACTGCCAATTCCCATGTCTTCAATTCGTTGTTAGCTGTCACTTGGTGTATCCTCCTTGGGTATAGACTCCCTACCCTCTCCCTTTGCCCATTTAGCAAATCCTTTGAGTGTCATGGGAAGCCAAATGCTTGAATACGCTGGTTGGTAGTATAGATCCGCATCGCCTTTGTAATGATTGCCGATCAGTATCACTTTTCGCGCCTTGCCTTTTCCGTTGTGATACGTCTTCCCGACTTCGATCTCATGAGGGCTCACGCTTCATCCCTACCCTCTAGTAAGTGTGGGTGTTCCCAAATGTTGCCGATGACTTCTGTTCTGCTGGATCGAACCCATAAGTTTCTACCCCATGCTTCAAACCTACCCATTTCCAGTTCCCATTTCACTTCTGAATAGGATTCGATACTTTTAACAGCGTCATAAAGGATGTCTCCCTCATATATCTCTTTTCCATTCTTGTCCTTTAGTCCGGTGTACTGCATGATGCCCTCTTGGCTCAGTAGGTGACTAATTGGTGCGTACTCTTCAAATGCCAACGAGTCACCGTCAATCATTTGCTCATTTTCTGCGTCCCACATCCGAAATTTGATCTCTCTCATGCTTCTTCCTCCCCAGGTAGGTTGATACTACTCTTCTCGTTCATCTTCTTCACGTTCTTCCATGATGTCTTCCATTTTCACACCAAACTGCATGTCGTCTTCACGCGGATCGTGTTCTCCGTGCTCGTATGAATGGTCCCACATATTATTCACTCTCTCTTTCTGGTAGGTTGATAGGTGCCCAATGTGATATGGGTAAACACATCGAATCATTCTCATCGTCGTACCATCTGTATTCTGAACGGTTAACAACTTTACCGTGATAGCCAATCCATGTGTTGCTGCCGTCTGTTATAAGGTGTGGTACATGACTCGGGATACTCCGGTCTGTCGGCTCGTATTTACGCCGCTCTATCATTGCTTATCCGCTCCTTCCTCAACCAATTCGAAACAATCTTCCAACTCAAGTTCGCCGTTCATATCCAAGCACCCGACGTATACCTTTCTACCGTTAACATCCGCTGCAAAATATTCTTCCGATCCCTCATAAAGATTCGCCACAAGTTCCTCGGAATAGTTTACTTCCCCTATCAATTCATTTGATTGATTGAATACTCGGAATGGCTGAACACAAACCACCTTAATCTGTTTCATTGTTCCGCTCCTTCCTTGGGAGCCAACAGCTCAGGGTTTTCGTAAATGTTTCCTATGACTTCTCCGTTTGCAATATAACCTAGGTGAAGACCCATTAACGGTTCGTTATTTCTGAATAGTTGGAACATGCCGCCGTAAAACTTAACATTGAGGTTTTCAGGTAACGGGCCGCTGCTCTCAAAAGTGAGCTTGTTTACTCTGTAAATGTCGCCGTCATAGATGACATTTCCTTTGCTGTCCTGGAGTTCGGTATATTGGCCTACTGTTTTAGGGTCTACCTTATACCAGTACTCGGTGCAGAAATAGTCATCATCCCAGTCCGTGATATTTCCAACGATAGCGCCATTCCCGATCAAGTACCCGTATACCCACTCTCCTGTTTCAATGTGCTTGCCGCGATATTTGTTATTCATCTTGTATATCCTCCTATTTGGGGAGACCAGACCTTATCCGGCCTCGCTTCGCTTAGTATTTCGGTCGAATCGGACGCCTTCGGCCAATGATTTAATCTCGTTTCAGCAGCTCCATGTCGTAGTTGGATTCAATGAATTTCACAGTCAGCGCCCGGTTTACGTCATTTCCCAACCGATCGTATATCAAGTACATTTCGTCTTTGGTGAAGTTGGTACCCAGCAATTCATTGAAGCAAGCCAGCACACGGGGCCACCAATACTTGTTTAGTCCTTTCGCAATCGGTCGGGATAACCAAGCGAACATCTTGCATTTGAAGTCCATAACCGTGTCTACTTCATCCAAGCGGAAATATACGTTATTCCGTGGCTCCAGAATGATTTCGTTGTTCCGATTGATGAATGATTTCGGGAATATGTGTAACGCCACGTTGACGATGCTTTTATAAGCGATTTGTTCGTTTAAGCGGTCAAGCTCCAGTTTAAAACTTTCTGATAGTGGTACCACGTCTATCCCTCCTATGTTATAAGTCCAGTACAGCCAATAACGCGGCTTTGCAACGTTGTTCAGGTGTTGCATACACCATGTCGAAAGTTGAGCATTCGCCTTTGACCGCGAGTATGACCTCTTTTAATCGTTTAGCATATCGCCCTGTTATCCCAGTCCCTGCAAACCACTCTTCCACTTCCAGGCTACTGATATTTCAGTGGAGTATGGAACGTGCGCCACCATATCAATTTTGAAAAAATGAAGATTGATTAGTTCATCCAACTCTTGTCCCGGCTCCATCGCCAACACTTGCTCCCGGGTCAACGCTGTTTGTGTCATGTGTTATATCCTCCTTAGTAGGGAGAGGCCCAAACCTCAACCCTCAATAGTTTCTCCAATCCATCTCGATCACTGGGTAAGGTGTTCGCATTATTTCATCCAACTGTTGTCTCATCACTCTGCCAGATGTTTTCAGGCGTTTCTTTGTCTTACGTGAGAGTTTACCGTCCTTACCCAGACGCTTGATAAAGCGCCAATCTGTACGTTTCATAGTGCCTCTAACTATTTGCATCTTGGTTCCCCTCTCCTTCCTGACCGAAATTAGGAGTAACGATCGGAGTCCAGTGTGTATGATATCCCGGCCAATCTGAACACAATGGATTGCCGCAGTATGGAGGTTCAGCAACGTGCAATTCCCACCAAAGCACATCACCGTAATCCTCGTGCCACTCTTCAAGTGGTCTTGGAGTGCTTAATTCCTTTATCCGGCTTTGATACTTCAAACCCAGTCTTTCAACAGATTGGACTTCTGATTGTGTCAGGTTCAATTCCATTTGTGCCTCTTCAAGCTCCTTGCGGAGCCGCGCTATTTCAGCGTTGTAATTGGCATCCTTTACCGCCTCTCTTGTGAGAGAGCGGCGAAGCGATTGATTTTCATCATGCAGTCGTTCGTTTTCTCGATGACGATGTACAATGTCTATAGCAATATCCTCATCACATACCATTGCAATAAGCACTCCACGCTCGTTATTGATAATGTGTTTTCCATCGTTGTTCATATATGTCCATTTACTCATGACTGTTCTTCCTCCCCTGATAGGAATACATCCAATGCCTCTGTGCATTTATGGCATAATTCAATTTCGCGCACATGATTAACTCCCGACACGACGCGGAATAAAATAGTTTGTCTTTTGATCTTGAGTAATCCCTCTAAGCCTTTTTTCTTGATGATTTCATTTTTACACCTATCACAAACTCTTTTTGATATCGTAGCCATCTGTATACCCCTCCTTGGTTAGAGGCCGTAGCCTCAAACCTCTTCTAGTTCCACACCGCAGTATGGGCAATGGTAAATTACACTTTCCTCTTCCGCTCCCGTGCAGAATAACCACTCATATTCCGCTGGACTGTATCGGATGAAATTTAACGTGTTCGGTCTGCCGGAACACTCATGTATCCTCTCGTTTTCCATCTGTACCCCTCCGATCCTCAAGATCGTAATGCAGATTCCATTTCTTCAATCAGGTCGACCGCTTCCTGCGGCCAATTTACCAACTGACCTTTGTGCCAGAAGTTTGCATATTTCTCACCGAACGCAAGTGCCAGAATGCAGACACTCTCATCATCCCCGTATTTCAAGACAGTCTCTTTTTCTACTCCAACATGATCTAATTCTTCAATCATTTCAGGTGTTACATCTACCAACATCCACGCCTCATCGCCGCCTTGTTGGTCAACGACCTCTAAATTGTTCAATACATCCAATATCGTTTGTTTATCCATGTGTGTTATCTCTCCTTTGGTGGGCCTAGCCCAGATATGTTCTCAAATATTTGGAATTGGGTAACTCGCAACTAATTTTTTCAGTGTGTCTTGCAGATCTGGATTTGATTTTATTTCTATTGCAAAATCACTAGGTATCCTGTTTGCAGATAGGATAAGATCATGTCTATTCACGTCTAATGCTCGTGCCAATTTAACAATCACATTCTCAGACGGCACATACTCTCCGTTTTCGATCTTACTGATCATGGTGAAATCTACAGATACTAACTTAGCCAACTGTCGTTGTGACATGGATTTTTCCGTTCTTCTGCGCAAAACAATCTCTTTCAATTCCATTTGTGTCTACGCTCCTTTATGTGTGGAGGGTATTCCCTTCCTCTGTTATGGGGTGCTACACGAGTAGTTCGTATCGTTCAGCCGCTTTGCCCCATTGATCCGCCATTGCATCCGCTATACCGCTGTACGTCCGGCTCCGTTCACGTCCTCTGTTGGGTCCCGGTGGCATTTTGTGTATCCTCGCCTCTCTACCTTCAACAATGTTTGTTGGCTGTAACAGCGGCAGATTCTTGAGCCAAAGACACGTTGCTTTCGTTTCTCCGTGACCATATTGCCAAGGCTGTATGATTTGATCCGGCTTCCGTATCCGACTGCTGATGATGCTAATTGGATTCTCCAAGGCGATCCTTTCAACTGGGAGGTCCAATAGATACCGGACAAACTCCAGCGCCTCTGCCTGCTCTACCTGTTTATCCTTGAACCAACGGGCACCTGAAACCGCCAGATGAGTACACGGTGGATGGCAAATCGCCAGATCAAATTGTTCCCAGTAACCCTTTGGCATTGCCATCACATCACCAGTGACATGCGGACCCGGTACCTCTGTATCTGTTATATCGAAACTGATTGCTTCATGACCTGCTTGTATAAATGCATCCCGGACTGCGCCGGAAAATTCACAAATGATTGCTACTTTCATATTGTTACTCCCTTCCTGGGGATGCCCCCTACCCTACTCACCGCCTGTTCTGGCGTTATATTGTCACCTTCGATTCAATGTACTGCCTGATTCCTTTGACCTCTTCCAGAAGCTCTGGGAGAGTCGTAGCCGTGCTGTCCATAACCTTCATCTTCACGATCTTGTTCAAGCAGCTTTGTACGTCCGGGTAGTAACCGTGGGTTTTGTAGTTCTCTGTTACCTTGCCGCCTTCGCCTACCGTTTGTTTGCCTGAGTATTCTTTGATGATGAATTGCATGCTGTCCGATTCGATGTACAGGTTATCTTTGATCTGTATTTTCATATGGGTGTATCCTCCCTTAGATGGTTTATTGGTGGGTTATGCGTTGTATTGGTGACTTCTCCGGCATGCCAAGCTTCATGCAGCGTACATGGTCCTGTAAGATGGGCATCCACTTCTTTTTGTCACTGTGTACGATGTCGTGCATTGCTTTGCTCAACAAAATGCAGTTATCTACTTCATACTTTCCGCCCTGTGATCCGTACACGATTCGATGCAGCTGGAGGTTCGGCCCTGGCACGCCGCTAATGGCGCACCAGTTGCCTCCGTCTCGTTCTATCACGGCCGCTCTAACCTTTGGCTTGGTCATGTAATCCGGGTCAGTGTTGCGCTTCCTCTTCGGTTTAGCGACCTGCTTTCGATTGTGGTGAGCAAGTATCTTCTCGCGCCATTCTTGTATGGGTTTCTTCTTGCGTGCCAGTGCCATGTTGTATCTCCTCTCCGAATGGTCCGTCTGTTACTGGGGTGATGAGGCTGCCGTCGTCGTAGAATAGGGTGTCTTGGTATCTCATTAGAACGGAAGGTCGTCGTCTGCGATATCGATTGGCTTGCCTTCATCTCTGTTCTGCGTGCTCTCCTGCTGCTCTCCGCGCTCTAGGAATCGCACGTTGTCCGCGATCACTTCAGTCACGTATACACGCTTGCCCTCGTTGTTTTCGTAGTTCCGTACCTGTATGCGGCCCTCGATGGCGCACAAGCGTCCCTTGCGCAGGTAGTTGGCGCTTGTCTCAGCCAGCTGCCGCCACGTCACAATTGGGATGAAGTCGGCTTCCTTCTCGCCGTTGCTGGTAAATGGTCTGTCCACCGCGAGTGTAAATTGGGTCACGGCTACTCCAGCGGGTGTATATCGTAGTTCAGGATCGCGTGTCAGGCGTCCGATTAGAATTGAGCGGTTCAGCATGTTAAGCTCCTTCTCCGGTCTCTACCGGCTGCAATTTTACATTTAGCGTTTCGATCAGTTCCTTGCCCTGCTTATCAGTGATGTTCACCAGCGGCGAACCGAATAATTTCCGTGTTTGTGCATCTACTAAGTCGGGTTCAAATCCGAGTTGTGCCCATTTCTCCATGATCGTTGCCTTGGTTTCCTCACTAACCAATTTCTCACCAGATTCCAACCACTCCAGAAGCTGTTTTCCGCTATCAACCGATGGCGTGAAGTATTGTCCGTCAAACAACCCTGTACGGTCCTTAGAAACGGTTGCTATGTGGTCAGCGGTCAAGTCCATTACCAACGTGAACTCATACTCCAACCCATCACGCTGTACCGGAGCCATACCGATCTTCCTAGGCACCTGCTTACCCTTGTCGTTCGCTTCCAGCACATATTCAGTCTTGGAGCGCATCGTCACAAAGATGTGGCACTTAGATTTCAGGATCGCTTCGACCATCTTGTTCTGTTTTGGTGTCAGCTCACCCCATGCCGCAAAGCTGTTTTTGCTCTTGGACATCGTATCTTTTTGTTCCAGCAGTCCACCTTCACCAGCCCATGCATGTGACAATGAATCGATGATGATGACATCCACCCCATAGTCCTCGAAGGCTTTGATGGCTTCAATGTACTTTTCCGTGGTGTATGGTGGGTCCAGATCGATCTTCGGGAACTCAGGTATATGAACACCTGCCTTCATCGTCTCAGCGTAAAGATCAGCACTCCGGTTCTCTGTGTCCACCAATCCAATCTTCTCCCAGTCACCTGTCATACCGAATGCCATGAGTAGCGCACTTAGTGTCTTACCCGAACCGCTTGGACCTGTCATGCCAATGCGTGCCTTTGTTACCTTCCGTTGCGCTTTACGAATTAGCATCTGTATCAACCTCCAATTCTTTGTATGTGATCTCTATTGGAGAAGGAAAGTAATTTTGAGGATTTGCAGGGCCGTATCTACCCAACAGCCATTCGGCGTAGTCATCATCGTTCGTATAAAATTTGATCGCCTTCATGAAACTTTGAACAGGTTGACCGTACTGATCCAAGTAATGCTCATCTTCTCTATGCTTTGGAACGTATTTATATCTCTTGATCATTGATATTCACCTCTCCATTTGCTATAATATTGTCAAATGTAATTTCTTATCTGACTTTCCAAGGCTGCCGCTGCTACGGCGGCCTTTTCTCGTTTAACGGCTTTGACGTAGTTCATCAGGTACACCCGTTTCAACGTCTCCGTCAGTGTCCCTCTCTCGCTTGCAATCTTCGCTAGATTCCGGAAGTGATTTCGATCTGTCGGCGGAACTTTCATCCTTTCTCACCTCCACTACATTAATAGGAGCCTCCCACCCGTAATGCCGTAGGATGTCGTCCACACTCTTGAATGTCTGTTGTTTCACGCTGTCTTTCGTTCCTCCTCAATTGCCTGTTGCAACTCATGATGTAGTCGTTCCTGTTCTTCGCGGTTCGCTATCTCGGCTTCATACTCGCTTAACGGCTTGGCGTACACTGGAGTGTGTCCACGGGCTTGCATGCTGCGAAACAAGTCCTCGTAATCAAATGCGCTCCATCCAAATATCCGCCCCGCTGCGGTAACCACTCTGAATTCTGTTAGCTCAGCTGGCATCGTCATACCCTCCGATCCGGCGCACTACCACAAACGTCATGCTGTCGATCGCTTCATATGCACAGTTGCGGCAATGTGGCTGCTGATTCTCGTACACTTCGAACTCTGCTGGCTTTCCGCATCCGCATCTCAGTCCCACCGGGGTCGGTGGCGTTGGGCGTTTGAATGGGATCGCTCGGGTTATCGGGTTTTCTACTACACGCAGTTTAGGCATTCTTCTTCAGCTCCTTTTCGCGTTCTGCTTGGATCTCTTTCCAGTACTTCCGGTTCAGCAGGATGGCCATCTCATGCACCTTCCGCCAAGCTTTGTCTGACATGCCAGGATTGTATCCGTTCATACTGTCGCCACCTTCCGATATTTTGTGTACAATATATAGGGCTTGTCCTTACATACATATCTGCATGTTGTGTTTACTTATGCTCCAGGGTTTTCCCGATCCATGAATGGAATGATTCCGCGCTTGCTGAGTATTCCATGTATGAACAGTCTTCCTGGCTGTGTCCATCTAGTGTTCATGCGTACCGAACGTTCGCCGCTATTGTGATGAATGTCGATCGTTCGAGACTTGGTATACCCTTTATCTTGATGCTTGGAGTACAGCAACCATTGATCATTTTGTTTGTACTGCACCTTTTCTTCATGGAGGATTTGGTTCAGCGCTGTCCCAGACAATCCGTAATCCTTAGCGATCTGCGTCACTGTCACCGTATCTTTACTTTGTAAGATTTGGTCCAAGTAAGTCATCTTGGGCTCATACTCTCTCACACGTTGTTCGAGCATTAGGTTTTCAGTGTGAAGTTTTTCGTTCTTGTCGACTTGATCCACCAGTGCAACCAATGCTTCTTTGTAGTTTTGTGGGAGATTCGGCATTGCCATCTTTCGTTCCATTTCAGCGAACCGGGATACGTAAGTGGCTGTGAAGAGTACGCCTTTCTGTCCAGTCATTTTGTTGGCGACCATGTCACAGCCGAGTTTGGTTATGTCGTACCGTTTGAGTGTTCTTCCAATTGAGTCTTTATAGGTTGTTTCGATGAAAAAATCATTCGGCCCAAAGTTGGACTCAATGAGAACACTCATATAACCATCAATATCTCTGAGTAAATGCTTGTGTTGTTTTCCGATCATGGTTGCAATGTCACGACTGTCTGCCAGCAATTTACCTTGGTTGTTCACAATGTTTAATTGGGTCATGTTCACTCGCTCCTTTTCAATTTGTTTAATTCGATCACGAAGCGCGATCATTCAGGGCAAAAAAAAGCTCGTCGACTGTCATTTTAAAATGTCTTGAGAGTTTCAATTGTAGATCTCGGCGTGGGAATCTGTGACCGTTCTCAATCATTGCATATGTGCTGTATGGAATGCCTATTTCCTTAGCCATATCTCGTTGAGATTTATCACCGCGAAGTTGTTCCATTGTTTTGTTTTTCATGTGTTACTCCTTTCAAGTCACGAAGTGTGACCGGGTTATGACCTTATAATACAGTCACGAAATGTGATTGTCAACACTTTTTATTCACTTTTTGTGATCATGATTATAATGTTCACGAAATGTGATATATAATAAGCAATTGGAGGTGGGTATTTTGAAGTCATTTGGCGAACGTCTCTCTTACTTACGCAACAAAAAAGGATTATCTCAAGATGAACTCGCAAAAATATTCAAAATAGGCAAATCTACATTAGGTATGTATGAGACGAACAAAAGAGAGCCAAAGCATGAGATGACTGCTAGAATAGCGGAATATTTCGACGTTTCAATGGATTGGCTTACAACCGGAAAGAATGAGAAAGAATTAAAAGAGAGCAGTTATGCTCTCCCAGAGGAAGTTATTTTAAATGTAATAAGAGAAGCGGAAGCGGAATTCAAGGTCGATCTACGCGATGATCCTGTTGTTGAGTCGGCTGTACGTGATCTGATAAAAAATCTTGCAATGATGAAGAAAGCAACTCAGAAAAACGATTAACAATGTACTGTTCTGAAACAGATAGATTTTTTTCGGTAATGATGACTTGTGCCGACTTTAACAACTGCTCGTCCATATGTACAACCCCTTTTGTGTTTTCTGCAGCCGTGTATTTGTATTGTAATCTTACCACATAAAACTAGTTTCTGAACGTATGTTCGTATTTCTGGGTAAAAAAATTTAATAAGGTGGCAGTGTGATGGAGTATGTACCCGTCCGCTGTCGTATCCCTGAACTCCTTGATCGCATTGGCAAGAATCAGCAGTGGCTTGCAGACAAGATGAATTTACCCAAGCAACGCATATCGGATATCGTAAACCTGAGAGCAAACAATATCACGATTCAACGCGCAGCTTTACTTGCTTATCATCTTGATTGCAGTGTTGATGATCTTTGGAAGTGGGGATGGCGGTAGCAGAGTAGCTTTCTTGCTACTCTCGGGTAAAAGTAACATATAAATGTTACTCACAGATACAGAGTGTTGCAATTATCTGTGCTCCACCAACTGGTTGTTATAAATATACCAGACCTTACATGTCAGATGCTGTCGAATCGAAATTTAAAACACACCTTAAATGGGGTTTAACCCTACTTGACAGTGTCATTTCTTGAACTTTTTCCGCACATGGACACGATTTCCGTCGGAAAAATGGACCACGGTTCCCGTTTTTGTTGGTTCTGTAGACTTTACTTTACTTTTGTTGACCAGGGTTGAACGATCATAAGACTCAAAACCATACGGTTTATACGCCTTGTCTGCATCCCTCATAATGTGAATCGCTATATATGATCCACATGTAGTATGAAACGCCAATGTCTTTCCTGAATTCTCTGTAACTTGCCACGGTTCAATGAAATTAACGTCTTTCTCCAGATTAAATAGCACGAAATCCGTATCATCGTCTTGCCTTCCATGCATCTTAACTCCAATAATATCCAATGATGTTCCCCTCTCTAGATGCTATGTAAACATATTAAATCAAGAAAGTGATGGAAACACTGCACAAAATATGCCAAGGAAATATCGGGAAATGATATAATAGGCTGGCTTACATATATAGAACCATTACCGCAGCCGATGCGGAGTTAAACGAGGAGAATAGAAATGAGAAAGTATTTACTGTCTTTATTAGTAGTGTTGTTATCGTTACTCATCGTTCTGCCATCCAATACGGCTTCAGCAGCCAATGGTAAAGTCACTCTAAAGTCGTACAGCTATAAGGGGCAACCCTATGTTCAGGTTGTGAACCATCCAAACAAGAATGCAGCAGCTAAAATGAACAAAGAGTTGAAAGCGCATGCTGTCAATGCAGCGGCTATTGCCAATAGTAAGGATATAAAACAGAATAAAAATCATTACTACAAAACGAGTGTTCAGACTGCTTACAACAAACAAAACGCATTATCTATCGTATACTACACCTATGTTTACACAGGCGGCGCACATGATATGCAAGGGTTAGAAACATTCAACTACAACTCTAGCAATGGTAATAGAATATACATGAAAGACTTCCTGGACAGCAGAACAAAAATAGTAAGAGCAAATATGTATCTCCAGTCGATTCTTGAAAAAAGAAGTTTGGCCAATCCTGGATCTATTCTATATACTGATACCATCATAGATATCCAGAAAGGCGCGTTTTACTATAATGACAAAGGTTTCACATTAAAGTTCATCCCATATGAAGTAGCTCCATTTTCTGAAGGGTTTGTGGATGTATACATCCCATATGAAATTATTGTAAATGGACAAAATACAACACCAGCAAAACCACAAACACCTCAAATCTCTCCGGTATCTGCAGTTTTGCCTTCTGAAATATATGTATATTCAAACGATCTAAAAACCTTTTTAGGTACATTATCAACAAACACATACGATAGCGATTCCATCTTCAACGCTTATGGGACTTATGGTAGCAAATACAACACCTTAAGCATTTGGAATAATTACGGAACTTATGGAAGTGCATATTCATTAGAAAGTGCATTTAACAAATACACGCTCACTCCTCCAGTGCTAGTATATAAAGGACAACCTTTCGGATATATAACAACCAATAAAAATGTTGTTAATGGCATAGCTCCGGAGAATTTATTAACCTTCGCAGAATCGCTATAGAGAACAGGCACCCTTCGGGGTGCTTTTTTCAATCACTTCGATTACAATTTTAATATCAATGTTCGTGGGAGGACACACATCATGAAAGCAGCTATATACATCCGGGTATCTACTGACATGCAGGCTGAGGACGGATTCTCTATAGAAGGACAACGTACACGCTTGGAAAGCTTTATACAGTCTCAGGACTGGTCTGTGCATGATTACTACATAGATGAAGGTAAATCTGCGAAAGATCTCAACCGACCTGAGATGCAACGTATGCTTCAGGATATGGAGGCCAAGCAGTTTGAAGTCATCGTAGTGTACAAACTGGACCGGCTCACCCGTTCCGTTGCGGATCTTCACGGATTGCTGAAACGCTTCGACCAATTCGGAGTCAAGTTTAAAAGCTCTACAGAGGTGTTTGAGACAACCACGGCCATGGGGCGATTCTTTATCACGCTTGTTGGTGCTATGGCTGAGTGGGAACGTGAGACGATCTCAGAGCGTGTCCGGTTCGGCGTTGAGCAAATGATCATTGAAGGTCGTCGACCTGGCGGCGTGATTCCATATGGTTACACCCAGAGCGAGGAACTAATCCCAGAGGAAGCTGCACTCATCCGGTATGCACGAGACCTATACATGGGCGGTTTGGGATACAAAGGCATAGCTATGAAGTTAAACCGCGAAGGTAAGCTACGCCGCGGGCAAGAATGGACATCAGCTACAGCAGCCTATACATTGGAGAATCCTTACTATGCAGGGATTCTGAGGTTGGGATCAAAAACACCAGATGGAAACTATGTTAATGGCAATCGGGACAGACGGGTGAAGTGTCTTTATGGTGATGGATCACATGAGCCTATATTTACTAGAGTGGAGTATGAGCAGCTTAAAGAATTCATGGAACGCAAGTCCCATGGAGGTTTCAGTCGTGTGCAAACATATTGGTTCAGCGGTGTGCTACGCTGTGGGCGCTGTGGAGCTGCGATGTTCGGTCGAATGACGACAGCGCGGTCAACGACTAATGGTAAAGTTCGCACCCCTTACTATATTTGTTCTAACAAGCACTCCAATAAGTCATGTGACATGCCTACGTTCCGCCAAGTACACGTGGAGCATTTGGTTATGGAGTATATTAGCAAGATTAAATGGGACATGAAAACGGCCGGAGAGATTGCAGCAGGCATGGAACAAGAGGTTGCGGATAAACAGGACGAAGCTGCTGAAGCACGCAGAGAGATCAATCGTATTGCTGAACGCAGAGAGAAATGGCAGTACATGTTTGTTGAGGGGCTGATCGGGAAAGATGCAATTCGTAAAAAGATTGCTGAGGAGGATGCAGCTGAGGAAGCGGCACGTAAGAAGCTGGCAAGCGTGAAGAACTCACTTTCGGTTATGCCAGACACAGCTGTTCTGGAAGACCTGCAAACGCTGTGGAAGCACATGGATGATGAGGAGAAGAAGACGATGGTCTATGAGGTGTTCGAGAAGATTGTCTTGAATACGCCAGAAACAAATGTTAAGGGTGTTAAGAACAAATTTTTCAATGCCGACATTGAGGAGATTAAGTTTAATTGACTACCATTATGTACTATATGGAGATCCATCATGGCCAGTGTTCATAGCCTGCAACATATCCAGCGCTTCTGCGCCCCTTACCTCGCCAATCACAATCCGGTTCGGACGCATCCGTAAGGAAGATTTGATCAGATCCCGAATAGATATCTGTCCCTTGCCTTCGGTGTTGGCATTCCGCGTTTCCAGTGATACCAGATTCGGTACCGTAACTATCTGTAACTCAGCCGAATCCTCAATGGTAATAATCCGCTCATCGGAAGGGATAAACTGGGATAATGCGTTCAGAAAGGTCGTTTTTCCCGATCCGGTCCCGCCTCCAATGAAGATGTTGTATTTGCTCCGTACCAACTGCTGCAATAATTCAGCCGCTTCTTCATGCAGGGCTCCCTTTTCAATCAGATCGGACATCTTCATCGGTTCACTGGGGAATTTACGAATCGTCATCGTGGGGCCTTTCAAGGCAATAGGAGGCAACACGATATTGACCCGTGAACCATCCTTTAAACGGGCATCTACGATTGGAGAAGACTCGTTCACAATCCGGTTTACCCCGGACACAATCATCTGAATAATGTCCTCCAGCCGTTCCTTGGACTCAAATTCAAGGGTGATCTGGCTGACTTCACCTTCCTGCTCCACAAAAATCTCCTTGTGACTATTGATCATAATCTCCGTAATATCGGGATGATCCACAAGCGGCTGTAGAATATCCAATCCACGAAAGGAGTCAAACAATCGCTGTACCAGCGTATGACGCTCTCCTGAGGTCAGATCATCCAGCTTCGGGTCAGTAAGAACTTTGCGTTCTATCCCCTGCCACAGTTCATCATCTCCTGCGGAAGAGGTTAAATCGAGGCCAGCCCTGACTTCCCTGCGCATCATCTGAAACTGTTCTTCACGATCCAGTATTCTATTGGATGAATCCATCATAGTGCCCACCGATCCTGCTTCTGAATTCGTCCCGTCTGCTTCAATTCTTCTTCGCCATCTTGTACCAGCATGGCACATAATCTCTTCACTTCACGTTGGAAGATCGGAGAACTAAGCATGACTTCCTCCTGACTGAGTTGTTTCCAAGAAGGGATGTAGGGCAACACTGCATCCAGATGCAGATCAGGGCGTGGGAGTGCATTGACGACATTGTCCCGATATTTGTTAACCACAAAGCGTGAACGATCCAGCATACTTTCGTACAAATCTGGTTTCGTACGCTCAGCATGCTGTAACCATTGTCCCCATCGATGCATGGCAGATATATCATCCTCAACCAACCAGACAAATGCATCTGCTGCATCCAGTACCCCTTCACTGCGCCCATCCCAACCAGAATCCCCATCCAGAATCAACACGTCATATTGTCCACAATCCGTTAAATAACGAAGCAGATTCGACGTATCCTCACGAGTCATTTGCAACAGTTCTTTCCGATTCGATAATGGCCAGAACACATCGGATTTCAGCGCTTCATGCCGGACCACATATCCATCTACGCCCTTCGATTGTACCTGTAACTGCTTGCCGGATTCCTTTCTTCCCACCTTCAGATCGTATAACAGGCGTGACAATCCCGTCTCCGCATCCGGGTGACGCTGCCCACTTCTAGTTAGTCCCTTTTCCAGAAACGGGTGCGTACTGTCCAGCGTCTCCAAATTCAGATAGAGAACAGCATATCCTGCAAGTCCCAATTGCTTGGCCATATGCAGGGCCACTGCCGTTTTGCCACTTCCACCCGAAGCGGATACTACACCGATGGAGAGAGTCTCTTGCCCCGGATGGTTAACCTTCTTACGGCGTGGCTGCCGGCAAGCATGCATCACAGCATCCAGCAAAGCAGGCAGAGGTTGATATTTCATCAGCCACTTGGCCTCATCTACCTCTTCCATCCCTTCACTAAGCATTAGCCAAGGTACACCCGATACTTCTCCCCCGTTATTCAGCCAGTCATTCAGAAACTCCGGTTCCGCAATAACCAGATCCGGTAATTCTCGACCTTCTTGCTCATTCATGTGATCCTTGAATGAATCTCCTTGGGAGAATGCCGTGAAACGCACATGGAGACCAGACGAATTTCCCTGTACATAATCAAGCCAGGCGCTGATGTAATCTCTATCCTTTGAAACCAGAACAACCTTCAGTACAATCAAATTTCCCTTCCCTCCCTGTCAAAAAGCACAAAAAAGCACCGTCCAATAACCGCATGAATATGCAGTATATGGACGGTGCTTCCGTCACGTGCTATGAATGTATGGATAATATAGCATACAATTTCTGGGGGAGCAAGGGATTTATTCTAACCTTTTCCCCTTACGAGTTGTACGGTGAATCGAACTCAATAATGTTAAGGTCCGGATCAAGTACAAAAATCTGTGCGAATCCAGCCACACTGTCAGGTCTCGCTTCATACTCAATTCCCTGCTGCTCCAACCAAGCTATAGTCCCTGAATAACTGGTGACCCAGATTGCAAAGTGGCCGTCTGTTGTGTCAATCCCAGCCTCACGTAACGTGTGACCCTCCGGGTGCTGTAATAGATGAAGCTGCTGGCTACCGATGGCATACCATGTACCTGTGGAGCGGAAAGGCGGACGTTCAATCTCCTGCATTCCCAGTAACCCCGAATAGAATTTCTTCGCGATTTCCAGATCACGTACAGCCAGACTAACATGGTGGATGTGTGCATATTCAATCATCTTTTATCTCCCCTCTCTACTTCAATATGACTATACTATAACACTTTCAACCCTGACCATAATCTCCGCTAAACAGAAAAACACCCCTGATTCTAATCCGGTAAACCTTTCGGCTCACACAGATCTAGTTCAGAGGTGCCTGTTAACGGCATACAAGGAAGCGCGTTTAACGCTTTAAATCATCTTCAGCACATTTGGCAAAACCAATTTATTTAGCGCTATCCAATGCTTCTTGTGGAATCTTGATTTCTTCCACTTGATCGTGGTTAGAAAATGTACTGTTCATCTTCATGTCCATCGTCATTTTCTGTCCATTTTGTTCCATTTCCATGACCATGGTTACGTCTGTACTTGCAGGCAGGTAGGTTTCTTTGTTGATCATATATTTCATCTTCATGCTGGTGATATTCATCTGATCAAGCATGGCTTGCATCTGGGCATCCGATCCGTTCTGCTCCATCACGGCTTTGGCCAGTTCCTTCACATTATCACCGGATACGTCCGCGTTAATCACATAATTGTCGCCTTCTTCGGTTACTTCAGTATCTTCTTCAATCTTTTTGAATTGCTCCAATTCACCTTCGGGATTCATGCTTGCTTTCATCTGTTCGATCAGTTCCTTGGTTTGAGCTTCAGGAATCGCAACCCATTGATCCCCAACTTGAGAGTAGATTTTATCCGAAGTGATATACTGCTTCACGTTCTGAGCTTCCTGTCCCGACATTTCCATTTTCATCTCTTGATAGATCATCATTGGATCTTTGATAATATCCATCTTGAGTGATGTTTTGACCTGTTGATCTTGGGACTGTTCACCAGCATCCAGTTTCAGATTCTGATCAATGTTTGCTTCAGTTGTGAAGCTTTTCATTTCTTTGGTTGCTGCATTCGTTTTGGTAATCAATTCGTCCAAGGTAGGGATCTTTGTTGCCTGCTCTGCAGGTGTATTGCCCTCGTTGGATGTTTCGTTGTTAGTCGCTGGCGGCGTTGCCGTATTATCTGTATCGTTACCGCATGCTGCCAAGCTCACTGCTAATAATGCCCCGATAAATAATGTAGTCCACTTCTTCAAGTTGTTGTCCTCCCAAAATAGATATGATCTGTAGTCATTACCCAATTATTTCCGTTATTAATCACACTCACAAAAATCGATCTTTGATCTCCGGTGTAGGCAACATGCACGCTTCATCCTTGCCAAACCAGCGATAACGGTTGCGAGCAACCCAGTTATAGACTGCATTACGAATAAATTTCGGTACAATAATGAACACATATAACAATGGATAAGGAAACTTCAAACCTTTAGCCAATCGCAGTGCGGCGGTTGAACGTGTATAGTATTTTCCATTCTCAATCAGAACAAAGGTGTCCATACTGTCTGTCGACAAATTGCCCTTCGCCAGCAGTTCCTTGGCTACATCCGATTGGAGTGATGCAAAATGATATTTCCCTTCCGGGTCACGCTTAATAATCCATTTGGTTAAGCCCTGGCAGAAGTGACAGACGCCATCCACCAGTACGATGGGATGTCCCTGATGCACATCCGTTTGAGTTGCTGTCATATTCGCTGCCTCCTATTGTTGCGGTTAGAGTAACTTACCCAATCTGGGCCATATTTTTCACTAATTCTAAATTTATTTCTTCTAGAAGTAGTTCAAAAAGTCCGCTTTTGATTACGAAGGATGCCTGGTGGCATCATCAGCATCGAATATGGAATTCAGCCGAAATGTCCGTTGCTCACGTAGTTTTCCCTACGCTCCGCTACTCCATTTCTAGCTTCATCCCATCTTCTCGGTACTGAAAACCGGTCTTTTTGAACTCGTATTAATGGAAATAAAAAGAAAAAGAGCGCAGGCATTGTGCCCGCGCTCGTATCTGTCCGACAATTACTCCGTAACTGCCTTTTCCATCCATTGGTCATCGATCATCTGTTGATGCAGGTCACTTGCCCACTGGTCCATACATTTGCAAATGAAATCTTTGCGACATACTGGACAAGGCGTTTTCTGCAGACGGCTGATATTGGTCATCTTCCATTCCGGGGAACGGGAGTAGAATACACGGCATTTTGTACCGTCTACCAAATTCATTTTGAATTCGTACAATCCGTCTTCCTTGTTACCATAAGCTAATTCTAAATCTGCAATACGCGGTCTATAAGACATGGATATCACCTGTTTAATTCAAATTTGGTTCATGCAATGACACTACTCAGTACTAAGTTATATTAAAGAAATTTCAGTTCAATGTCAACTCGCGCATGTCTACCCGCCAAACAGAATATCCAGAATAGTCCCAACCTGCCCCTGTTTTTTCCCTTTCAAAACATCCGGATCAAATACTTCAACATACCCGCAGGAAGCACAAGCCACGAACAGGTAGTGGTTATGCTGGATATCGAACATCTTGCTCAGGCCTGCTCCTGACATGGAAACTTCCTTAATGTTACAATCCGTCCCCCTGCATTTCGTACACACAAATCGCCGCTCGATCATCTCTTCAATACTCATCTTCGTTCCCCCTTTATGGAATGTGTAGCATGAAGTGGGAGTGCAATTATGTAAAATAGTACGCGATCTGGCATCTAATCTCCTGCATCATGTCCATATATTATAATCAACACAAAACCCTGCCGATTGCCAGCAGGGCTTTGTAGTCGAACATCAGGTATCTGGGATACCCTGCTCCATATGTTCCCTTTACTTGCCGGGAGTCAAATCTTAGACTACGTTTAAAACAACATCAATGTTGCCACGTGTTGCTTTGGAATATGGACAGAAATCATGCGCCTTGCGGGCCAGTTCCTCTGCTTGACTGTGATCTACACCAGGCATGCTAACGTCCAGACGAACAGACAGCTGGAAACCGTCATCCGCAGGGTCTTTACCAATGGATACGTTACTTGTAACGACCACATCCTCCAATTTCACACCTGCTTTACGTGCTACATTGGCAAGGGCACTTTCATAACATGCTCCATATCCAGCGGCAAAAAGCTGCTCAGGGTTAGTACCTTCACCACCGGAGCCACCAAGCTCTTTTGGCATTTTCAGATCATGCTTAAGCACGCCATCCGAAGAAGTCACAGAACCTGTACGTCCACCTTTAACTGTCGCTACTGCTGTATATAAAGCTTCCATTAAGAATCTCTCCCTTATCCATATAGTTTTTACTGCCTTCCTTTCAATTTAAACTTCTGGCTCATTTTGAAACGCAATTTTGTATCTTTATCAGCTTTTACAACTTTATTATTTTCATGCATTTCAATGCCATGGCTGTATTTCCCCTAAGGTTGGGTAATATACGAAGGGGCATCTACAAGCTGGAACCGAAATTTTGTGCTGATACATAAAAGTTGCACTAGACAAAAATAATTGAAGGAGTACAATGTAACAATAAACATAAAAATTTAGATATATCATGAGCGGTTTGTTCCGCAACAATATTTCCAAATCAATAATTCAAAGTCAGGTGATTATCGTATGAGTAAAAAAAATCCGTTCAACGCTCCTTCAAGAGAATCATTGTCTACTGCGGGCATGGCCCCTTCCCTTGGAGAAGCACACAGTTCCATGAAAGTTCCGCAGAATGCTGCATGGTGGAAGAAATTCCTCGCCTTTGTAGGCCCAGGATACCTTGTTGCCGTAGGTTACATGGACCCCGGGAACTGGGCAACAGATATCGCAGGCGGCTCGCAGTTCGGGTATACCTTGTTATCCGTTATCCTGTTATCGAACCTGATGGCCGTTGTCCTTCAGTCGCTGGCTGGCAAGCTCGGCATCGTCACTGGACGGGATCTGGCTCAAGCCTGCCGCGAACGATTCAGCATGCCTGTTGTCATGATGTTATGGATTCTGTGTGAACTGGCCATTGCAGCTACCGATCTGGCTGAGGTCATAGGTTCTGCCATCGCGTTAAAGCTGTTATTTAACATCCCCATGTTGTACGGCGTTATCATCACTGCAGTTGATGTACTCCTGATTCTTGTACTGCAAAACAAAGGCTTCCGCGCTTTGGAAACTCTCGTCATTGTGCTGATGGCAACCATTGCCCTCTGCTTCGGTATTGACCTGTTTCTGGCGAAACCGGATATGGGCGGTGTTCTCCATGGTTTTGTACCAAATGTTGAGATTCTGCAAAACCCGGCTATGCTCTATATTGCCATTGGTATTATTGGAGCAACCGTGATGCCGCATAATCTGTATCTGCATTCTTCCATTGTGCAGACCCGTCAGATCGAACAGACTCCGCAGGGCAAAAAAGAAGCCATTCGGTACTCGACCATGGATTCTACAATCGCGTTGACACTGGCCCTGTTCATCAATGCGGCCATCCTGATTGTATCTGCTGCTGTATTCCACAGTGCTGGTATGACGCAGGTTGCCGAGATCGCAGATGCCTATCATCTGCTGACACCTCTATTGGGTACTACGGTTGCAAGTATTCTGTTCGGTGTGGCGCTATTAGCATCAGGTCAGAACTCTACCCTTACAGGTACACTCGCTGGGCAGATCGTTATGGAAGGTTTCCTGAACATTCGAATTCCGGCTTGGCTGCGCAGACTGGTCACACGTCTGATCGCCATCATCCCGGCGGTAATTGTGACAGCCATTGCAGGAGAACATGGCACAGAAGAACTGCTCATTTTGAGCCAGGTCGTGCTGTCTCTTCAATTGCCCTTTGCTGTAATTCCCCTGGTGATGTTCACAAGTGATAAAAAAAGCATGGGTGCATTCGCCAACAAAATGTGGCTCAAGATCACCTCATGGGTCATTGCCGCGATTATCGTTGTGCTGAATGTATATCTGATCATTCAAACGATCCGGTTATTCTAATCTCGTTCTAATCGACTAAATACTAAAAAGGCTGATCAACTCAGGTATGCAATACCCAAGTTGATCAGCCTTTATTGTTGCAATACAGCAACATGTTTCCTTTTATAGTAAAACTCAAACTCCAATAAACAACCATCTATATCTAATCCTGATTTGGTATCAGTAATGGCAGGAGTTGATCCAATGAATCCACAGTCCAATCCGCACGTTTGTCATCCGATAGTTCTGGCTGGAATCTTCCGTAACCCTGCATAATTCGAATCGTACGCATGCCCAGCTTCCGAGCAGGTATAATATCGTTATCGATCCGATCGCCGATCATGACGGCTTCCCCCGGTTCACAACCGGCCTGCTTCAAGGCCACAGCGTATAACTCAGGGTCTGGCTTGGACACTCCTTCTTCAGCCGAACATGCCAGAACATCCACATATTTTCGCAACCCGTAGCTCTCCAGTCTCTCTTCCGTTCCAGGACTCTGATTGGCAATAATGCCAATGCGATAATACCGTGACAACTGCTGAAGAACGGAATCCGCTGAAGGAAAAGGACGTTCAAGATCTTTTTGAAACTTCAACTTGTCCTGAATCAGTTTCTGGTGTCCCTCGTCTTCAACAAATGTGCGAATCGCCACTCTCATAGGCCATTGCTCATATTTCTGGTAACAGTTCGCGAACAGTTCGCGTACCGCCTCAATCTTCACCGGATACCCCAATGCACAGGCTTCGCGGACGAACTGTCCGATAATATCATCAACCGGCTCCCATTCATCCACCAGCGTATCTCCAACATCAAAAAACAACCATTTCAATCCACCTACATCCGGCACGCCAATTCCTCCTTGTAAGCCACAGGTGATTCCTGATCCTAATCTAAAAGTTCGCGTTCACCTTTAAACCCATAAAAAAGAAGACTCACCATCCTGCATGAGTCTCCTCAAACTTCCGTTTATCGATACATTCAATTATAACAGGCACCTTACACCTGAGCAATCACAAGCTATGGCATTAACCATTGAGGAGAAAGCCAACTTCCCCATTGAGCGAATATACAATCCGGTCTGCGCCCATACCCCGATAAATGCCCTTAGGATGACTCTGCTCCGTAATCACGCACAGGGATTTCGAAGTCCATGAACGACAGATCTGTAAATAACGACAGGTCAGATTCAGGCTATTCTCGAAAATAAACACGTTACCTACGCTGCCCTGCGGCAAAAACCATTTTTGAGCTGCAGCTGTATTCATGCGAATGACATGTTCTACTCCGATTCTACGGAGTCTGCGCTCTTCCCCTGCACTGTTGGTTAGAACGGCAAACGGCATTTTTTTGTACATCAGCAATTTGATAAATTTGCGTCCTGCTTCATTTGGAGCAGTCACTAAGATCATCTCAGTATCCATCATTCGTTCCTCCCTTGGCGTGAAAAGACAACAAAAAAGAAGCGTGGGGGACCAAGGCCTCCCGAACGCTTCTTAAATAACCCATGGCGAAAACACCATGAACCAGCGTACGGCTTGTTGCCTCTCCCTTTAACGCTTACGAGGTTAGCTGACGGATTCGGGCGCGAGAGTCGCCCTATTTCCGGCTGTCACCGGAAAATTCACCCCATGAATGCCTACTGTCCTGGACAGCGCATTCTGTTGGTTCCCCCGTTTTCCACTCATCAATGAATGGAAACTCAGCGATTAAAACATCGTTCGTATATCTTAAGGATAAGATCGAGCGATATTATCGTTTGTTTCGTTTTTCAGGTACAATTTAGTTTAAATTGAAATTACGTTATGAATCATACACCCGCGCCATGACGGTGTAAAGTCCTCACAGATCACCGAATCGACAGATTTTCGGCAATACTCACATATAATAGCGCTTACAACAAGGTCATACTCTACCCATCTCTTTAAATCTATCTAATTCTCACTCTGACGAAAATCACTTCGCAATTCATTCACGAATTCTGCACAACTTGCCTGTTTTGATGCTTTTAAACCATATTAGTTTTGCAATATTTAATTGTAACCAATATAATAGAAGATATAAGAGTAAATAAATGGAGGCGATTTAGATGACTGTCTACGATTACAAAGTGAATACCCTTCGCGGTCAAGAAGTTGAAATGTCCGACTACCGTGACAAAGTGCTCCTGATTGTGAATACGGCAAGCTCATGCGGACTTACCCCTCAATTCAAAGGTCTGCAAGAACTGCAAGACAAGTTTCAAGATGCTCCATTTGAAGTTCTTGGGTTCCCAAGCAACCAGTTTGCACAGGAAAAAGGATCTTCCGACGATATTGCCGAGTTCTGTCAGATGAATTATGGTGTAAGCTTCCCTATGTTTGAGAAAATTGATGTGAACGGCTCAAGCGCTCACCCTCTCTTCCAGCACCTTAGCACAGAAGCTCCTGGCCTGCTCGGCTCCAAAGCAATTAAATGGAATTTCACCAAATTCCTCGTGGATCAGAACGGAGAGGTAATTAAACGTTATGCTCCCAAAACAACACCGGACAAGATTGAAGAAGATATCAGAAACTTGCTGCAAAAATAATACATTGGCCACCCACAGCCGGAAGGTAGAGCAGTCTTGCCCCGGTAATGGATGGCCTTTTTTATCAACTTTGATATCAAACTATTCAAAAAGACAAAAAAAGAAGCTTTCCATTAATGGAAAGCTTCTTCTTAATCGTTCATATGATGCGGTCGAGAGGACTCGAACCTCCACGGGCATACGCCCACTACCCCCTCAAGATAGCGTGTCTGCCATTCCACCACGACCGCATGTCGTAAATAATCGGCAACAGAATTGATTATACCGGGTTCAGAACTAAAAGTAAAGTATTTTTTAAACCTTCTTTTTCAGCTAGGCATTTTCATCAAAAATCGCATAATCTCGTCATCTTTACCCATGAACTGCATATTATTAGTTTTGATCCCCTCTTTTTCGGTAATAGCCGATCTTGTTGATTCATTTATATATAGTCCTTCCTTATATATGGTCCTCACTGCACTTCGCCACATAAATAACACATTGTGTTATATAAAATAACAAAAATATTAAATTCCAGATTTAATCCATTAAATTTCACTGATACTATTGACAAAAAGCGGACATTTATGGGATGATAACTATCATATAATTCGGATTTTTAAACATAAAGCAAACAAAAAGGAATATAAATGTCACTTTAAGTGACATTTAACGAACATAGGAGGCGAATGATTGTGAACCGTGGGAATAAGCTGCTCGATTATGTCAAACTGCTTGATTCCTCTATTCAGGTTGGAGGGTTCACCCATTCCTTCGGCATGGATATCCATATCAGGGAGGGTACCATTCGTAATGCTGAAGATCTCGAATCATTCATGCGTTGTCAGTTGCATCCCAGCATCGTTCGTCTTGAAGGTATGGCCATCAAAGGCATCTATACCGCAGCAGATCACAAGGATACATGGCGGATAGCTCTAATCGACAAGCTCGTCCATGTTCAGCGAACCCCTGGAGATCTCAGAGAACAAGCTGCCACCATGGGTAAACGATTGATCAGACTCGCACGCGCTCTGCACCCCTGGATTGAATTCAGCCAGCTCGAACAGATCTTTGCCAAATACGATTCGGTTGGCTGCCTCTCCACTGTTCACGCCTGGATTAACCACCACCTCGACATCCCGGTCGAGGAGGCGGTCCTTGGTTATCTGCATTCAGCCATGAATGCCTGCATAACCGAAGCCTCCAAAGTCATTCCCCTGAACAACGAAACAACCAAGGATCTGATGGTCCGCCTGGCCACAGATCTGGAGAATGAATGGAAGACCGTCAGCGCCTCGGCTGCGGATGGACTGGCACAGCCAACCTCGATGTCCATGAAATCGTTTTTCCCCAGTTTCCATATGCTTGGAGCTGGACTTCATGCCTACAGGGCCTAATCCTCTTCCGCCTCATAGCTGCTCCCCTTCATTCAGACAAACTAAAAAAAACACGCGGCAACCTCCTTGCCGACGTGTTTTTTGTCATTTTATTTGTTTTATTTACGTATTTACGCCATTTATCATCACAAAATACACTTTTTTCCGTCTTTTTTAATTGTTAGATGACGAATTTACGTATATAATGAAACATACAGCTCGCATTTCTATATATTCTACATGAAGAAAGGGCGGCTGAATACTACATTCTAACCAGGGGTGAACCCTTTTGAACAAGAAAAAACCAGTTACTCCGTTCGGATGGGCCATCAAACGACGGCTAACCGAACTTCAAGTGGACCAGAAGACCTTTTGTGAACAGCATGGCATCCCACCCTATCGTTTATCCAATCTCATTCACGGCACACGCAAAGCAACCCGATTCAGACACCTGGTCGCTGATATTTTGGATATTCCAGATGAATTGAGATAAGATTTCTGCCAAAGGAGGGTCCCATCCATGAGACATGTTACATCCGATCTGGAGAGGCTGTCGTTCCAGTCCATACGTCACCAACTCATCATCGTTGATCACAATTGGATTATCCAAAGTTGTAACCGTGCCTGGCAACAGGGACTTGGTCAATGCTCACCAAACCCGGATATACACAGTAGTCATAGACATTACCTGCATCTGACGGAAGCCTGGGCAAAACGAGGCAAGAACGCTAACATGGCACTTGTCGCACAGAATTTGAAAGAACGCGGAATACCCTTTAATCGAAACCATACATATGACATCTGCGTGTATACTGTATACAACGAAAAGAGGTGGTTTCGTGTAGAACTCACCCCTCTATCTTATGCAAATTCAATTCTGGATACCGATCTCGCTTTGATTGCACACATGGATATTACCGAACAGAGAAAGACAGAACATCAATTGAAGAAGGCATTGTCTGAAGTGCGCACATTGCGCGGACTGCTGCCTATTTGCGCCGTCTGCAAACAAATCAAGGACGAAGAGGAACACTGGAACTCCGTTGAGAGTTATCTGGAGAAGCATACCCACGCCGAATTCACCCATGACATCTGTCCGGAATGCATCCGGCGGTTATATCCCAAATACTCGAATATCCTGGACAAGCGTTCCTGAAACCTTTCTCCACTCGCCGACTAACTACAACTATACGGAGAGATGATGTTCAAACTGCGACATATCCAGTTCTTGCGGTGTCCCATGCAGGGTTATGGTTCCTTTGTCCATGATATAGATGTAATCTGCGGCACTTCGTACAAAATCGATACTCTGCTCTACCAGCAGAACCGAGAGGTTCCCCTTTGCCTTGAGCTGCAAAATAACCTGCCGAATGTCCTCCACGATAGAAGGCTGGATGCCTTCTGTCGGCTCATCAAGTAGCAACAACCCCGGACGCGAAGCCAATGCCCGGGCGAATGCCAACTGTTGCTGTTGTCCACCACTCAGATCCCCGCCCTGCCGTCCATACATCGTAGCAAGCACTGGAAACATCGCCAGTACATCCTCCGGGAACGTTTTTACTCCCGGCGCACTTGTCTCCAGACCGAGCAATAAGTTTTCTTTCACCGTAAGCTGCGGGAAAATTTCCCGCCCCTGCGGTACATAACCGATCCCTGCCCTTGCCCGCTTGGCTGTGTCCAAAGTGGATAACTCCTGATTTTGCCACTGAATACTGCCCTTGCTTGTTTTGAGCAACCCCATTAATGTTTTCATCAAGGTTGTTTTCCCTACACCGTTACGGCCCATCAGACACACCACCTGTCCAGGCTGTACATCCAGGTTAACACCACGAAGCACATTGCTTTCCCCGTAGCCGGATTCAATTCGTTGCAGCGACAGCATGGTCATCCCTCCTTTTGCCCAGATACACTTCGGCCACTTTCGGGTCTGCCTGTACCTCCGCCATCGTACCTTCCTTCAGCAGTTTCCCTTCATGCATCACCGTTACCTTGGCTGCGAACTCTCGCACAAACTCCATATCATGTTCCACCACCACAACCGAGCGTTCACGCGCAATCTCTTGCAGAAGTCGCCCAGTCTTGTGTGTTTCTTCATCCGTCATGCCTGCGGCTGGTTCGTCCAGCAACAACACACGCGGCTCCTGCAGAAGCAGCATGCCGATTTCCAGCCACTGCTTCTCCCCATGTGATAACGCCCCTGCACGAGCACCAATGCGGTCTTGCAGACCAATCTGGAGGGTAACACGCTCCATGGCAGCACTCATTTTCCCATATCGACGAATACCGATGGCTTGTAAAGGGGAACGGCGAGTCTCCGCCGCCAGCGTCAGATTCTCCTGTACCGTCAGACCCGCAAAGATCGATGGCGCCTGGAATTTGCGTCCCACACCTTTGCGAACAATCTGGTGCTCCTTCAGTCGTGTTAATTCCGTGCCATCCGCCATCTTCACCGAGCCGGACATGGGTTTTGTTTTGCCGCATATCACATCCAGCATCGTTGTTTTCCCAGCACCATTGGGTCCGATCAGAAAATGCAGGTCATGTTCATGCAGCTTCAGATTCATGCTTTTGACAGCAACGAACCCACCAAAGGCCACCGTAATATCCTCGGCTACCAACACCGCTGATTCCTCAGTAGACTTTAGGTTTTTCCCGAGTGACTTGGACATGCGCACTCTCTCCTCTCCGCTTCAGCAAGCGAACGACATGACGATATACACCTACAATACCGTTTGGCATGAACAAAACTACTGTTACAAAGAGCCCACCAATGACAAACAGCCACCCTTCGGGATAAGCCTCACTTATGCCTGTTTTGGCTGCATTCAGCACCACCGCTCCGATGACCGCTCCAATAAGCGTACCGCGACCCCCCAGCGCAACCCACAGGACCATCTCAATGGAGGGCACAATCCCCATCATGGATGGTGAGATAATACCCACCTGAAGAACAAACAACATGCCCGCGATGCCTGCAAGCGCACCGGAAAAAGCAAAAGCCAGCGTTTTATATCCTGCCGGATCGTATCCGAGGAATCGCACCCGATTCTCTCCATCCCGCGCAGCTTCGAGCACTTGGCCGAACCGACTATTCACCATTCGACGACAGAGCACATACGCGATCACCAGAACAGCAAGCGTTATATAGTAGAGAACAATTGTTGTTCCAGCGGAATGAAGTGTAAAACCAAAGATCGAATTATATCCGGTAATGCCATTTGTTCCACCCGTCCATTCCTGTTTACCAACAAAGAGTGTTACCGTAATAAGAACCAAGGCTTGAGTCAGGATGGTAAAATAAACACCGGTGATCCGGTTACGGAACGTAAACCATCCCAGCGCAAAGGCAAGTAATGCCGGAAGGGCTATCCCCAATAACAGCGCCACCGGGAAAGAGCGAAACGGTTCCCAGAACCATGGCAGACCACTGAGACCACTCCATCCCATGAAGTCAGGAAGCGTTGCTCCACTGGCCTGAAGCTTCAGATACATCGCCATCGCGTACCCACCCAGACCAAAGAACACCCCATGCCCAAGACTCAGCACGCCCCCATAACCCCAGATCAGATCGAGACCGATGGCCAGGATTGCCAACGCCAAAAACTTGGCTAACAGACTCAGACGAAACTCCGTGGACATCAGTGGAGCAAGACACATCATGATCAGTACAACCGCCCAAATGATCCTCATTTTCAGACTACCAGTCTTGAGTAAAGCGGACATGAACTAACCCCCTTTTTCACGTTAATCGAGACTTCGTGTGCGCATCGCGACCAAGCCACGTGGTTTCCATTGCAGGAAAGCAACGATACATACAAACACAAGCACCTTGCCAATGGAGGCCGAGGTATAAGTTTCGAACAGCGTGTTGAACATACCAATTCCCAGTGCACCACACACGGTTCCGACCAATTTCCCCACACCACCCAGGACAACGACCATGAAAGCATCCACAATATAATACGTACCAAGTGAAGGACCAATCGGACCAATGAGCGTTAATGCACAGCCAGCAATTCCGGCAATGCCCGAACCAATCGCAAAGGTCATGCCATCCACCCGCCGGGTCGAAATCCCAAGACACCCCGCCATGCTCCGATTTTGCATTACAGCCCTCATTCGTCTTCCGGAAGATGTTCGATAGATATAGAGATACATACACAGCAGCACAACCGCAACCAGTGCGATAATGAAAATTCGTTTATACGGAAATACAATACCATCCGAGATCGCCAATCCCCCATTGAGCCAAGCCGGACTGGATACTCCCACATTGGGTGCTCCGAATATTGTACGGGCCAGTTGTTGCAGCATCATGCCTACACCCCATGTCGCAAGCAGACTATCAAGCGGCCTGCCATACAGATGCCGGATCAACACTACTTCAAGCAACCAGCCAATCAGAGCCGCTACAATGAACGCAATTGGCAGAGCCACAACAAAATAGGCACCAAACCACGCTGCTGGAGCATAGGACATGAACAAATTTTGTGTTACATACGTTGCATATGCACCGATCATGATCAGTTCACCGTGAGCCATATTGATGACATTCATCAGCCCAAACGTTACTGCAAGCCCCAATGCAATTAACAACAGAATTGAACTGATACTCAGACCGTTGAACATCTGCAGGATAAACATATCCATCGCTATCCCCTCCTCCATACCGTGACTCTCGATATTTCACATGACTTCAATTAGCGGCAGCAACATTTTTTTACATCACATTAACGCTTTACCTCAACGCGGTGAGAGGATGTGTTGTCACACCCTCGTTTATGTTTCGGCTGCTTTGAAGCGAGTTGCCTGTTTTATTGCGAGGTTTCTATGTTATTTAGCGCTGAGGGAAGCTCCCCATTCATACGTTTTCAGATAAGGGTCCGGCTTGACAGGCTCACCAGAATTCCACAATTCCTTGAACTGCCCATCTTCCTGCACCTCACCGATCCGTACGGTTTTATAGATATGCTGATTCTCTCCATCCACGGTTACCTTACCTTCCGGGGCATCAAACTCCAGACCCTTGGCAGCTGCCTTCACCTTCTCCACGTCAGTTGATCCTGCTTTTTCCACCGCCGCCTTCCAGAGATAAACTGCCACATATCCCGCTTCAATCGGATCAGCTGTCACTCGATCAGCACCGTATTTTTCTTTATACTTGGCAACAAATGTTGCATTCTCAGGTGTATCGGTTGTCTGATAATAATTCCACGAAGCCAGATGTCCCTTCAATACGTCTGCGCCAATACCACGGATTTCTTCCTCCGCCACACTTACCGAGAGGGTCGTCATCTGATCCGAGGAGATTCCGGCATCCTTCAATTGTTTGAAGAAGGCCACATTACTGTCTCCGTTCAGCGTATTGTATACAATATCCGGTTTCGCAGCTTTGATTTTGCTAATGATGGTACTGTAATCGGTATGGCCCAGCGGTGTGTATTCTTCACCCACTACTTCGCCGCCTTCTGCTGCGAGTTGTGCCTTAATGACCTGATTGGCCGTTTTTGGAAATACATAATCTGAACCGAGCAGATAAAACGTCTTGCCCCTGTTCTCCAGTAACCAGGTTACGGATGGAACGATCTGCTGATTGGTTGTTGCTCCTGTATAAAAAATATTTGGCGACGATTCCAATCCCTCATATTGCACCGGGTAAAACAATAGACCTTTATTCTGTTCAAACACCGGGAGCATAGCCTTCCGACTTGCAGAGGTCCATCCACCAAATACAGCAGCGACCTTATCCTGTTGCAGTAACTTTCCAGCCTTCTCCGCAAAAGTAGGCCAATCCGAAGCGCCATCCTCAACTACAGGCTCGATCTGTTTACCCAAAACTCCGCCCGCGGCGTTAATCTCTTCAATGGCAAGCATCTCCGCATCTTTAACAGATACTTCACTGATCGCCATCGTTCCGCTGAGAGAGTGAAGAATGCCAACTTTAATCGTATCACCGGATGCAGCCGACTCTCCTGTGCCACCTGAACCCGAGGCTTCAGGCGGCGCAGCGCCCTCCACACATCCTGTCATCACAATGACCGCACCGAGCAAAATACTCCATAACTTGACCGACCTCTTCTTCAATAGCCTACACTCCCTTTTTTTAGTCTATTGACGAACATTAAGGTCATTTGCGTCCGAAATGTTCGTTGATCCAAATTATGGAGGGTTACACTCTTCATGTCAATATAGCTTACATAATTTTATTTCATGCCTACTCGTTTCATGCATACTGCTAATATGCTTTGAAGCTTATTGACAAAGGATTCACCCTGTGTGAGTATATTTAACATATACCATGATCCATGAACATATCAGACATTATAAGCGAAAGGTCGGATTGCCTTGCACTGGACTGAGCAGGAAAAGGAAAAACTCCTGATTACCGTGGCTGCTAACCTCGCCCGTGAACGAAGAGCACGCGGACTCAAGTTGAATGTTCCCGAAGCCATCGCCTTGTTGACCTCCGAACTGATGGAACGAGCACGGGATGGAATGAGTGTTGCCGAATTAATGAGATACGGAGGCACCATCCTGACACGCGAAGACTGTATGGCTGGTGTTCCCGATATGATTCCTGAAGTACAGGTAGAAGCCACATTTCCTGACGGTACAAAACTGGTTACCGTACATGAACCTATACGCTGAGAAAGGCAGGAGAAACCATGATTCCTGGTGAATACCGTTTGAAGCCAGATGACGACATCATCTGTCATCCGGATCGTTCAACCCTACGCCTGATTGTCCTTAACCGCGGCGACCGCCCCGTTCAGGTCGGCTCTCACGTTCACTTCTATGAAGTTAATGCAGCACTGGACTTTGATCGCACGGCAGCTTTTGGACATCGCCTGCATATTCCGGCAGGCACCGCAGTCCGCTTCGAACCTGGTGAAGAGAAACCTGTTGAACTCACGACCTTTGGTGGCAAACGCCAGATTCACGGGTTCAACGGATTAACCGAAGGCTCTGCGGATCAAACTCCTGATCCACTGAAACTGGAGGCATTCCTGAAGACGTTCTCCCCTCCCATACAAGATGGGGGTGAATCTTCATGAAACGAATGAGCCGTGAACAGTACGCGTCCATGTTTGGACCGACAACCGGCGATGCCGTAAGACTTGCAGATACCGAACTATGGGCAGAGATTGAGCATGATTATGCCGTATACGGAGATGAGAGCAAGTTCGGGGGCGGCAAGGTTATCCGCGACGGGATGGGCCAGTCTACTACTGCTCTGCGAAGTGACGGCACTCCTGATACCGTTATCACCAACGCTATCATTATCGATCATTGGGGCATTGTAAAAGCGGATATCGGCATTCGGGATGGTCACATCTGCGCCATTGGCAAATCCGGTAACCCGGATACAATGGACGGTGTTCATCCCGCACTGGTCATCGGTGCTTCCACCGAAATCATCGCTGGTGAAGGCATGATTGTAACCGCTGGCGGCATTGATACCCATATTCATTTCATCTGCCCACAGCAGATTCAGACTGCATTATCCTCCGGGGTCACGACCATGATTGGTGGCGGAACAGGACCAGCAACAGGAACCAAAGCCACCACCTGCACACCAGGAGCCTGGCACATCCACCGGATGTTAGAATCGGCAGAGGCTTTTCCCATGAACATCGGTTACCTCGGCAAAGGCAACAGTTCCAGCACCGCACCTTTAATCGAACAGATTGAAGCGGGTGTCATCGGTCTGAAGCTGCATGAGGATTGGGGCACTACCCCTAGTGCTATCGATGCCTGCCTGACTGCCGCCGGGGAACATGATGTTCAAGTGGCTATCCATACCGATACCCTGAACGAAACCGGATTTCTCGAAAACACCCTGGCTGCGATCAACGGCCGGACGATCCACACGTACCATACGGAAGGCGCTGGTGGCGGACACGCACCGGATATAATCCGGGCCGCTGGGGAGTCCTACGTTATCCCCTCATCAACCAACCCAACACGACCGTACACACGCAACACTGTAGAAGAACATCTCGATATGTTGATGGTGTGTCATCACCTGGACCCTTCCATCCCGGAAGATGTCGCTTTTGCCGATTCGCGGATTCGTCCCGAAACCATCGCAGCCGAAGACATTTTGCATGATCTTGGCGTGTTCAGCATCATCAGTTCCGATTCACAGGCCATGGGCCGAGTGGGCGAAATCATTATCCGTACCTGGCAGACAGCCGACAAAATGAAAAAACAGCGCGGCAAACTTGCACTCAACCCGGATTCTCCCTCCGATAACGATCGGATCAAGCGATATGTCGCCAAGTACACCATCAATCCAGCTATCGCACACGGAATCGGTCATCTCGTCGGTTCGGTGGAAGTTGGAAAGCTGGCAGATCTAATCATCTGGAAACCAGCTTATTTCGGAGTTAAACCCGAGATTGTCATCAAGGGTGGCATGATTACATTTGCCCAGATGGGTGATCCCAATGCGTCCATCCCGACACCTCAGCCGGTATTTGGCAGACCCATGTTCGGAGCTTATGGTAGCGCCATTGCCACCGGATCGATCACCTTTGTCTCCCAAGCCGCAGCAGATGCGGGGATCAAAGAGTCATTGGGCCTGAAAAAGCGGGTTGAACCCGTTAAAGGCTGCCGCTCGGTTAGCAAAAAAGACATGATTCACAACGACGTCACCCCTGTCATTGAAGTCGATCCCGAGACCTATGAGGTACGCGCCGACGGCGAGCTTCTCACCTGTGAACCCGCAGACGAGTTGCCTATGGCACAGCGGTACTTTATGTTTTGATAGGAATACGGATTAGCTGATAAGGGGGCACTCATGATGAACAGTGGCACAAAGCTACTCCGTTATGTTCAGCTGCTGGATTCAGCCCTGCCCATCGGTGGTTTCTCCCATTCCTTCGGTCTGGAAGCTTACACGCATGATGGCACCGTGCAAAATACCGCGCAGCTTGAACAGTTTATTCGCAGCCAGCTTCATTCCAGTCTTGTACGACTAGATGGTCTTGCCATCAAAGGCGTCTATCAGGCGATAAAACAGCAAGATGCCGCTCTACTTGCCCTGTATGATAAACGTGTCCACGCCCAGCGCTCCCCTCGGGAACTCAGGGAAAGCGGCCACAAAATGGGAAAGCGACTGCTCAAGCTGGCCCGCTCACTCTATCCATGGATGGACTTTTCCCTGATTGATGAGGCCATCCGGGAATACGGCGCGTATTGCGGCATCACGACCATTCACGGTTATATCAACTATCAATTGGAGATTGAATTGGATGAAGCCGTTACCGGGCATCTGTATACCTCGGTGAACGCTTATGTGAACAGCGCACTTCGCCTGCTGCCCATCGGACAAACCGAAGCGCAGATGTTGATTCAGAAACTGCTTGATGATATCGAAGCGGAATGGGCTCTCATGCGGGACAATGACCCGGAAGATATGCACAGCTTCGGAATCGCCCAGGAAATCTACGCCATGCGGCATGAGACCTTACCCGCGCGGCTGTTTATGTCTTAACATCAACTTTTATATAACCAAGGAGGAATTGTTATGTGTGGAGGAGCTAATCATACGCATCATCCGGAGTGGGAACGCAAGGCATTTGATCGGAGTCGTCCGATGCGAATTGGAATTGGTGGACCGGTAGGTTCAGGTAAAACAGCCCTTGTGGAGAAGCTGTCCAAGGCACTGCGTACACGTTACAGCCTTGCTGTCATCACCAATGACATTTATACCAAGGAAGATGCCGAGATTTTGCTCCGTCAGAACGCCCTGGCACCAGAGCGTATTATTGGCGTAGAGACAGGTGGATGCCCGCACACGGCTATTCGTGAGGATGCCTCCATGAATTTCGAAGCAGTTGACGAGTTGATTGAACGTTTCCCCGATCTGCAACTAATCTTCATCGAGAGCGGCGGCGACAACCTCTCTGCCGCATTCAGTCCAGAACTGGCTGATGTGTTCATCTACATTATCGACGTCGCCCAAGGGGAGAAACTTCCCCGCAAAGGCGGTCCCGGCATCACGCGTTCAGATCTGCTGTTAATCAACAAAACCGACCTCGCCCCTTATGTTGGAGCAAGCCTGGAAGTTATGAAAAATGATACCGAGCGGGTACGCGAAGGCCGCCCTTATGTCATGTCTAATCTAATGAGCGGTGAAGGTGTGTCCGAGGTAGTCCACTGGCTCGAACATCAATACATGGATGACGATGCTTCCGCTGCACATCTGCATTCACACAGCCATGAACATGGCACTCACTCGCATTAATTCATCTTCTGTCCCCACGGGAACAGAGATAAATGGGAATGAAAGTGCAGGTGCACCCGTCACACGCCGCAGCGAGCTTCGGGCCACTTTTGCCTTTCAAGGCGACCGGACGGTCATGACTGATCGTTATTACAGCGCACCGCTCCGGTTTAGCCGATCCTTTCGACCTGCCGGAGGCGGAAGCGAATTATGTGTGTACACGTCAGACGTCTCTCCCGGAGTCCTTAACGGGGATCATTATCATTCCGAGTGGGAATTAGGTGAAGGCACGCATGTCATGCTGAGCAGCACATCAGCGACCAGACTTCATCCTACACCTTCCATTCCCTCATCCGTTAATCATCACTTTCGGTTGGGAAAAGGGGCCACACTGGAATACTTTCCTGAATGCGTCATTCCCTTCAAGGGAAGTTCTTCTTCGCTCGCTGTAACCTTTGAGCTGGAAGAAAGGGCAATCCTGGCCTATGCAGATATCTGGTCTGCCGGACGGATTCATCGGGGAGAAGCTTTCCAATTCGAGCGTTACCGCAGCTTGACGGAGATATGGCAAGGAGAGCAACTGGCTGTCTGGGATCGATTCGGACTTGAACCGGATACCGATGATCCCAAACATTCAGCGTCTCTCCTTCACTACACTCATACTGCTGCATTGTGGATAATCGCCCCAGGGCTTGGTACTGTGGAGTTGGAGCAAGTCAGATCCGCGCTGCCACCCGATGGACGGATGCTCGCAGGTGCAAGTTTGTTGGCAACCGGAGGCATCGGCGTTCGACTCCTTGGCATGGCAGCTTGGGAGCTTCAGGAGCAGTGTCTTCATATCTGGAACACACTCCGCCCCCAACTGTTGGGCAAAGAAACTCTTGTCTTTCGTAAATAAGGGCATGAAGCATGCATGGTTAATACAAAAAAACCTCTGAACTGTCTCCGAGTGTGTTCGGATTAGTCCAGAGGTTTTTGTACATTCAGTCTATGGATGCTGCTCATATCACTTACGCTTCGTTTTCCTCAGAATCGTTCTCTGATTTGTTCTCAGGTTTGTAGCGATAGTCGCCTGCATCCTTACTTTCCTTGGATTTTCGGTAACGGGTGAACTCAATATATTCGCTGATAAAAGACTGTTCCACAGTCGATAATTCACTTTCTTGGCAATTCAATTGCCGCAAAACGTCAAAAAAATAATCCTCCCGTTTTTCCCGAACCATCGCTTCCTTCGATGGACGTCCAATCATGAGCCAGTCGAGGCTCACATCAAAAAACGAAGCAATCTCAATTAATTTATTCGTACTCGGAATAGACTTGCCACGTTTCCAATCACCCAGATTGCCTGTGCTAATCTTCAGCTGTTGGCAGAAAGCCTTCTTGGTCATTCCTCGTTCGGCAATCAGGTGTTCAATTCGCTCATAGATCGACTGCATACAAGAACCGCCTTCCAACCGTAATAATCAACTCATCTGCTTGAATTATACCACATTATTCCTGAATGCTCAGCCTTTATATGCCTGGAACAGGATGAGGTATATCGTATAACACAAAGATAGACTCCCATGAATGATCATAGAAGTCTATCTTATATTGTTGCTGTGATGCGGTCGAGAGGACTCGAACCTCCACGGGTATACACCCACTACCCCCTCAAGATAGCGTGTCTGCCATTCCACCACGACCGCATATTCAATTGTAAAAATGGTGAGCCATGAAGGGCTCGAACCTTCGACACCCTGATTAAAAGTCAGGTGCTCTACCAACTGAGCTAATGGCTCTTGCTGTAAACTTCACCGGATGTGCCATGCTTCATTCTTGTCTATAAGAGCAATGACTTTGAGGATTACTCATCGAAAATGTAGATCTCATGAGGTGGTGAAGATATGACCCGTAGGGGATTCGAACCCCTGTTACCTCCGTGAAAGGGAGGTGTCTTAACCCCTTGACCAACGGGCCTTAATAAAAAGTTGTCTTTCTTGGCGACAAGAATGAGTATACCATAGGGCAATTTGAACTTGCAATACTTTTTTTAAAATTTATTTTTCAAGCCTTTTTGTCCATTGCATACTGTTCTTCAGAACCGTTATAAGCCACCTCCCGTTCATGCCAATGTCATCCCCGTGCAGGAACAATGTAAACCATCCATCAAAACACTTATAAAAACTTACGTTCACTTATAATATTGCAAATCACATTAAGAATACTTATAATTAAAGTATCAGTATAAGTACGGTCATCCATACAACCGGAGGTGACATGTTTGTTTCAAGAAGAACGAATGCAGCTCATTGTTGAACATCTACGCAAACACAATCGCATCTCAGCCGATGATATTGTCGCCTTGTTTGATGTATCACGGGATACTGCACGCAGGGATCTGATTAAGCTTGAGGAACAGGATGCCATTATCCGAACACGCGGCGGCGCGATTCTCCCCCCTCCTCCGCAAGAATTTAGATCCTACAAAGACCGTTTACTCGATGTATCTGAGGAAAAGAGGGCCATCGGCAAACTCGCTGCGGCCATTGTAAGGCAAGGCGAGATCATTATTCTGGACTCTTCCACGACTGTGCAGGCCTGTGCCGAGAACTTAAACGGCAAATCCTGTACCGTCATTACTAATTCGATTCATTCCGCTGATCTTCTCTCCAATCACACTGCTGTCCAGATTCGTTTGCTCGGAGGCAAAGTAGATAAGGAACAACGTTATGTCTACGGTACCTCTGTTATAGAGACCCTCTCCCACTATTATGTAGATAAAGCCTTTATCGGAATTGGCGGTATCACCATGGATGGCTTCAGTGCTTCCGAAGAGGAAGGGAAAATTAAACATCAAATGATGAAAGCTGCCAAGAAAGTTGTTGTTCTTGCAGATCAATCCAAGTTTGATAGACGTTATGGTTATCGTTTTGCCGACTGGTCATTGGTGGATGTATTGATTACGGATCAATGGCCAACCAAAGAATGGCTTGTTTTTCTAGCCGAACAACAGGTTGAGATTCTCATTCCTGAACCTACAGATGATAAGGAGTTGTAAATATATGAAATTATTTGCCACAGATTTAGATGGAACTTTGTTGAACATAGATAGCCAGATTAGCCCGGAGAATGCCGCAGCTATCCAAAAGGCCCAGCAATCCGGTATGAAAGTTACCATTGCAACAGGACGCGTCTATTCCGATGTTGTGACCATCAGCCGCGAAGGCGGAATCAAAACCCCGATTATCGGCTCCAACGGAGCGACAATTCATGATGCAGACGGTGAACGTTTATTCCATCTTCCGCTCGAGCGTGACACAGCAGCTTCCGTCATGCAGTGGCTGGAAGATCATGATGTCTATTATGAGGCTTCAACGCAACAAGGCATCTATGCCCCGCGTAGCAGTCATGAGACCTTGCTCGCCGAGATGGAACGTGTTCTTGGTTCGAACCCTGGTGAGGACATTGCACGCATGATTCGCTCCATCAAGAAACACTATGACAAAAAAGACTACCACCGCGTAAACAGCCACCTCGAAATTCCGGCAGAAGCCTACATTTATAACATTATGGCCTTCTCCATGAATCCGGACAAAGTAAAGACAGGACGAGAATACTTCGCTTCCCGATCCGATGTCGCAATGGTTGTATCCTTTGAGCATAACTTCGAAATGCAGCACCCGGACGTATCCAAAGGTAATGCCCTCACAAAACTGGCGGCTCACCTGAACATCTCCATGGAAGATACAGTAGCGATTGGTGATAACTTCAACGATGTCTCCATGTTAAAAATGGCAGGACTCGGTATCGCCATGGGTAATGGCGAACCCGAAATACAGGCATTAGCCAAAGCCATAACGCTGACCAATGTGGAGCACGGTGTCGCCCATGCCATTGAGTGCCTGCTTGAAGGTAAACCGGTATCCCGTCCAGAAACGATTGTCGGAGAAGGTCAGTAATTGAACCCATACTGAATTAAGCACTGAACCTGCATGGTCGCCTGTTGAGCCATGCAGGTTCGCTTCATTTTAACTCCGCAGATCGAACGTGAGGCACGTCCTGTAACAAAATAATCAGTTGCTCGCCCCGGTAAGAACCCGGTAGTTGCAACGTGAACTCAAGCACAGTCTCTTCCACGGAGTCTGTGCTTGTTTGCTGTTCAGTCTTAAATCCGATGACTGATATCTTTTCCTGCCCCAGCAGTGCCAAAACAGTCTTCAGGGCCTCTCCCTCATTTTGCAGATGGATGGTTAAAGTCTCTGTTCGGGCGGATACCAGCCAACGTGTGGGTCTATGAAGTAACATTTGTGCCACTACAATAAGCAGTGTCACGCCTGCACCCGTCCAATACAGACCTGAACCCACAGCAAGTCCCATGCCTGCCGTAGCCCATATGCCAGCCGCTGTGGTCAATCCCCTGACCGTATGCCGTTGTGTGAAGATCATGCCTGCTCCAATGAACCCCACACCACTAACAACTTGTGCCGCAATCCTTGAAGGGTCAAGAGACAGATTGGCCCAGCCAGCCTGATCCTGAAATCCGTATTTGGACACAATCATCATCAGAGCAGCACCTACAGCAACCACAAAATGAGTACGGATTCCCGCCTCTTTCATTCGATTCTTGCGCTCATATCCGATTAGCACACCACATATTCCAGCTATGAGTACACGCATCAAATATTCCACTTCCATGCACATCACCTCTTTCATTATGTATATGCTTACATTAGTCTATCTTTACTATTACCCAATCTTTCACTGATTACATAAGTTGAACTAAAGATTATTTACACTGGCACTACGATGACAGAACAACCTTCCAATCGCTGTTATCCCCAGATTTTTTCGATTCCCTTTTCTCAAGTGAAAACCCGGTGATAGCGTATGCTTCCGAAGTAGCTTTCTTTCAGAAAGCTTTTAGGCGAGTGTATGCTTTCGAAGTAGCTTTCTTACAGAAAGCTTTTAGCTTCGCTTTTTCAGTTTGTTTCTGTCCTCTCCGTTATCGTGTAAATGATTAAATCATCTTATATAATAAAAAGCCTCCACTCAGGTCAATTCTCTGCCCGGAAATTTTCCCCTTGTCTCTTGCCCAATCCGAAATAATGTCTGAAATTATATATCATCGGATGCCATTCTTCTGGATTAATCTTGTTTGGTCCAGATATCAGTCGTGTGTGCGCATGCACCTTCAACGCTTTCACTTCCACAATCGCCATGAACGGTGTATGTTCGGGAATACGTATGTGTTGTACAGCCGCTTCAATCTGGAGTGGACATTCAACTATTTTATCTGGTGCCACCTGAACCGAGCATGCGGATGTCAGTCCAGCTACAGAGAATTTATCATGACAATATTCATATCCCATCTGCCTTTTCTCCTCAGGAACCGGGTTAACTCCCGTATAACGACCCAATGCCTCAACCTTTCTCCACATGGTCGCATTTGGTAAATTAATCACACACTCCGGATGTCGACTCAGATTCTCATAGGCTTTGCCCTGTGTACCTAGACCGAGAACGAGACAGTCCCCCAGCGCCCAAGATGAGGATAATGGTGACAGGTTGGTTGACCCATCCTCATTTAATGTGCTTAGCAGCAATACGGGCGTACCATAATATAAAATACTGGGATTAATCGTTTCATGTTGAATCACTGCTGGACTCTCGGACAACTGTTCTGTCGCAAAGTCCTGTTTCGTTATCTTTTTCATCCTGTACCTCTCCTGTTCCCACTCCAATAATTTACAAACTCAATCTGACCCATCTGGGACGATACAACTCGATTGTAATACAGTAATAGTTCAGATATGATCGAAGTATGAATGTATATCCGAATATTACTGTTATTGCATCGTTAATCGCTGATCCAAGCCGCGCTATTTTTCTGTCATCCTTACTGGATGGCCGTGCGTTGCCCGCAGGTGAGCTTGCTCATATGGCAAGTGTCACTCCCCAGACGGCAAGCAGCCATCTAGCTAAACTCGTAGAGGGAGGATTACTCGAAGTTGAACAACAAGGACGCCATCGATACTACCGTCTTGCAAACAAAGAAATTGCTAATCTGATTGAAACGATGGCCAGTATTGCTCCGCCTGTACAGATCCGCTCTCTCAAACAATCCGATCAGCTTCAACAACTGAGTCATGCACGGACCTGTTATGGTCATCTGGCTGGGAAATTGGGAATCTCGCTCTGTGAAGCCTTAATACAGAAGGGGTATCTTTCAGAGCCCGAAGAGGCACACAGCAAGGATTATCAAGTTACAGAGAAAGGAATACAGTGGTTCACTACGTTTGGAATTAAACTTCAGATGAAGCCAGGATCACGCCGGGCCATCGCTCGCAAATGTCTGGATTGGAGCGAACGCCGTCATCATCTCTCAGGCATGCTTGGGGAACAACTCAGACATCAATTATCGGAACTGGACTGGATTCGTCAAAAAACAGGAAGTCGCTCTGTCGAAGTAACGGAAGCAGGCAAGAAAGGTTTATACGAGGTGTTGAACATTTCACTTTAAGCAGAAGCGTACACGAGGGATAACCAAAGATCAGTAAACGCAAAAAATCCCCTTCACACTGATCGTTAACCGATCTAATGTGAAGAGGATTTTTTGTCAATCGGAACGGAGAAAGAGGGTTACTCTCACTTCGTTCGAGACTGCGGAGTATTGCTAACGAAGCTTATGCTCCGACGAACCTTTAGGGTTCTCATCCCTTTGCAGAGAAGTTTAATTCAGAACGGAGAGAGAGGGATTCGAACCCTCGCACCGCTTACGCAGTCTAACCCCTTAGCAGAGGGTCCCCTTATAGCCACTTGGGTATCTCTCCAAGAAATGGCTCCCCGAACAGGGCTCGAACCTGTGACAACTCGATTAACAGTCGAGTGCTCTACCAACTGAGCTATCAGGGAAAATTAACTTGAATAAGATTAATTTATCATGATTAATAATCCAAGTCAACATCCCTTCCATCACTTTCTTTAATACATTGAACGATACACACATCAGATATTCTGAAGCCCCAGTTTTCCCGCGCAACGACCACAACGGTAACGCTTCGGATCTATTTTCCGCTTGCGCAAATATTCCGTACCACAGCTCTTGCATACCAGCTTATAACGATATGGCAGCGGCTTTCTGCCTTTGCCGTCAGGAAGGGACTGGCAGTAACGCGAGCCACCTACCTTCTGCAATAAAGCCTTGAATTCCGGATCACGATGCTGATAGCCGCGCCCACGAATATGCAGATGATAGTGACACAGCTCATGCTTGATGATTTTCTCAACCTCATCTCGCCCATAGGCTTCGAGTTGATGCGGATTGATTTCAATCCGGTGACTTTTGAGCATATAACGCCCACCCGTAGTGGTCAGGCGACTGTTAAACAACGCTTCATGGGTGAACGGTACTCCGAAATGATCCAGTGATACCTGTTCAATCCATTGTTGCAATTCCTCATTTTCCATCGGTATCCTCTCCTTGCACCCCCTCGGAGCATTTGTTTTTCCGGCATAATACTTGAATTTTAACCGTTTCGTAGGCTACACTGTCAAGTAGAATGTATGAGGGGAGATTATTACTCGTTATGCCTACAATGCGCTATGTCATCTTGCAGCAGGAACAACACTTGCAGTTCGTGGAAATGCCGGCAGATTACGCCTATCAACTCAGTGCGCTCAACTTGCGCCTGCACAAGGAAATTGATAAACTCACGGCAGCAGATGTCCCTGTCCTGCCTTGGGCGATCGCCGAATGTGACAGCCTCGATCTCCTGAACGAAAATCTTACTATCATCGGCGGCCTTGATTATATCAATGCGCTTGAAGAATCTTTTGCAGCACTACGTGAAAGCCATTATCCTTTGATTTCTCTGCTTACCGAAATCCGGGCTCTTCAGGCCCAATTGGAACAATGGTATGAAGAAGAGATGGAAGCTCTCTAATTCACCGTTAGGTATCATTTTATAATGATGAGAACGAAAAGCACATCTCCCTGAATTGGGATTTGTGCTTTTTTTGAGTGAACAAGATTGATTTGCCGGAGGCCTCCACTTATCCCGCACAGTCCAGGCTATTGCCACATATGCTAACGTACAGATGAATTATGCAAGAGGAGGAGATACCCTTGCCTCAATGGCTTTGCAATCAACTGATGCGTGCATTTCACAAAAAGGACAGCCGGCAAATCAAGTTGCTGAACGAATGCTGGTTCTTTTATCGTAACAAACCAGCAAATGGCACACCACGCAGCGCGGAGAACGAACTTTAAGAGGTTGTTCATAAAAGTCTGCATTGGATTACGAAGGATGGCCTTTTGAACACGTACTTTAAGAAAATGCACATATTGCCCACCGTACTTACTAGAGGAATTAGAACGGACAACGGGACTATTAATGTCGACAACAAACAGCCTTCCTGGTTAGGGAAGGCTGTTCTCCAATCCTACTATTTAAGAAGACTGTTGCGCAGAAGCAGGCTTCTTCATCGTCAGGCCGACACGGCCTTTTTTGGTATCCACACTCATAACCCAGACCGTTACATTATCCCCGACAGACACAACGTCCATCGGATGTTTAACATACCCGTTGCTGAGCTGTGAAATATGGACAAGCCCATCACTCTTGATCCCAATATCAACAAAAGCACCGAAATCAATAACGTTCCGAACCGTACCTTGCAGCTCCATTCCTTCCACCAGATCCTCAATTTTCAATACATCTGTACGGAAGATTGGCAACGGCATTTCTTCACGCGGGTCACGCCCCGGACGCTGCAAGCTGTCCAGAATGTCACGTAATGTAGGCACACCTACGTCCAGTTTCACGGCCAATTGTTCTGGCTGTTGCTCTGACAGTAATACCGACAGTTCCTTGCTGCCCAGCTTGTCCAGTGCAACCTGAAGCTCCTTGAACAACTGATCCACCACCTTGTAGGACTCCGGGTGAATCGGTGTACGGTCCAGCGGGTTCTCGCCCTCACCAATACGCATAAATCCTACGCACTGCTCATAGGTTTTGGCACCCAGACGTGGCACCTTCTGAAGCTGACGGCGGTTCGTAAACCGGCCATTCTCTTCACGGTATTTCACAATGTTTTTGGCAATCGTAGCGTTAACTCCGGCAACATATGACAGCAACGAAGGTGAGGCCGTATTTACGTCCACACCCACATGGTTAACTGCGGATTCGACAACAGCCTTCAGGCTTTCTTCCAGAACCTTCTGGGAGACGTCATGCTGATATTGACCCACACCAATGGCTTTTGGATCAATCTTAACCAACTCCGCCAGCGGGTCTTGTACCCGGCGAGCAATGGAAGCTGCACTGCGCTCCGCAACATCCAGATCAGGGAACTCTTCCTGGGCCAGCTTGGATGCAGAATATACACTCGCGCCTGCTTCGTTAACAATCAGATACACAAGACTTTCATCACCGTTCTCCTGAATGATCTCGGCAACAAACTGCTCCGTTTCACGTGATCCGGTACCATTACCAATGACGATCAGTCCGATATCATATTGCTTGATCATCCGATGGAATACTTCCGCAGCTTCACGTTTCTTGTTGTGTGGTGGCGTTGGGTAGGTCACAGCCACTTCCAGCAATTTGCCCGTATCATCTACTACAGCCAGTTTACAACCGGTACGATAGGCCGGATCGACACCCAGCACACGTTTGCCATGAATCGGCGGTTGAAGCAACAGATTACGCAGATTGGCCGAGAATACCGATATGGCCTGATTTTCACCTTTTTCCGTGAGTTCTCCACGAACTTCGCGCTCGATGGAAGGCGCAATAAGCCGCTTGTATGCATCTTCAATCACATCACGCAGGATATCCTGTACGGCAGAAGCACCACGAATGATCTGTCCTTCCATATGACGATGGGCCGGTTCTGCCTGTACGTCCAAGCCAACTTTCAGAATACTCTCACGTTCACCGCGATTAATTGCGAGAATACGGTGTGGAGGCATCTTTTTGGCTAGTTCGCGGTAATCATAATAATTCTCGTACACGGACTCCTCTTGAGCATCCTTCGCTTCAGAAGTCAGCATCCCGTGATCCAAGGTGTACCGACGAATCCAGGCACGAATGGCAGCATCATCTGCGATGTTCTCCGCGAGAATGTCTTTGGCTCCCTGAAGCGCTGCCTCCGCATCTTCTACACCCAGTTCAGCATTGATATATTTCGCAGCTTCCTGGAGTGCATCTCCTTGTTTCGGTTGACCCCAGATCCATACAGCAAGGGGCTCAAGACCTTTTTCCTTGGCCACACTGGCACGTGTTTTCCGCTTCTGACGGAACGGACGATACAAGTCTTCCACTTCCTGCAGTTTCACAGCTTGGGTAATGGAGTTCTTCAGTTCTCCGGTCAGCTTGCCCTGTTCCTCTATAATACGGATGACTTCCAATTTGCGATCCTCAAGATTGCGCAGATAAACAATGCGTTCTTCAATCGATCGCAGCTGGTTCTCATCCAGCTCTCCAGTCATTTCTTTACGGTAGCGGGCGATAAATGGAATCGTATTGCCTTCGTCCAGAAGCTCCGACGTTGTGCGAACCTGCTTCAAGGACAGTGACAGTTCCTTGGCTACCTGTTTGATGATTCGTTCATGGCGTTCTGCCTTTATTGTTTCTTCATTGGGTTCCAGAACCGTTTCCTGTTCAGACAAAATAAATCCCTCTTTCCTTCCTGAATCGTTCGTTACAATCATTTCAGGGCAGCTTTGCTGCTGTAATTACAGTATAGTTGAACCATTTGTTTCTTCCACTCTACCCTATATTATCACAGAATCACGTCCAGATTTCCATCAATCCGCAAGCATACAAGTTCTGACAGAATGATGTCATCCTCAAGCCTTCCCCATTACGTCAAAAAAAGACCGAAAAACGTCAACACGACGCTCCTCGGTCCTCCTTTATTAAAAACTCTATATACAATAAGCAATCTAATAAGTGAAACTACTCATTGACACCATGACGGAGAGGACAGAAAAAACCTGAAAAAGCGAAGCTACAAGCTTTCTGCAGAAAGCTACATCGGAAGCATACGCTATCCCCGGATAACAGCGATTGGAAGGTTGTTCTGTCATCGTAGTATCCGTGTAAATAAAATGCAATTCACTTATCTAGACGCGCTCGAACCGGAACATCTCGCTCAGATAGTCTCCTGATGCACTGCCTACCGAAATACCGCCATACATCAAGGCATCGCCGGTAAAGGTCTCCGATCCGCCTTTCAGGCGATAATCTGCATTCGGGTCCAATCCTTTCAGCTTCAGGCGCTGAAGTGGCGCATTAGGCTCTGAGAGCACACGGAAGTAGAATACAACAGCTTCGCTTCCGTCTGGTGCAATAAACATCCAAGCTGTCTCATTGCCTTCAAACGGACTGAGCAAGCGACGGAATGTTCCATATTGAACCGTTCCACGAATCTCTTTGTACAGTTCAACCTGGGCTTTCACGATGTCGTTCTCTTCCTCCGTGAATTTCGTCAGATCCAGCTCATACCCGAAGTTGCCCGACATCGCCACATGTCCCCGAATCTCTAGAGAAGTGATCCGGTTGACCTGATGATTCGGTACCGCCGAGATATGCGACCCCATCGAACTTACCGGGTACACAAGACTCGTACCGTATTGAATCCGCAAACGGGAGATCGCATCGGTGTTATCACTTGTCCACGTCTGTGGCATGTAATAGAGCATACCTGGATCGAAGCGGCCGCCACCACCTGAACAGCTCTCGAACAGAATGTTCGGGAACGCCGAAGTGATTCGTTCCATCACGTCATACAACCCGAGCATGTAACGATGCGCAGTCTCACGCTGTCTGTCTGCCGGAAGCAATGCGGAACCCACTTCCGTCATATTGCGATTCATGTCCCATTTCACATAAGTGATTGGTGCAGAACCAAGTACGTCTGTTAACATGCGTACAATTTCATCACGTACATCCTGACGAGAGAAGTCGAGCACCAGTTGTTGGCGCCCTTCTGTCCGGCGACGGTCAGGCACATGCAGACACCAGTCCGGATGCGAACGATATAACTCACTGTCTGGTGAGATCATCTCAGGCTCAAACCACAGTCCGAACTGCATGTCCAGACCTGTTACGCGGTTAGCCAGATCATCCAGTCCCTGTGGCAATTTGTTTTTATCGACAATCCAGTCACCCAGCGAGGAGTTGTCACTGTCCCGGTGTCCAAACCAGCCATCATCCAAGACAAACAGCTCAATACCCAGCTTCTGTCCAGCGCGAGCAATCTGTTCAATCTTGTCCGCATTGAAACCAAAGTAAGTCGCTTCCCAGTTATTGACCAATACCGGACGCTCCGCATTGCGGAATTTGCCGCGTGCCAGACGCTCCCGATACAATTCGTGGTAGGACTGTGACATGCCGTCCAAACCTGTAGCCGAGTACACCATAACCGTCTCAGGTGTCTGGAACGCTTCCTGTGGATCCAGCTTCCAGCTGAACTCGAACGGATTGATCCCGAGTGATACACGGGTGGTGTGGAACTGATCCACTTCAGCCTGTGCGGTGAAGCTGCCGCTATAGACGAGACTGAATCCGTAAACTTCACCTTGGTCTTCATCCGTGCCTGGTGTCATCAGCGCAATAAATGGATTCTGCTGGTGACTGCTTGAACCGCGACGACTCTCAATCCCTTGCAGGCCTGACGCAAGTGGTCTGCGAACGATATCACGTTCCCGTGTCCAAGCCCCTGACAATTGCAACAATTCATAATCAGCGTGCGGGAAATCAACAGAAGAACTGAGCGCACGCACTACATTCACTGGGGTAGCACTCTCATTAACGATATGCATGGAGCGTGTAATCGCATTAAATGCCGTAAAGGCTGTATAGGAAAGCTCGATTTTGATGCCTGCAACACGGTCTTCCAATTCAATAACCAGCGTCTCTGCTTCGTCATCGGATTCCACATACGTTGCTGGCAGTCCGGTAAGCGCTGTCTTTCCTTTGACCAATCGATGACCTGCATACGTAAACTCCGAAACCGTTGAGCCATTCTCAAGTTCCAATTGGATTGCAGGATTACGGAAATCACTCGTGCCATACACTGGCAATTCCACTGGCAACGTATCGAAGGAGATCGTACGATCCTCTGGCACCGGGTTAGGGCTAAAGGACGCTCGTTCTGTCCGTACATGCAACCAGCTCAGATCGGTGTCGCGTAATTTTTTGCCGTAATACAAATGCACCAAATATCCTGAAGGCAGTACCTGAAATACGTAACTGGCCTCGCGGGTCTGTAAATGAAATTGAAGTTTCTCCTGATTGATGTAAATGCTCATATGTCTCCTCCACCTCTATATATAGGTCTTTCGGGTAAACGGTTTCTCAGGTTTCATTATAGCGAAAAGATCGCCAATGTTCTACGCTTTCATCAAGCTTTAATCAAAAGAGCGCATAACAGCCCGAAGGATGTCATACGCTCTTTTGGTTACAGTCTGAATTCAGTGTGTTCCCTTACAGGAACATCCATTGCCAACGGACAGCAGGACAGCGTACAAGACGCTGGTTGCTGCCTAAAAATCGATTAAACCAAGGCTGATCTGTAAGGCTTCGTTGACCAATTTCATGGTCTCCTCGTCCAGATGGGTAATCTTGTCAGTCAGCCTCTGTTTATCAATTGTCCGTATTTGTTCGAGCAAAATAACCGAGTCCCGGTCAAAGCCGTGTGCCGCCGCATCAATTTCAACATGCGTTGGCAGCTTTGCCTTCTGGATCTGGGCGGTGATAGCCGCCACAATACAAGTTGGACTGAACCGGTTGCCGATATCATTCTGGATCACCAGAACCGGCCTGACTCCACCTTGCTCGGAACCGACAACGGGAGAAAGATCCGCAAAAAAAACGTCACCACGTTTTACGATCAATGTCTACACCCCGCTAACTAAGCGGTCCAGAGTGCTGTCCGCATCTTCCTCCGCATGAAAGGCTTCGGATGCCATGGTCAGATTAATTTTTGCCATCTCCATGTACCCTCGCTGCATCGTTTCACGGATGTAACGTTTCTTACGCTCCGTTAAATACAGCTTCATAGCCTGCCTAATCAATTCGCTGCGGTTGGAATTCTCCAGCGCTACGATGCCATCCACTTCCTGCAAAAGATAATCAGGTAAACTGATCATGATCCGCTTGGTGTTCTGCAAGTTGGCCACCTTTCTTCCACCCCCACAAACCTTTCGCCATTGTGAACCAGTATTACGTTTTTCCAGAACTTTTATACAAAGGAATATATATGCCCCGAGTATATCAAGTATGCTGTACTCCATTATAAACACGGGGAACAATATTCGTACAGACCAAACATCTCAATTCAGGAATTAAATCCTTACCGTCATACATAATTCGAGATGCTCCGACAGTTTTCCTTCTGTTCTGAAAAAAAGTTTATTGGTAATGACGTCCAGTTAGCTGTCAGGATGTCAAAAGTGGATTGATTCTGGCGACTACTGCTCCCCCGCGGGTATATACCCGTGGAATGCGGTGCGCCATCATGCAGATCACTTCATAAGCAATCGTACCGAGCTGGGATGCCACCTCGTCTGCGGTTATAACGCCACCAGACTGATGACCGATGAGGACAACCTCTTCGCCGACTTGAATTTCTTCCGCCTCTTCCGCGAAAGATTGTAACGACACCATACACTGATCCATGCAGATTGTACCGACGACAGGGACGCGGCGGCCGCGTACAAGCACTTGTGCTTTACCTGTCAGCATTCTGGAGAATCCGTCTGCATATCCGAGCGGCAGTGTCGCTATTCGTTCGTACCCTTGCGTAAAATAACGGGTTCCGTAACTGATCCCCCAATGGGGTGGCAGTGTTTTGACCAGAACCGCTTTTGTCTTCAGCGTCAATACCGGGGACAGCTTCACCACCTGATGATTCACCTCAGCCGAAGGATACAGTCCGTACAGGCTTATTCCCACACGTACCATGTCATAGGATAATTCCGGTGTATCAATGGCAGCGGCGCTGTTCGCCGTATGTATAATCGGGATGGAACATCCCTGATCCCTGAGCGCATGAACCACGCTTTGGAACCGTCTATACTGCTCCAGTGTATAGGTTTTGTCTTCTTCATCTGCTTTGGCAAAATGGGTGAACATGCCTTCCAGCATCACCTGATTGAGCGAAGCTACTTCCTGAATGAAAGCCAATGCCTCGTCACCAGGCAACAGACCTAATCGGCCCATTCCGCTGTCGATTTTAATATGAACCTTCAGTTTGTTAGCGAATGTGCCCGCATCCAGATGTCGAATGGCTTCAAGCACTTCCTTGCTGAACAGTGTGACGGTCACATCATGTTGCCATGCAACAGCGATCCCTTCAGGCGGCGTATAACCCAATACCAGGATTGGAATCGTAATCCCATGTTGTCGCAGTTCCAGAGCTTCGTCAAGAAAAGCCACACTTAAGTAATCCACACCCACTCGTTCCAGTTCTCTGGCCGTCTCCACCGCTCCGTGTCCATAGGCATTGGCCTTCACACAGGCGAGGAATTTCATGCCCTGAGGCAATGCCTCGCGGAAAGCTTCTACGTTAGTACACAAATGATCCAAATTGATGTCCGCTTGGGTCGGCCGATATTGTCCTTGCACGTTAAGTCACCTTCTCTAATCATCTTAATCCGGCTCACGTCAGACTCCATCGTAATGCTCCAGCATGTGACTGTCAAATGAACCGAAGTTTCGCATTCAAAAACAGATGTAAGGTGCGCCGTTTGAGGAACAAATGCGAACACAGAAGAAGACCAATAAGCGAGATTGGCAGGGCTAAATTCCACTTTCCCACCCCAGCAAAATCTGCTTATATCGATTATTTACCCGGTTCCCTCTGCGTAGAAGCGCATTTTGCATTATTGGGTGTATCGAGTAAGAAAAACGGCGCCAGATGAATACCTGTCTTACATCAAAGCAAAGCACCGGAGAACGGGTCTCCGATGCTTCTTAGCATTCCTTATGTTTATGCTACTATTCGTTCATTTGTTCAAAAATCATTTGCCTGACTCTTCCTGCATCGATGTTGCAATGCGTACCATTTCGTTCTGAGGCAGGTCGGCACTGGTGATCCGATATTCTATGCCATCAGTCATCCATGTCAGTGTCTGCAACGCATCTCCGCTGATCATCCCCAGTGTGAATCCAAGATCCACTACACTGGATGGAGCAAGCGATACGGCTCGATCCTGCGGTCTGGCTTCGAATATCGTGTAATTATATGTTCCTTCATAACGAAGCATAACCGAATAGTCCCCCGCCTCTTCCAGAATCTGATCATCCTTGAGCTTCACACCTTCTGGCGCATAGGTCGGCTGAATTACGCCGAAGCTATCTGCACCTTCCGGCTCTGCAAGCGTTGGTTCTTCGCCTTCCTGACCAGTTGCAGCACCTTCTGTACCTTGCTGCTCTGTGTCACCACCTACACCTGTCTGTCCATCAGTGACAGCTCCGTCAGGTTCAGGCGCAGTCTGAGGATTGGCAGGTTCTTTACCGCCCTCATTACCGGTTTGTTCCACAGGAGTCACACCGGAGTCCGTTCCTGTTTTGCCGCCTTCTTCTGTAGCGGCTGTCATGTTACGTTGCATGTCAAAGGCATCTTTCTCAAATTCAGTCCCGAATTTGAAGGAGTCAAATTTCACATCGACCACAACATTGGCATTGGAGTCGGATACCTCCACCTGTTTAGGTGCATAATCACTTTTGTTTAGCCAGATTTTCTGTCTGACAAGTGCGTGTGTATTATAATTGGCAGCTACATCAAAAACATAGCTCTCCTTCTCATCCGCAAACTGGCGGGTTGTATCCCCCGTAATGCTCCGAATCAATGTTTCATAGAGGTATACCTGTCCCTGATTATCTGGCCAATTGCTCTGAAAACGGAAGCTTTTGTTCTGGCTCGGCGTCAGAACAAACACGCCTTCATCGTTACGCAGGACAATCTGTGTTACATCCTTTTTGGCATTCGTTAACGCAATACGATAATAGGAAGGCTTCTGATGCCATACCTCGACCTTGTACTGCTGCGGCGTATCTCCGGTATGCAGCGTCATCACGCCTGCCCCCTGGTAACTTTCCATCTCTCCTACGACTTCGTTCAGATCTTTGACCACAGCTGCCGCATCCTTCTTCCCGCAGGCGGCAAGTAAGGCCGATAAGACCAATACCATGGCAAGCATCCATGATATTCGGCGCATGACATCATCCCCTTTAGCACATGTTTTCACTTCAGGATTGTGCTTGCAGCAGAACCCCTACTTGATTAGTACATGTTATGAGGGACTTGTTCGATATATGCGGACTAGTTTGACAAGCAATCGGTGAAGTCCGTTAAGACGGCATTGTTACGCAAAATCAGTCTCGGGGAGGATGTTAACTTTATCCAGAAAAGGCATAGTGAAATTGTAGGAGATTATTCGTTTTATTGAATATTGGGAGGGAAAAGCATGACGACCACAAAGCTTAGCACATCACTGGAAAGACTGGATGAATTCATCGACGAGCAGCTTCAATTATGGAATGGTGTCGGCACAGCGGTGGCTGTGGTCCATAATGATGAAGTCGTCTGGCAAAAAGGCTACGGTTATCGTGACCTGGAGTCCAAACTTGAAGTTACCCCTAATACGTTGTTTGCCATCGGTTCAAGTACCAAAGCCTTTACCGCAGCAACCGCTGCTCTGCTTGTGGATCAGGGGATACTCGACTGGGATACCCCTGTGAAGTCGTATATGAAAGATTTTCAGATGTTCGATCCGATCGCAACCGAACGTATAACTATTCGCGACATGCTGTGTCATCGTTCGGGTCTTCCAAGGCATGAGTTGGTATGGTACAACTCCCCGCGTACAAGAGAAGAACTTGTTCGTACATTACAGTATCTGGAGCCAAATCAGGATTTCCGAAACAAATGGCAGTATCAGAACCTGATGTACATGACGGCAGGTTATCTGGTTGGACAGCTCAATGAAACTTCGTGGGAGCAGATGGTTCAGAAGACCCTATTTAATCCGCTGGGTATGAACTCAAGTCTGTTCTCTGTTGAAAAAATGCAACTTCAGCCTGACTATGCGTACCCTTATATGGAGAAGGATGGTCAGAATACGAGAATACCTTTTCGAGCCATTGATGCCGTAGGACCTGCTGGTTCCATTAACAGCAATCTAGCCGATATGATTGCATGGCTTCAATTCCAGTTGCATCAAGGTCAATGGGAAGGAACGTCCTTGATATCTAAGGAGCAGATGAAGATTATGCATAGTCCTCAGATGCCCAGTGATTCGCCGTTCATAAGCCAAGAACTGCCTGTGAGTACATATGGTCTGGGTTGGATGATTGAGCCTTATCGTGGACATGCCATGATTCATCATGGTGGGGCTATTGATGGCTTTGCATCACAAGTTGCCTTTTTGCCAGAGGAGCAGATTGGAATCGTGGTTCTGAGCAATACCAACGGAAGTATAATTCCGTATACGGTTGCTTTTCATATCATGGACCAACTGCTTGGATTGGAGCCCGTTAATTGGAGTTCCAAATTGAGCAAATTAATAGGGAAAGATTCAGCAGAAACGGAGGCTAATCCGGAGAATCCTCTGGAAGTACCTATTCAGCCAGACTCTGCCGTTGAGGAAAAAGTTGAAGAACCTCACATTACACCTTGTGATCGTCCTTACACCGCTTATGCGGGTATTTACACGCATCCTGGTTATGGCGAGATGTCTATTCAGGAGACAACGGACGGGTTGCAAGCAACCTTTAACGCCATTGAAATGCCCATGGAATACACCGGGAAAGATACGTTCTCCGTCGAATTTGTGTTATTCGGTCTGAAGATCACGTATACGTTCACCCTGAATGAATCATCAGAAGTTGCTCAATCCATCTCCATTCCTTTGTTGCTTGAGCCGGGTACAAAACCTATTGAATTCACCAGGGTTTCGTAAATGATCTGTACCTATATAAATTGAACTAATGAATATATTTACACTGGTCACTCCGATGACAGAACAACCTTCTGATCGCTGTTATCCCCAGATTTTTTTGATTCCTTTTCATTAAGGCGAAATCCGGGCATAAAGGCGAACGCTCTGCTTCCTCAGGTTATTTCTGTCCTCTCCGTTTTGTATAAATTTTTAATTCAAGTTATATAGAGAATTCCTGATATTTTCCGTTGTGGTAGGTATCCAAACCTACCACAACGGAATATACACCGGATAATTCGTATCCTCTTCAGCAGCACTGGGGCTTCTCTTCACCCACAATCTGCGCAGATCAGGCAGACCATACCCCGCAAGACGATAATCTCGCAACGAATCATGATGGGCGTGTTCTTCCTTGAAGCTGTAGGTCGGCAGAAGCAACGCCTCCTGAATCAGTCGATCTTCTAACCGAATCAATCTATTCAACCGCTCCGCAGGTTCCTGAATCATGACCACTCGTCCACATTCCTGTTCCAGTTCATGTCTCCAGTAATCATTCATCGCAATCAGGAATAACGTGTTCTGGAAGGTGTACATCGTCACGAGACTCAGCACGACATGATCATTGAAGATTTCTCCTGTATAGATCAGATCACAATCCCCGAACCCATCTTGATAGACTGCATGGAGCGGATCTCCCTGTATTATGTTGATATGTAGGCCAATCTGTTTACTTCTCTCTGCAAACCAGACCATATCTGCCTCCATCTTCTCGCCTTCTTCCACCCACAGACTTAAACTCTGCCCTTGATAAGAGCTATGACGCAATAATGCTGAGGCCCGCGCCAGTGAGGTCTCCACGGAAAGTTCAGGTACAGGTGAGACCGAACCATCCAGTTGTTCCGATTGCTGTTTCCACGGCTCCCCTTGATCTGAACCCACCTTTAAAGGTTGCTGTACTCGTCCTCGAATCAGACTATAAGCAGCCTGCGTGTTCGTGCTTCCGAGCGCTTGCGACAACTCCTGCGCATTCAATAGCTGTTGAACAGCCCGGCGAAAATTCACATCATGCTGTGGCCCTTCCTTTTGCATATTAAACGTCATATACATGCCACCCTGCATCTCATGCTGCACGGCACGAGGCTCCGCATCCGGAAATATATTATGCTTGATGACGGACTCCACCCTCCCAGAGTGGGGAAGTTGCCATACTTCAACGCGGTCAATATAGGCTCGGCCTCGGAAGTAGGAAGGGAATACTTCCAACACAAGCAGCTTGGAATCATGACGTGTCAACCGATAAGGTCCTGTTCCAATCGGATGGAGCGTATTCATCTCCACATCTCTCGGCAAGATCGATGCAGACATACTGCTCATCAGATCCGGGAACATGAAGTTTGGCTTGTTTAACACAAAACGTACAGTCAATTCGTCCAACGTTTCTATGCGCTCAATAGATCCAAACAGAGGCCTGCACGGGTTACTCTTGTCAGAGATAATGCGATCAAAGGTAAACTTCACGTCCTCTGAATCCAATATTCTGCCATGATGAAATGGTATACCTTTGTGCAGATAAAAAGTCCATTCGCTCCCCTCTGAATGACTCTCCCATGCCACAGCAAGACTCGGTTCACAGACCTGGTGTTCAGCATTATAACGAACCAAACGATCAAAAACCTCCGCAACAATAAAAACTTCTCCCCACATGGCCGTCTGCGTGGGATCCAATGTCTCAAAAGGAATATTCTGCGGAATCCGCAATGTATCCACCCGGCCTCTGTCTCCTTCATTCGAAAGCAGGCCGAATTGAGTCTGCATTTGCTGCATCAAATGTTCTCGCATCGAAATTGGTAAGGTGGTGGCCAGTCCATAGGCGTCCTCCATCCTGTTCCCATCCATGAGATGGTCAAATCGTTCACGCGCCACTTCAAGCAACGGGACACAAAATACCAGCATCGATTTTTTGCCTCTTCCGCGCTGTGGGTTCCACCTGACCCATCCGTTCTCCTTGAATTTGTTCATAATGAGGTTCATATTACGCATGGTGCAACATAAAAGATCAGCGAGTTCACCTACCGTTGTATGCATTTCTTGTTCATCATGTACATGTGGAAAGTTTAATCGCAGTTGAATGTAATGTTCTGATACGTCCATATATGCCCTACCTTCTGCTAAAATACGAAATCCATCCGGATGCTTCTACAGTTTTTCTTCAGGTTTTCCTCCATTATACTCAGTAACATCAACATGACCAGGTGGGAAGGAAGAAAAACGACTTATGAAATACACCGATCTGCACCCTAACATCAGGATACGTATCATTACCGATTTTTTCACCGATCTGACCCAGAAATCCATCATTCCATTCATGGCGATCTATCTGAGTATTCAGATTGGTGCAGGTTTGGCGGGGATGTTGCTGACGGTCAATATTGTGGCTTCCATGATTGTGGGATTGTGGGCAGGATATTGGTCTGACCGAATTGGACGGAAGAAGTTAATGGTGATTGCACAAACTCTGCAGGTCGTGGCTCTACTTTGTTTGGCCATGGCCAATTCGCCGTGGATGGATTCGATCATTGTCACTTGTCTCATGTTTCTGCTCAGCAGTCTAAGTTCAGGGATCACCGTGCCGATTGCTAATGCCATGATTGTCGACGTGAGCAGTGAACATGAACGTCATTATATATATGGATTGCAATATTGGACAACAAACGTTGCTGTAACCTTTGGCGCACTGATGGGCGGACTATTTTTCGAATCATTTCGTTTCCTATTGTTCAGTCTGGTATGCCTTGAAAGCCTAGCTACCCTGTTTATTTTGATCTTTATGATTCGTGAAACAATGGATAAACGTGTACTTGGTTGTGGCGATGCTCCCATCCAGAGGAACATACTGAAAACGTACTGGGCGGTCTTTCAGGACAAACGTTTCATGATATTTTTCACGGCTACTGTACTTGCAGTCTCTCTGGAATTTCAGTTGGATAAATACATCGCTGTTCGTCTAAAAAATGAATTCACCGCCCAACTGTTCGGCTCAGATATCTCAGGTTTGCATATGTTCAGCCTGATCATGGTCATCAACACCGTAATGGTCGCCTTGGTTGCCATTCCATTCTCCAGATGGATAGGTCGCTTCCAGTCCCGATCTATCATGACTGTCGGTATGATCCTCTATACCGCAGGTTTCACCGTACTTGCTTTCAGCAATTGGGCCTGGTTACTCATCTCATCCGCTATACTGCTAACCATTGGAGAATTGATGTACGCCCCTGTTCGTCAGGTCATGCTCGCGGGTATGATTCCAGATTCGGACCGTGCTGCCTATATGGCTGCTGACGGGTTGAGTTACAACGCTGCTGCCCTTCTCGGCAGTCTCGGGTTAACCATTGGAGCCTTTCTGCCCTCCTATGCGATGGCTGGTCTGTATATCCTGATGGGGCTTGGAGCGCTCATCTTTTTCCGAATGTTACTTCGGAAGGCAGAGGAACAGAATCAACATCTGCCGTGTGCAGATGCATCTTGATTTCACTTTTCTGGCAACTTTTCCGACAACAAAATAATTATCCAAGGGAGCCCAACTGGCTCTCTTTTTCATGTCCATTATCAACGTTTAGAAGTAAATTATCCTTAACATTTTGTATATTATAGTTTACATTCAGTCAAATATCATGTACATTAGGTTCATGGAGGTGAGCAAGTGGAAGAATTACACAATCACGTTCGGGAGTTACGAGCCAGAGACCGGCTATCCCAAGCAGAACTGGCCAAACTCATTGGTGCATCCCGTCAAACCATTGCCCTGATAGAGCGTGGAGATTACTCTCCGTCGGTCGTTCTGGCACTAAAAATAGCACATGTATTTCGTGAACCTGTTGAAAAAATCTTTGAACTGAAAGGTGGAGATTAAAATGAAAAATTCATCATCCTCGTCCATTAAAAAGCGGTTGCGTCTTCCCTTGTATGCAGCAGGTGGCGCTGTAGTTGGTTTTCTCGGAGCTAGCGGAGTCAGTAAACTCCCTTCTGACTTGAACTGGACGCTGTCCGTGTATTATGACTATGATCTTTTATTCGCAATCCTGGCAGCTCTTGTGGTAGTTATGACGGTGTGGAACATCTTCAGTCTCTCCCGCACGCCATCTGTCCCTCCCATGGAAGATGATGCTTATGGAGATTCCGATTCACTCATCTCTCCCGCAGAGCGCTCCCTCGGAAAAGCGATGATCCTCAGCGGATTCAGCGTTATTCTTACGTTTACCTGGGCAGCACTTGCCTTGTCATTGTATGCATCCAACCGAACCATGCCGAATTCTCCAGAACTGTTCAACCTCTTAAATTTTGTTGCTTCGTGTATCTCTATTATCATCGTTGTGGTCGTGCAAACTCTGACTGTGAAGCGATACAACCGTTATTACCCTGAACGCACTCTGGATCTGAACTCGCGCAATATGAAGAAAGATCATTTTGAGAAGCTGGATGAAGGAGAGAAATGGATCGTGTATCGCGCAGCCTATCGTTCTTTTCAGATGATGAATGTACTTCTTGGTGTCGGAATGGTCTCTATGGTTCTATATTCGATGCTCTTTACCTTTGCTCCATTCCCGATCGTAATGCTCTCTGTAATCTGGATTGCCAACATTGGAATCTATTATCGTGAAACCTATCGTGCGAGTAATCAGTAATACATGGGTAGGTAACTATTTTGTAAATATTTTCATAAAGGAGTGTTTGCATGCATTTATCCAAACGAAAGACCCGTTTCAGGTTCACCTCTCTAACAGGAGCTTTGATGGCTGTGGTTCTGTCTCTCAGTCTGTGGGTACCCGCAGTTCAGGCGGAGACCGCAACTCCAGTAGCTGCTGAACAAGGAAAGACGAAAGCGCTGACAACTGAATCGGCTACAGCATTTCTGGATTCATTCTTCGATTCACCTGAGGCAAAAGCCCATTATGTGGGAGCCTCCGTTGTTGTTGTGAAGGATGGCAAAGTTCTGGCGGAAAAAGGATATGGCTTCTCCGATGTGGAGAGCAAAACAGCGATCGATCCGAAAAAGACTGCCTTTCGTGTAGCCTCTGTCTCCAAAACGTTCACGTCAGCAGCTGTTATGCAGCTGGTCGAGCAAGGCAAGGTTGATCTGCAAGCTGATTTTCAGACCTATGTGAAAGGGCTCGAATTTGATAATCCTTTTGACAAACCTGTAACTGTGGAGAACCTGCTCACACACACGACCGGATTCGAGATCCGTGATCCGCAGCAGGAAGACATCCATACTGATTTCGATAAGTACATAGCGATGGAGGATTACGCACAGCAACACATGCCTCCTGTCGTTCGAGAGCCTGGTAGCGCCTACATGTACGATAATTTCTCGTTTTTGCTGCTTGGCATGATTGTTGAGAATGTAAGCGGCGAGCCCTTTGAATCCTACATGCAACAACATATCTTCAAACCGCTAGGAATGGATAACAGCAGTTTCATGCTGGACAAAAAGTTCCAAAAGCAGCTAGCTACAGGCTATGATGCGGCACACAATCCGCTTGATCTGTACACCATCTCTCCAACACCAATGCCTCAAGGTGGCATGTTGTCTACCGCTGAGGACATCGGGAAGTTCATGATTGCGTTTCTGAATGATGGCGTGAAAGACAACGAGCGGATTCTCAAGGAATCCACGGTGAAAAGCATGGAACAGTACCGTTCCTCCATTCATCCACTGTTACCAAACACCACGTATGGATTCGAAGCTGCATTTCAGCTTCCCGGAGCAGGAAGTAGTCCAAGTATCATTACAAAAGGAGGCGACCTGACCGGATTCAGCTCTTATCTCTTCCTTATTCCCGAGCAAAATACAGGCGTTTTCCTGACGTATAATCAAAATGGAGCACTTCGTAATCTGTTCTACCCGGCATTCATTCAAAGTTTCTTCCCGCAATATGCAGAGCCTGTACAGTTCAAGGCATACACGCCGCAATCCGCAGCTGAGCTGCAACGCTTCAACGGATTGTACGCGGATCTGCGAATTAGCACGATCGTCAGCTCCCTGAAAAATGCTGGTACAGAGCCTGGACAACTGAGCATTTCGGACGTTTTTCTGGGTCAACGCAACCTGATTCAAGTGGAAGATAATCTCTTCAAAGATGAATTGACCGGTCAATTCACAGCATTCAAGAAAAATGCTGATGGAACCATCTATATGAAAGAACCTTACCTCAACCCTATGGGTTATGAGAAAAAAGGGCAAAAGCCTATGGGCTTCCGGGATGTTCGTGATAACAGTCCTTATGCTGAAGCAATCTATGCCATACAATCTCTTGGATATTATGAGAATGATGCTAACAAGTCTTTCCAACCGAAATCAGCTGTGACACGAGCTGAATTTATTGAGAACACGCTTAAACTGAGTGGATTGAAGCCCAGCAAAACAACACCTCCTGCAGGCACCGACTGGGCAGACCATGCAGCAGCCGGATATATCCAACTTGGATATGAAATGGGTATGATTACTGGCAAGGACGAACAACAGTTTAAGCCGGATCAAGTGATTATCCGACAGGAAGCCATGGTCATGATGTGGAGAATTCTGCAACTGCAATATCCTAGTGAACTGTTCACGGATGTCAAACTTGCGGGACACACGGACCCATGGGCTGTACCAGCCGTTCAGATGATGGCGAAGCTTGGTATCCATGGACCTGAGGTAAAAGTGCTGGAAGATGGATCCATTGATTTACTTTCCCGCAAACCTCTGATTCGTCAGGAAGAGGCTGCGATTATGTATGCGCTGCTTACCCAACCAACAGATCAAATCGTCGCTGAACTGATGGCTGCTAGGCAGCCGCAAGCAGAACCTGCTGAAGAAGCCGAAGCTGCAGAGGAGACATCTGAAACTGCACCGGTTCCAGTACCAGCGCCGGTCCCTTCTGCGACTTCAGCACAATAAAAATAAAACATCTTCATACCGATTAGATTTATCATGCTCATGATGCAAAAAAAACAGGCTTGTTCAGAAGGGTAAGATCCTTCTCGAACAAGCCATTTTCGTTACTTTTCATAACTCATTATAAAAATCTGTTACTCAGTTATATCCGTCTCTATTCGATCAACGAAGATACATGGCGGTTCCCATTGCGCTGATCAAACTTGGCTGCAGCGGTCTGAGCATGCTCCGCAAAGTAATCGGCCAGCTTGAGCAGGTCGCCTGGATCACCTTCATACGGGAAAGATGCTGGCAGACGCAATCGGTATTCCGGAGATTCTTCCGCCCAGCGGCGAAGCAACGATGCTGCTCTGGCATAAAACAACATTTTGGCGTAAGGATCTTCATGATCAGCAGCAAACACCAGTGTTTCCTCCAGCACATCAATGCCTTTTGCAGGATTCGTACGTGTGAGATAATCCATCTGCTCCGCAAAACTCTGCACAAAATCGTTCTGGCCTTTGATCAGGCGATATCCCTTGGTCTGATGTTTATCTGCTTCCGCAGTCCGTCCCAACCGATATAGCGGCATCAAAATTTCAGACAAAGTCAGATGCGGAATCTCTGCACAGCTCATACGCCCTTTCAGGATAGGCTGGGCGACCTCCAACACCTTCTCATCGTCTCCTTTTAACAAGAAATATCGCATAATCTCATCCTGCTCACAGGCTTCGCAGTCACTCATAAAGTCACGATCCATCGTTCTGAATCGATCATAACTGCGTCCCGCTTCCTCCAGCTCCCCAAAATCCATAAAGATCCGGAACCGATAATACCAGTAGGAGCGTTCGCTGTAACCGTAGGACTTGAAACGCCGTCCGAAATCCTCCAACAGCTCCAGGATCTTCTCACGTGATATTTCCGGGAAGTCGGGCATCTTGCCCAATATCCATTTGTACGACCACATTAATGTTTCTTCATCATATTCTTCGGGCTGTTGGTCGAACTTGCCCAGCTGCCAGGAAAAAGCAATCAGTGCTTTCATCGGATAACCACAGAATGTTGCTGTCTCCACAATCTCCGATCTTGCTTCGTATGCCTCTTCCTCCATGCCGTTCACATCGGCAACTCTTGCCGCTTCCTCCAGCATACCAAGCTTCGCCGGACCATTGGGCAAGCCATAGGCCTCGTCCATCAGTTCTTCAAAGTCCATCTCTGTCTTCATCAGGCATCCCCCTTACGATCTGTATTTGCACGCAAACCCCAATCTATAAAACGAACAATGCCCTGATTTAACACTTCAAGCTCCTGCTTGCTCATGGCATAATGCCCCATCATCAGTGCATTGACGTATAACATTTCGATGGCAATCGGTGTCATCTGGTCATCCGGTGATGTCAGTACACGCTGAATGATCGGATTACTCACGTTCAAATACAAGGTTGAGTACCCTGCTGAACTCATGCCAGAAGACAATGAACCCAGAACAGACGAGAACAATTCCGTGCTCTCCTCGCTTGCTTTTTCCAGCGCACGAAGTGTTGACGATTCCTGAGACAGCGTGAACAACACCGGCAGATCCGATGGCTTAAAACCTTTCACCTCAGCCCGACAACGGAAGCGCTGTAAGGCAGAATCAGCGAGTCGCAATGCATCATAATACTGATTACGCTCAGCGGGTGGCACATCTGTGAAACTCATCGAGACCTGATCCGGCTGTAGCCGCTCCGTGTGTACGTTGTGCACAGTCATCGGCAGTGTCGCCATCAAGTCACTGTCATAGATGTAACCACCGTTAATCACCAGCATCGATTGTGCGGATGCCACATGATGAATCTGACGGTACTCATCAACAGAGGACGTGAAATACAACGTCTCTCCTTCATCGATCAGCTCACCCAGTTCACGGTGACCCCTCGTACTCTCAAAAGGCAGCCAGCGATGAATCATCGCGTAGAATGCCTGATCCTGCACAGCCAGTGCCTTCATGGATAAGGCATGCAGGCGAATCAGCTTCTGTAGCCGTTCCGTCTGGCTCTCAGCCATGTCCGCCAGTCCCTTGCGAAGTGCGTCTCCGAGTTCGGAGCGAACTTCCTCCAGCTTTTCATTTTCATAAAAATGCTCTCGTGATGCCGTCGGTTGAAGCTCATCTGTCCAGATCAGACATTTCACAAAGAACGCCCACTCTGGCAAAATGTTCTCGGCCTTCTCCGAAATCAGCATTCGCTTCAGGTAAACCCGGTGAGAACGCTTGGCATTGAGATTAACCGCGTGTGGCAGTACAAAAGCAATACCTCCGGTACGGCCTGAAGCTGTCGTCAACGGAATGAAGTCTTGGAACTGCTCGCCAAGCAGACGTTCACCAAATGCCAATACCTCCGCTCTGCGTGAACGTGCGAGTGCAGGGTCCATCAGCCAGATCGGTGTCTCGCTATTCACCACATGTTGCGCGCCGTCATGATGCAACGTGACCGGATACGGCAATAACGCTCCGTAATAGAACAGAGCTTCTTTCACATAATCTGGTTCAAAGTAGTGCGCCGCGTCCGGTGTGCAACGCAGATATACTTTGGTCCCCGGGGACAGCTGTGTGTCCAACCGTCGAATCGTATAGGTGCCATCCGGCTTGCCCCGCCACTCCATCGAAGGGCCGCCCTTCGCGGATTGCGTCAGCATGACAATTTCGTGACTCACCATGAAACAGGATAACAACCCGATCCCGAAACGTCCGATAAACGAAGTCTCTCCATCCAGCAGCGCTTGCTGCCCCCTCTTCGAGGATTGTCCAATCATGGCCAGGAATTCATGGATGTCAGCTTCAGTCAAGCCGATGCCGTTGTCCTCCACCATCATGGTCAATTGCTCACCTGTTCCCGTCAGTTCAACACGCACTTCACCCTGATACCCCGGCTCCGACTCCGTTCGTGCGGTGATCGCATCCGTCGCATTCTGCATCAGTTCGCGCAAGAACACCTTAGGACTACTATATAGATGGTTGGATAAAATCTGGATCATCCCGCTCAGGTTCACTTGAAAACGATATTCATTGGATGCTGTCATGACTCACTCACCTTCCTCTACGTCCAAACACAATATGTATCCATACAATGTATTCATATGGATGTGTTAGACGAATTCATTATGTAATCGTTAGAAACAGACGTTCCCCGTGACAGGCACGCCAAAACATCATGTCAAGCCGGCCCTGGATAACCAAGACCGGCGTATATGCATATTTCAGGCATTCATGAGACGTATGGCCTTATCTTTCATTACCACGTTATGAATAGCAATGAAACGGATGTTCTACCCTAAAATAAGGATACATGTTACAAGGCAGAGTGAAAACAAACCTGAGACCCGATTTCAGACAGACGTCAGGGTAATTGTGCATCCTACATTCGGGACTATTGAAGGAGGAAAATATCTTTTTTGTCGTCCATTTGAACGATATCAGCCTACCGCACGTATAATCTCCAAACTCAGATCGGACGGTGAATATACATGATCGAAGTACGCAACATATCCAAGCAATTCAAGGTGCATCAAGCACTGCATGATGTCAGTTTTACAGTTAAACAAGGTAGTGTCACCGGGTTGATTGGACCCAACGGTTCGGGCAAAACCACACTGATTCGCATCATGAATGGGGTCTTAGGCGCTTCCGGTGGACAGGTAACCATTAACGGATTGGACGCCGCTCGTGAGGCGGAGAAAGTACTGGCCATGTGTGGCACTCTTACCGAACAAAGTGGATTATATGAAAATATGAGCGGGCGTGACAATCTGACTTTCTTCGCAGATGTTTTTGGCCTGAAGCATGCCAAGAAACGAATCGACGAGCTTGTAACTCTGTTCGAGTTGCAGGATTATCAGCATCGAAAAGTCGGCACCTATAGCACAGGCATGAAGAAACGCTTGGGCCTTGCACGAGTACTCCTGCACCGTCCTTCCATCCTGTTTCTGGATGAGCCCACCAATGGCCTGGATCCGGATGGAATTCAGATGGTACTGCGCATTATCCGTCAGTTAAATAAGGAAGAAAAGATGACTATCCTGGTCTCATCCCACGTGCTGTCCCAACTGTCAGCCGTCTGTGATCATTATATTTTCATGGAAAAGGGGCGCATCGTGGAGGAAGGCACGGAACAGGAGATTGTTAGCCGGTACCTGTCCACTCCGAAGCTCGAAGTGGAAGCCGACATGTCCGATGGATGGCACACGGCAACCAACTTTACACCTGAAATCATCTCCGCACATCAAGCGACATTCCAGCTTACATCGCGTGAAGATATTCCATTACTGCTAAGGCAATTAACGGAGCATGGTCAAGTATATCAGGCCCGCATCACGGGCAGTGATCTGGAAAGTATCTATTTTGCCATAAGGGAGGCACACCACCATGAATAACCGCCAAGCCATACGTGCACTGGTACGCAAAGATATCCGGTCCGTCACAGCCAGCGTTCAGCTCTGGTTGCCCATGTTGATCGTTCCACTGATTATTGGAATCATCATGCCCTCCGCCCTCCTGTGGGCGGCCTCCAGAATGGAACTTCGTTCTCTGGGCAACATCAGCTTTCTACTCGAATCATTGGATGCGTTAACCCATGGTGGACAGATTCCCCAGCTTGCTTCCATGCCTACAGATAATCATCGTATTGTCTATTACTTGGCCATGTATATGTTCGCTCCCTTGTTTCTCATCATTCCGGTGATGGCCTCCAGTATTCTGACGGCCAATAGTTTCGCTGGTGAGAAGGAACGCAAGACGCTGGAAGGGTTGTTATTCACACCGATAAGTATGAACACTCTTTTTAAAGGCAAAGTGCTAGCTGCCCTGATCCCTTCCATTCTATTATCCTGGGTTACTTTCCTGATCTATGGAATCATTGCCAATATTCTGATGTACCCCATGTTTGGAACGTTGATGTTTCCCAATCTGAACTGGATCATACTTGTGGTCTGGGTTGTTCCCGCTTGCAGTCTTATGGTCATTTTATTAAACGTCCTTATCTCGGCCAAGGTCCGTGGGTTCCAGGAAGCCTATCAGCTTGGCGGATTAATTGTCCTTCCCCTCATCGCCTTGGTCGCTGGTCAAGCCAGTGGCATGCTGCTGATTGGTCCTTGGATGTTACTCATGATTGGAGCAGTGCTCCTGCTCATAAGTTTGGTTCTTCTTCGTCTGGTCACGGCGTGGAATAGTCGTCAGCAACTGGCCGAAAGTCAGATCTGAATGGTGTGGAGTGTAGCGACGAAATTCAACAAACTACACTGTCGCTCCGCCATACAGATTGAGAAATAAATAAGTGCAGGTTATGATGTGGAGATATATGCTATGGGATGATATTTTAGAGAGGAATGGAACAACTGTATGGAATCCAAACTACTTCAAAAATTAAAATATGCTTCACAATTAACGGCACAGGAGAAACATATTGTGGACTATATCCTGAGCAACCCCGAAGTTGTATTTGATTCTACAGCCCATGAACTGGCTCAGCAGACTTATACAAGCTCTTCCACCATTGTTCGCCTATGCAAAAAGCTGGGTACCAAGGGGTACCCAGACTTTCAGTTAAAGCTTGCTCTTGAATATCAACAGATTCCTTCCGCGATGCAAACGCAGGATCATGCAATTGCAGAACAAGGCAACGTGCTGGCTGCCATCGACTCGGTTCCTTACCTGTACCAGCAGGCGCTGGAGGATACCCGCCGGATGTTAAACACTTCTGTTTTGCTACGAATTGCTAGCTGGGTCAAAGAATCCGGACGTATCGATGTCTATGGCAGTGATATGAATTATTATCTGGCTCAACAGGCTTGTGCCAAGTGGAATGAACTCGGCATATCTGCGATTGCTCACAATAGTCCAAACATGCATTATTTGAACACGATGAATCCCAATAGCCTGACGCTGTCTTTTGTTATCTCACACACAGGTGAGAACCAATCCATGATTGAAGCCGCCAAAGTGCTCAATAGCAAACACATGAAAGTCATCGCGGTCACGGGCAACAACCATTCAACCCTATCCAAGCATTGTGATGAAACGCTGCTGGCTTATGGATACAATGAACAATTAAGGCTATCCAAAATGTCTTCGATGATCTCGGTACTCTACATTTTCGACATGTTGTACATGGGGAGCATTAGCGATACGTATTAACGATTACCGTGGATCTGCTGCAAATACAATCCCGGCATCCTGACGTGCACTCATAAGTACACTCATCACAGCCTGGCTGTGTTCGAGTAGTTCGTAACACCGTTTGTAATCACCACTTGCATGAATGTCCCTGAACGCTTCCCACTCATAGTACAGCCAATTGGGTTTAGTCTGGGCATTATACGCCTCAGCAGGCTCATTCCCGATTTGAAGCTTGATCTCCCGGCAACCGTTTGCTCCTCCCACAACCTGAAGATAACCTTTCTCTCCCTGAATGAGTACAAAGTTCATGCTGTTTGTGTCTTTGGCACCTACACATTCCGCAATAAACTCCGGATACTTGAGAACCACAACACCTGACGTATCAATGCCGTTTGCATGCTGGTTCGCGGTATACGATACGGTATTCGGACTGCCAAACAGATTCATGACCAGATGCAGATTATAAATATTGATATCCATCAGCGCTCCACCAGAGAATTGTGGATTGAATACGTTCGGTGTTTCCCCTGCAAGCAGATCATTGTATTTGCGCGAGTATTGACTGTAGTTACACTGGATGAGTTTGATCGGACCAAGCTTTGGTAGCTGCTCCTGTATGACTTTAATATTAGGCAGATGAATGTTGGAGATGGCTTCAAACAGCAACAGATTCTTTTCTTTTGCAAGTGCAATCAGCGTTTCTGCTTCCTGAAGCGTGGACGTGAACGGTTTTTCGCAGACGACATGTTTGCCATGTTGAAGTGCCTGATAGGCCTGTTTGTAGTGCATGCTGTTGGGTGAAGCAATATATACGAGATCTACATTTGTATCTGAAAATAGGGATTCCAGGTCCGTATAGATGGTATCGACCCCATACTTACCTGCAAGCTCCTGTGCTGTCTCTCTCTTCCGGGAGTACATCGCTGTACATGTAACATCATCCAGTTCATTGATCGCAGCTAAAATGGCATCCACAATGGACCCTGTACCAATCGTTGCTATATTCAGCATATCGTTTCGCTCCTGTCGTTGGTTGTTTGTCAGTTGGCTCTCTTCGCTGCTTCGATTCCGTCATGTAAAATATCCAATACATATAAAACCTCTTCATCCTTGACCGGTTTATCGCCGTTATGTCGAATGGCTTGAAGCAGTTGATCATATAAAATGCCATAGTCTGTCGCTTCCGAAGGAACTTTCTCCGTATGTGATGTTCCCTCATCGTCCACATAACTAATCGTCCCCCAGTTATCCTCCGGTTCAGCTTGAATGGATACCCTGGTTCGTCCATCTCCATTTTTCGTCTGATGTCCACTGCTGTATTTAACAAAGCTCCCTCGATCCCCGTGGACAATGAATTTTGGATGTTCGATCTTCACAAGCAGACTGCACTTAATCGTGGCCTTCATTCGTCCATAACGAAAATCAATATCGATATATTCATCGGATTCACCCGGCGCGATCAAACTCCGAACATCATAATCAATTCGGTCAGCTACGCCATAGATGGAGATTAACTGATCGATCGTATGTACGGCCAAACCATGCAGCAATCCAAATCCACTTCTCGCGTACTGTGGCTGAAAATAATCATAGTGAGACTGGATTTCAACAATATTCCCCAGTTTGCCGCCCTCAATCACTTTTTTCAATGTCAGGAAGTCACCATCAAATCTGCGATTTTGATTTGGCATGGCGATGAGATTTTTACGAGTGGCTAGTTCAAAGATATCTTTGGCTTCCGCAGAAGTGGAGGCAAAAGGTTTCTCCACCAGCACATGTTTTCCGTGTTCCAAGGCCAGCTTGGCGTACTCAACATGGCTATCCACATGGGAGGCAACAACAATCAACTCAATCTCATCATCCTGCAATATGTCTTCGATATTCGTCGTAAAATCAATCTCGGGATAGCGTGATTCACGCTCTGTATCGCCAACCCGATCTTCCTCGCGACGGTATATCGTCTTCACCTTGATGTTTTCTTTTTTGTCCAGATAAGGCAAATGATAATTCACCACTGCGTTCCCAAATCCGATGATCGCCACATTCATTAACATGATCGCTCACTCCTCTGCTCTGGTTGAATGTTATGTTATCACGATCCAGTCAGGCGGAGAATGCTTTGGAACCGGATTGGCAGCATCATTCGCAATTCGATTTCAGGTTTGAATGACTATGAAATTCAATTTCATCCTCTTCTTTTTTTCATGTTTGAGATCTAACATATCTTCCATAGTTTACCGATATAACATAAGGAATTAACGACATACATATAGAAGAACGAAGGGGACGATGAACGAATGAAAACAGGGTATACATACTTGCAACGCACCATCTGTACATTGCTGTTATTTACACTCATTGCAGCAATGACATTGGGAGGTGGAACCGCAGCCCAGGCAGCTTCACTTAGCCAATCCACGGTGTATTATGAGTCCGACGGAGTTTTGTACAAAGTTTCCGCGGATGGCAGCAATACGACAGAAGTATTAATTGATTTCCAAGGGGTGGACTTGCACGCGGCAGGCTCTTATCTCTACTACACGCAGACTGCTTCTTCCACAACATTGCTCCGGGTTCCGAATGACGGGTCCAGCGATGCGGCAGAGACATTTGCTACAGATGTACTCAGCTATTATACGGATAATGGATTCATCTATTATCTGGATGCTACAGGTACCATTTATCGCGCGAATGGCAATAGTGACGCTTCAGCTGTCACCAAGATTGCTGACAAGGCTGATACCGACTTTCCATTCCTCCTGGTAACCAAAGGGCGTGCCTACTATAATGCGTTGGTTAACGGAAACACGTGGATCGTGTCCAAAACGTCCAACGGTTCTGGAGCTGTGCAGCGGATTGCCGCAGGCGCGGTGGAAGGACGTTATTTTACAAATCAAGCCAAAAACGAACTGCAACTGATGGTAAATACAGACCCGTACGAGGATTACTATTCCACCAATGCTGTTGTCATGTATAAGGTGAACTACAACACTGGTAAAGCGACCGCTGTTAATCCCAAAGCCAAACTGGATGTGAATGCTGTATATTCCGGTGGTTGGGGAAACAATCTTTACGTGTATAACAAAGGAATCGTTCTCGACAACAATAAGGATTACAATTATGCCAAAGGCAAAGCGTTTGCGTTAACGACTTCAGCCAAAACACTTCAGCTTCATAACAAAAGCGTTCGGGAAGTAAGTGCCTTAGGTACAGACAAGGTTGTCCTTATTGATGCAGACAAAAAGGCTTATGCCAAAACGGTCTCGGGCAACAAAGTGACCAAATCCGCCAACCTGAACCTGACAAATGTAACGTATGTTGCGAATCAATTGACCAATGCTACATCTACGGCTGCATACATCTCGGGCAACAACGGACTCTATTCGGTTAATACAGCTCTCAAGGTAACGAAACTTACCGGGGACGAATGGGATGCATTCCATATCAGAGATGATGTTGCGGGCCTCTTCTATATCAATGCCAAAGATCAATATCGCTTGTATCACGTGCAAACCGGTGGAACAGGGAAAAAAGTAATGAGTGACGTTTTCCTCGACAATATTCTATTGGTGACACCGTACTAACATATAATGTTGATTCAGGCATATAGCCCATTCAACGGACTTGTCCATAACAAAAAGGATTACCATGCAGCCATAACGGCTCTTGGTAGTCCTTTTTTGGTTGTCGAAAACTATTTTTCAAAAATATCTTCCATATGAGAATGATAATTGTTATCATTAAGAAAATAAGACAAAAGGATGGTCCGTATGACTGAACAGTTTCCCTTCATTGCTGAAACCTCATCTCTACCACTCCTCTCCTCCATGTGCCGTGTGCGTCGTGGGGAGAATTTCCGTGTGCAAGGCAAGACGGTGTCACGGCCCATGCTCTGTCTTATTTTGCAAGGAGACGGTGTTCTGGTCCTGAATGATACAGTCTATACGGCGCAAACGGGCAACTTGTTTGTACTGAAGCCAGGAACAACCATTGAGGCCGCCGCACGCTCGAATGTGACCGAATGTATATTGCTAAGCATGGATACGGTTTGTTTGCAGCAAGTACGTGGTGAATGGAAAATGACCTCTTCACCTGCCTTCCCGCTGGATTGGCAGACAGGCAGGTTGCTGGTTCGTCATGAGCAGCAGGCTGTATTACGTTTGGAACAACTGCATGAAACCTATCGCGGTCTTCAACCGGATCACTTTATCAGCATACATAGCCAGCTGCATGAACTGCTGCAATTTCTCTCAGAGAACCGGTTGGAAGCCAATCATGAGAAAGTAGACCCTGCCTTGGAACGCAGTATTATGTATATGCGACGTTACATGAGTGAAGGGATCAGCATGGATCAGCTTGCCAAGATTGCTGGACTCACACCCAGTTCTTATTCACGCAGTTTCAAGAAGGCCAAAGGCATGTCACCGACCGATTACCTGAATCGTTTACGTATAAACGAAGCCAAGAAACAGCTGACAGAGGATTCCTGTGTCCTCAAAGACGTCGCGGTATCTGTCGGGTATGGCAATGAGTATTATTTTAGCCGCAAATTCAAACAAACCTTGGGGATTGCTCCCAGCGTATATATGAAAAGAGATCAACTTCGCGTAGCTACGGCATCCATTATGGGATTCCATGAGAACTTGGCCTCGCTTGGACTGCGCCCGGTAGCTGTGCTGGAAGGTGAAGGTGTGTTTGACCGAGAATCGGATGAATATGAACAAGAACGCCGATTAACCAGACAATTAGATCAACTTCGGCAGGCGAAGCCAGACTTGATTATCGGTGACTTTTACCACAAGCCCTACTATGATCGCCTGAAAAGTATTGCACCCACCATCATCTTGGAGCCCACTGATGACTGGAAAGAGAACCATATTCGCATAGCCGAACTGGTCGGACGTGAGAAGCAAGCGTTGCTAAATTTCAAAGAACTTGCGTTTCGCAAGCTTGAAGCAAGCCTGAACCTACAACCCTATTTCGGACAAAAACGGTTGGCTCTGATGGAGGTTACGAATCAGTTTATTCGCTTACAAGGAACTGGCGAGCATCCATTAAATCACTTGTTGTATGCTGAATTGGGACTTCAGCCTGCTCAGCTTGTATCTCCCGAAAGTTCCAGAAATGAGTATGTTGCGGAAAGTATCCCCGTGCTGGACACGGATTACCTGTTGATCCATCGTGCTTCGCTTCAGCCTGCCAGTGAAAAGGTGTTCCGACGCATGAAACAAACGGCATCGTGGAATCGATCCCCTGCTGTATTGTATGGTAACGTTCACGATATTTCGAACTGGCAACGGTTATGCTGGACCCCGGCTGGCCGGTTGCAGATTCTGAACGAACTGGAACAGATTACTCAGCAGTCTGTAGTCTTTCCTCAGGCAGGTCTGATCGGACATTAGATGAGAACATAGGTTGATACGATGGACAAGATTATCTTTTACAACGTGTTCCTTCATTATAATTCAGTAAGATATTGCACAGGCCAAAGGGCCCTCTCCTATAACGGAAAGGGCCCTTTGCATGTCATTATGAATGTTCCTTAATCTCTTCCTTCGGAACCAGCTTGTATATCTCTTCATCTTCCATGGTATCAATCAACCGATCCAACCATTTGTAATATGCTTCCGCTTGCAAAACTTTGTGTTTGTCTTCCATCAGGATATGGATAAGTTCAGCATCCGCCTCTTCATCCAAATCATCGACTAGTCGATTCAGTTCTTCAATCGATTTGCGTAGAATCTGAAGGTTACTCTCCACGGCTTTTCTCCACTTAATTGCAAAATAATCCGTAAATGTCTGATGCCAGTCATATTCCACTTCATATAGATCTTTCCTGGAACCTTTGCTCCATACTTTATTTACCATTTTCAAATCCAGCAGTGTTCGTACACCTGTACTCATACTCGTTTTGCTCATTTCCATTTCCCGTCCCATATCGTCAAGGGTCATTGGTTTGTCTGCAAAAAATAGCAATCCATATAAGTGTCCCGTCGACAGCGTAACGCCGTAAAGATCCATATTACGTCCAATGGCTTCAATGACACGCTTACGAATCTTCAGCACGGTTGCCTGCTGTTCCTCTTGTAAATGGTCCAAGCCCATGCTTGCAACCTCCATTCTGAACATTCCACAGTCTTTGGCGAAATAATTGCAACACTTTAAAAGTCCTGCTTACATGGGAAAGCACTCGGCCGGACATCATATATGCCAGAGGGCTTTCATTCACCCAATGTATGAAAATGGGAACTTTACCAGGCTACAATTGCCTATGACTATCTTTTAACCAAAAAATTCAGCTTCAATTCAGCTCATTTTCTATTGTAGGAAAAGCAATGTCAAATGTAAAGCTGCCTTATTAGCCAGAATAAGGAGAATGACGGAGTATTTGGACGAAAAACTTTGTACAGTTTTTACTGTACAAACATTATGTACTGTTTATTCGGTTGATATACTGGTTAAGTATTGTTAGTATTAAACTCGTTACCCAGAAAGACGGGAAGCGAAGCAACAACTACCGGATTTCGTGGCTGGGCGCATAAGTGTATGGGCTTATGGATGCTGAAAGCCGTTCGAAGTGCACAACACATCAGAAGGGGTGAAAACATGACCATACTTGAAGTGAAAAACGTAAGTAAATTGTTTGGCCCCCAAACCGAGCAAGGTCTGCAATTACTGGAGCAAGGTTGGGGTAAAGAAAAGTTGGCCAAAGAAAAACAGATAACGGTTGGTGTCAACCGGGTCAACATGGACATTAAAGAAGGCGAGATTTTCGTTATTATGGGACTGTCCGGTAGTGGTAAATCCACACTGGTTCGGATGTTCAACCGTTTGATTGAACCAACATCCGGAGAAATTCTGGTCCATGGTAAGGATCTACGCAAGATGAACAAAGAACAATTGCGCGAAGTGCGCCGGAAAACGATCAGCATGGTCTTCCAGAAGTTTGCGTTGTTCCCGCACCGTACCGTTCTTGATAATGTGGAGTATGGATTGGAAATACAAAAAGTAGACAAGGAAGTACGCCGGGAGAAGGCGAAAACTTCACTGGAGCTGGTTGGCCTTAAAGGCTGGGAAGACAAAATGCCAGATGAACTCAGTGGCGGGATGCAGCAACGTGTCGGCTTGGCGCGTGCACTTGCCAATGACCCGGAAGTACTACTGATGGATGAAGCCTTCAGTGCTCTTGATCCATTGATTCGCCGTGATATGCAAGATGAGTTGATCGAGCTTCAGGATAAAATGAAAAAGACCATTATTTTCATTACCCATGACTTGGACGAAGCGCTGCGCATCGGCGATCGTATTGCCCTCATGAAAGACGGCGCAGTTGTGCAGATCGGTACACCGGAAGAAATCATGATTCAACCGGCCAACTCATATGTGGCCCGCTTCGTCGAAGACGTGGATCTGTCCAAGGTCCTTACAGCATCTCACGTAATGCGTCGCCCTGAAACAATTACGCTTGATCGTGGTCCTCGTGTTGCCCTCGAATTAATGCGCGAACGTGGTATTTCCAACCTGTTTGTCATTGACCGGTCGAAAAAATTGCTTGGTGTTATTACAGCTGAAGATGCAACCCGTGCCATGCGCGAAAACAAATTATTGAACGACATTCTGATCACGGACGGGCCTACTGTTGCGCCTGAGACCTTGATTCATGAATTGTTCGAGATTGTAAGTTCTGCCCATGTGCCGCTCGCTGTTGTTGGTGAGAATGGCCGTCTGCAAGGTGTTATCGTCCGCGGTGCCCTGCTGGGTGCACTTAGCGGTGAAGTTGCAGTAAAGGAGGAACTTGCGAATGATTCCCAAAATACCACTAGCATCGTGGATTGAATCCATCGTTGACTGGATGAGCTCCTCGCTCTCCGGATTGTTTAATGTAATCTCTGTTGTTATTCAAGCAGTAGTCGGATTCTTCTCCGGGCTGTTCATGCTGCCCCATCCACTCCTGTTCATTGCCATATTGGGTGTTCTTGCGTTCCTCGTAGGTCGACTCCCACTGACACTATTTACGGTTATCGGGTTCTTGCTCGTAGATAACTTGGGATACTGGTCCCAATCGATGGACACACTGGGTCTGGTTATCACTTCAGGATTGGTTTCGATCCTGCTTGGTGTGCCTGTCGGAATCTGGCTCGCATACAGTAAAACTGCGGCGCGTATCATTACCCCGCTGCTTGACTTCATGCAGACGATGCCTGCATTTGTCTACTTGCTGCCTGCGGTTACATTCTTTAGTCTTGGTGTCGTTCCAGGTGTTATCGCATCCGTTATATTTGCGATTCCGCCAACGATTCGTCTGACTCACCTGGGTATCAGACAGGTATCTGGCGAATTGGTTGAAGCAGCTGATGCATTCGGCTCAACTTCCATGCAAAAGTTGTTCAAAGTACAACTTCCACTCGCTTTGCCTACCGTGATGTCCGGTATTAACCAGACCATCATGCTGTCACTGTCCATGGTTGTTATTGCATCCATGATCGGTGCACAAGGTATTGGTGCGGAAGTCTATCGTGCTGTAACACAACTGCAAATCGGTAAAGGTTTCGAAGCCGGTCTGGCTGTTGTTGTACTCGCGATTGTCCTGGACCGTTTTACACAAAATGTGTTTATGCCAGGTCGCAAAAAGAACTCACGCATTACAGCCAAGCAAAAAGCATGGATCACTGCTGCGGCAACATTCCTTGTACTTGTAGCTGGTTTCTCACAATACTTCGTTGGTGGCACAACTTCCGCTGGTGGCAACAATTCAGCAGCCAATGCTGTAGGTCAAGAAGTGAACTATCAGATTATTGGTATCGATCCAGGGGCTGGTATCATGAAGTCCGCTGCAAAAGCGATCGAAGACTATAAACTGACTGACTGGACTCTGATTGAAGGCTCTGGTGCAGCCATGACGGCCACGCTGGACAAAGCGATCAAAAATGAAGAACCAATCATTATTACAGGCTGGACTCCGCACTGGATGTTCAACAAATATGATCTGAAATATCTGGAAGACCCTGAGAAATCTTTCGGTGATGCTGAAGAAATTCATACCATCGCCCGTAAAGGTCTGAAAGAAGATCACCCTGTTGCGTTTGAATTCCTGTCCCGTTTCCAATGGACATCGGATGAAATGGGTGAAATGATGACTGCTATCCAGGATGGCATATCCGCAGAAGAAGCAGCTAAAGCCTATGCTGAGAAACATGCCGATCAGATTGCTGAGTGGACCAAAGGTCTGACTCCAGTGAACGGTGATGCATTCAAACTGAGCTATGTGGCTTGGGATTCCGAAATCGCAAGTACGAACTTGCTGAAATATGTGATGGAAAACGAATTGGGTTATAAAGTTAACGCTCTGCAAGTCGAAGCCGGACCAATGTGGACGGGTGTTGCCTCAGGCGATGTAGATGCCTCTCCAGCAGCTTGGCTGCCATTGACACACGCAGACTACTGGGAACGTTACAAAGACCAGGTAGACGACCTGGGGGCCAATATGACAGGTGTACGTACAGGCCTCGTGGTTCCTAGTTACATGACTGAAGTCAATTCGATTGCAGATCTGGAGACAGGTGCCGCTTCTTCCACTCCATCGGCAAGTGCTAATGTGGGCGAAGAGGTTAATCACCAGATTGTTGGTATTGATCCAGGTGCAGGTCTGATGAAGGCCACAGCAAACGCCATTAAGCATTATGATTTGTCTAACTGGAATCTGATTGAAGGCTCTGGAGCAGCAATGACTGCATCATTGGACAAAGCTTATAAAAATGAAGAACCAATCATCGTTACGGGTTGGACTCCGCACTGGATGTTCAATCAGTATGATCTGAAGTATTTGGACGATCCCGACTTAATTTTCGGCGATGCAGAGGAAGTTCACACGGTTGGACGTAAGGGAATCAAAGAAGATCATCCCGTTGCCTATGAGTTCTTCTCTCGTTTTAATTGGACTGCGGATCAAATGAGTGAAATTATGGTAGACATTCAAAAGGGCGTTTCGCCTGAAGAAGCTGCCAAGACTTATGCAGAAAAACATCCGGACCAAATTGAAGAATGGACCAAGGGGTTAACCCCGGTTAAAGGTGACAATTTACGTCTCGGTTATGTTGCATGGGACTCTGAAATTGCGAGTACCAACCTGATGAAGTATGTGCTTGAGACGGATCTGGGTTACACAGTCAAAGCACTGCAAGTCGAAGCTGGTCCAATGTGGGCAGGCTTGGCAGCAGGTGATATTGATGCTTCTCCAGCCGTTTGGCTCCCGCTTACACATGGGGACTACTGGGAGACATATGGTGACCAGATTGAAGATATAGCTGTCAGCATGACAGGAGTTAAACAAGGTCTGGTTGTTCCGACTTACATGGATATCAATTCTGTTGAAGACTTAAAAGATAATTAAACCAGATTGAGATGAATAAACCTGAATTTGGTAAAAAGACCACCGAAATTTTTCGGTGGTCTTTTTGTTATGGCTATGATTTTTTCAGGCATGCTATTTGATTTGATATTCTATCCTGGTCATACTGCATACTTCTACTTCGAGCATTCACACGCTTTTCCATTTTACTCTTCTCACATATCCTCTTACTTCGCCTTCGCTCATGAACATCGTATGTAGATGATACTTGGTGAGTTCGTTTATTTCCCAATAACTATCCGATCAGTAACAGTAGTACACCAATGACAATCATGACTACACCGAGAATACCATATACTACTCTTGCGCCCTGTCTTCCAATAGTCTTCACAAAAATTCCTGCTCTAAAGCTCTTCATAAACCAATCCCAATTGTTGATACCTCCGAGCAAACTAAAAATTCCTGCCGCTATGGCAAATAGTGCGATTAAAACGGGTTGATCTTGCATGTCGTCAACACTCCTTCAATATAATCCTGTCTACTATACCTTCACTTGGTGAAAATTAACAGGCATAAATTAGAAAATAAAAACAGCTTGCAGATGAAAGTCTGCAAGCTGTTTTACACCGTCTATATTATGTGTTTTATTGCTTTTTCAAATCGCTTGCCGCCAATAGCAAGGTTACCACTTCAGCACGTGTTGCTTCAGCGAGTGGGTTAAACATATTTTTCCCTGTTCCCTTCACCAGTCCTGCATCATATGCAGCAGCGATATATGGAACAGCCCACGCCGTTACTTTATCTGCATCCGCGAAACTCAGTGCCGGATTGGACTCCACTGGAAGGCCGAGTGCTCTGGCGAGCATAACCGTCATCTCTACCCGCGATACTTTACCCGTTGAACGGAACGTATCATCCGTGTACCCACTAATGATGCCTTGATCCACTGCCTGAGAAATAAAGGATTGTGCCCATGCAGGTATCCGAGCAGCATCCTTAAACGTCAATGCTTTGTTGCTGGCTGGAAGTTCAAATGCTCTTCCCAACATCACAATGAATTCGGCGCGTGTCGCTGGTGCATTTGGACGGAAATTACCATCCTGATATCCGTTCACAATTCCCCGGGAAATGGCCCGCTCAATGGCAGCAGCAGCCCAGTGATTTCCGATGTCCTTCAGGTCTACAACAGGTGTGGTTGGATTAGGACTTCCTCCATTATCCGGAACGGTTGGCGTAGTTGGGTTTGTAGGATTGGTTGGTGTGGTTGGAGTTACAGGCGGGGTAGGTGTTGTAGACCCTCCACCACTGTTACCACTGCCCGGATTACTTCCATTATTGCCGCCACCATTACCAGGATTGCTTCCATTTCCGTCCCCCGGAAGTGGCGCTCCCTTCAAATCCATACTGCGTCCTTCCGTCTTTTGATCGACTGTACCTACACGGTCCAAATGTTCATGGAAGATTTCATAATCGACCAGATTCAATTCGTAGAATCGATTATCATCTTTCGCTATTCTCATAGCACGATAGAAGTCTCCACCGTTAGCCATGAATGAATTGGTAGCAACGATATAATACCCGTTCGGATCAATATCCGAGTAAGTACCATCTGCATTCTTAATCTGAACTTTGACCACACGTTGACCCACTTGGGTCACGGTATTGGTCGTTGCATCAATTTTCTCGCCTGGTTTCGTGGAATCGTAGTAGAAACGCATGCCTGCCACTTGTGGGAAGCGCCCTTCTCCCGTTTCCACACCACTAACGCCATTTTCCAATGCGGCTGTGATTTCCTTGCCCGTCATTTTCAACGCAGACAGATTATTACCGAATGGCATCACAGTCAGGAGATTGCCCAGCGTAATATCACCTGTCTGGAATGAAGCACGAATGCCACCGCCGTTTTGGATCGCGACGTATCCTTTGACGTCGTTTTCCTGCACAATGGATTTCACTTTCTCCAGCATACCGTCTGTCATCAGGTTTCCTAAATTGGTTTCCTGTTTCCGCACAGTGCCACGTTCTCCATCCAGGTAGACATTTGTTTTACCGATAATCGTTTTCTTGAACTGTTCCAACTGAGGAGCATATTCTGCCAGCTTGTTTGCGGCTTCCACATCATCAGCATAGATGAATTGGTTGGAAGCATCTTTCGCATCCAGGCTCAGCAGTTTACCCTTCCATTTTTTCAATATACCCACTTCATCAAACGTAACATCCAATTGACCAAGAGAAACATCATATTCCCCAGTCTGCACAACCAAAGTTGGGTCCGCATGGGTATCCACCAAAACTGGTGCGTTCAGAATGGTGTGTGAATGCCCGCCTACCACAATATCGATTCCTTCTACGGCTTCAGCTAATTTCAGATCCTCAGAGTAGCCAAGGTGAGTCAAAGCAATGATTTTATTGATACCTTCCTTTTGCAGCATCTGTACAGTTGCTTGTGCACTTGCCTTATAATCCGCAAACTTCAAGTCATCTCCCGGTGAAGAAAGAGATACCGTGTCAGGTGTTGTCAGTCCGAAAATACCGACTCGCTCACCATTCACTTCCGTAATAATCGCCGGATAGATTCCAGCTTTCTCACCCGGATCACCGATGCTATTGTTGTACAAGCCACTCAAGCTCGCATCCTTTGAATAATCAATATTAGTACTCACAAACGGGAACTCTGCTTTTTCAATAAATGATTTCAGTACACTTGGACCTTTATCAAACTCATGGTTACCAAAAGTCATGGCATCATATCCGATCATGTTCATGAACTCCAGATCAGCCAGACCACTAAACAGATTGAAGTACAATGTACCAGAGAATACGTCCCCTGCATCCAGCACCAGAGTATTATCATTGCGTGTTTCCTTAATTGCCGTTACTCGGCGCGGGATGTTATCCAGATGCGCATGCGTATCATTCGTGTGCAGTACGCGCAGGTTGAAGTCCCCTTCTTCCACTGAATCTCCAATACTTAATTGTGCGAGTAGTGGATCATGGTCGCTCACCCGTCCATCCGCTGTCTCAAAATCGGCATTCACATGTACCACTTCGATAGCTGCTGTCTCAGTCAGATTTTTACTCACCAGAATGTGATCCAGTGTCTGAGAGTTTCCATCATAGATGTAGGAATACCGCTGATTTTCTGGTAGTTCGTTTACCAGGTTATCCAGTTCATCACCTTCAACAATGTTCAATGTTTTTGAGAAATGGAAGTCATTGAAATCACCGAGAACGGCGACATTTACATCAGGGTCTTTGTTCAGTAACTCTTTCACAAATCCATTCACCAATGCAGCTTGCTTCGCACGTTGAACTTCACTGCTTCGAGTGGCAGGCTGTATGTTTCCAAAAGGTTTCAGGTCTCCACCTTTGGAATTGAAGTGATTGGCAATCACCACTACACGTTCACCATTGAATTCGAATTCAGCTGCAAGTGGTTTGCGGGAGCTGGCGAACGCCTCATCCCCTGGTGCAATACGACCCGGGTTATTGGAGAGACTGCCGTCAGCTTTGACTGTGATCGCTGTCGTAGCATTTCCTTTTCCGATACCAGTAGCCAACGATACACGGTTCGGTTGATAAAGGAATCCTACACGAATATTGGCACCAGGTGCCCCGCCATCCTTGTTATTTTCCGGAGAAATCTCACTATATCGATATGTTGGTCCGTTGTTCGTTTTGATTGCATCAATTAGAGTCTGAAAACTCTCATTGGACGCTGTTGTGCCCGTGTCGGCATCGCCATCGTTATCCTGAACTTCCATAATGCCAATGATGTCTGGCGTGTTCAGATTATCCACGATAATTTTGCCGATTTTACTGGCTCGTGTTGCATCTTTTTTGCTGAAGTTCTCCACATTAAACGTAGCAATGGTCAGTTTATCTGCCGCTTGTTCAATGGAAGTAGTCGCTTGTTTCGTTTCTCCAGGGATAACTGCTGGCAAACTCCCTTCCGGACTAACCTTGAAATTGCCACTAGAATAGGTCATTACTCCGACTACATTACCATCCAACTCATCGCCTGTTTTTACTGCTTTGGAAGGTTTCTTGCCGATAAACAGACGTTGCGGATTGAGATCACTCTCATTCATACCTTTCTTGTTATCGGTCAGAATAACACCACCGTTAGGTGTGCGAAGTGGATTGTTCTCACCATTATCCACAACAACGGCCAAACCCGGTTGACTAGAGTAAGGACCTATAATTTCAGGCTTTTCCAGTTCAACACGCATGCCTTCCAGACTTTCATAGAAGTCTATAGCATCCTTCTCGGGATTAAATTCTGCAAAAGAGTCCGAGTCAATGACTGTTGGAATGATTCGTCCATTGACACCCAACTTCACAGGTACAGGTAGATCGACCTTATCTAACACTTTTACAATGGTATTCGCCGTAATTTGCGTGGTGGTTAATTCGTTAACCGCCCCATATTCCGTAACTTTGCCGGATACCTTCACCTGGTTGCCAACGATAACTCCATGACTCGGTTTATAAACCTGAATGGCTTCGGATGTCCGATGATCATCGTCCATCTCATCCGGAAGCTCTTGCATGTAAAAACTGCTTGTACTGACAGAGGTAACAACACCTTCGATATCCTTAACGTCGTAGCCGTTAAAAACAGAGGTATGTCCTGCGCCCTGAATATCATGGATACGCAAGTTTTCTTTATCAGGAAGCACTTGATACGTAAAGGAGTACACTGCACTGGATTGTCCATTAAGAATAGCAACGGCTTTGATTACGATGTCTTGATCAATCACTATTGGACTACTATACACGGCGGAAGAAGAAGTAGGCTCTGTATTATCCGTCGTGTAATGTACAACTGCACCATTGGCTGGAGAGGTTAATGTGACTTCATTGTTTCGGGGAATTCCGCCAGATGGAACACTTGCCATCACAGACAGGCTATTTTCTACAACATCTGCGGCTGTTCTAGGCAAAAGCTCTAATCCGTAATTACTGTTGAAGGTCAGAACGCCCTGCACATATTCGTAGGTTTTGCCGACAGTTAGCGCGGTAGGAGAGTTTTTGGCATAAATCGTCATCTCAGCACCGTGACTATCCGTAGCGTAAAACGTCGAACTACTGCCCCGTGTTACCTGAATATCTCTTACTTCGACAAACATTCCCTCATACTTTTCGCCCGGACCTTTGTTACTTTGGTCTGCTGGTCTGACAAAGTCTGTGGACACCATATTTTTGGGTTCGGGGAGTGTTATATTTTGCTCAGTGACCTTCATGTATCCTTCGGAAAAACCTGACTTATCCTTCTCGATCTGGACGAGTCCGCTGTAGTGGGTAATTGGACCATACACTTCAATACGATCCCCCACGTCAACTTGATTTTTCGCTCGGACTACAATGCCAGCCTCTTCGTCTTGGATATAATAATTCGTGAATTCTCCAGAGAGTTCACTGTACGTTACGACACCTGAAACGGCTACATTTGTATTTGGTGCAAGTACTCGTGCATCAGCAATGGATATGATTCCAGTCCCGTCTGCTTCCTGCACTTCTGCATTATCCGTCTCAGCTGGTTCCTCACTTTCAGTTTCATCCATATCATCATCTTCGTTAGTCGGTGACTCTAGGTCTGACGATTCTTCAGTTGGGACAGCATCCGGTATGGATGTCTCCTGATCACTTGTTTGCGGCTCTTCCGTTACTACACTTTCCTCATCAGCATATGCGGTGCTACTTAATCCACCTATTGGTGCCGCACCTGTAACGACAAGAACGAAAACCAGAAACCCTTGTGCCCAACGTTTCACTTGCTTGTTGTTCATTCGTCCTACCCCCATGTTTTCAACTTGGCAATCATTTGTTCAGCCAGCTTGTACATTAGTTCAAATATAAGATAACTGAATAAAAGACTTGTGTAAACAATATTTCTTCGATATGAAAGAAAATAGAACATATACATTACACAAAAAAAATCATTTTCTATTATTCAATGCTAATCAGGACTAATTTCAGATCAAATTCATGTCTTTTTGATTTTTTTGAGTCATATCCATGTGCACATTAAACCATTTACGTTAAATAAATTAACATACAAGTTATAAATCGTTTCGTATTTCGACATTTAGTGACAGCATCTTTCTATCCCTTCTCAAGAAAAATCAGACTTAAGTCTTATAGAATTTCAAGACACAGACATAACAATACGACGATCAGGAATGATCGCCGCATCTTTATTTTGAGATTAGCCTACAATTATTTCTTCACCGTACTGTTATATTGCGCAATCTTGTCTGTAATTTGTTTAGCTGCTGCATCCAATGCTTCCTGTGGTGTACCTTGTCCATTTAGGACCGTTTCAATCGCTCCTTCGACAAGTTGTCTGGCTTCCGGGAATACACCCATTAATGCCCCGGATGTTGCTGTCGAATCCGCGGAAGCGTGCAATTGGTCGACGGCTGTCTGGAATTGCGGGTACTTCGCCATATTATCCTTTAATACTTGCTCATTGTAGGCTGCTGTCGTAATAGGGAAGTATCCTGTCGCAACACTCCAGTTTGCTTGTACCTCTGGTGTAGCCAAGTACTTGATGAATTCCCATGCCGCTTGTTGTTGTGCTTCGGATTTGTTGTTCATGATGTACAAGCTTGCTCCACCCACTACAACGCCGCCATCTTTTCCATCCGCTGGACGAGGCAGGAAGCCTGTTCCCAGTTCAAACTTGCCACCTGAACCTTCTACGATTTTGCGTAGGCCAGCCGTGGAATCAAGGGTCATACCGATTTGCTGAGCGGTAAATGCTGCTGTTGTATCATCTGTGCTACGTCCCAGATTGGAGAGGGTTTTCTCGTCAATCATCTTTTTCCACCACGTTAATGTCTTTACTCCAGCTTCGGAGTTCAGGCGAGACTCTGTAGCTGCCTCATTTCTCCCGTTTCCATTGTTTACATAATCTGCATTCTGGTTTGCAAAGAACTGTTCCATAAACCAGCCGTAGATCGCCATGGATGCACCTGGCTTACCGTCTTTCGCCAATGCCTTTGCTGCTTGCTCAAATTCTTCATATGTCTTTGGCGGGTTCTCCGGATCCAGACCAGCTGCTTTGAACATATCCTTGTTGTAATACAGGATCGGGTTGGATGTGTTAAACGGCATCGCGTTCAATTTGCCATCGATGGTGTAGTATCGGATGATATTTGGCTCCAGTTGGGACAGGTCGAACTGATCCTTGTCGATGAATTGTTGTACTGGCGTAATCATGCCCGAATCAATCATGAACTTGCTACCAATCTCATAGACCTGGATAATGTCTGGACCACTGTCTGAGCCCATGGATGCTTTGAGTTTGTTCAAGCTCTCATCGTACTTCCCTTGATAGATGGGTTTCACCTGAATGTCCGGATGGCTGGCGTTAAAGTCGGAAGCGAGTTGGTTAATGGCTTTCTCCCCAGCGCCAGACATGGAATGCCACCACGTCAATTGTGTTGTTTCAGCTGCAGCAGCTTCTGCTTGAGCTCCACTTGCCGGGCTGCTTGTTTCAGCTTTTGTTCCGCAAGCGGAGATGACCAACATGAGTGCAGCCAGCATTAATGCAAATGTTCCTCTTTTTTTCAAACGAAATCGCTCTCCTTTTATATGGCTCGCGTAATAATAAAATCTTGGGGATGCGGTGTGGCCGTTACGGTTACGAATCGTTCTTTTGATCGCTGTTATCCCCGGATTTTTCTTATTCTCCCCTTCTTAGGGGAAAATCCGGGGATAAAGGCGAACGCTTTGCTTCTTCAGAATCGATTTCGTCCCCTCCACTACTACCGTCGTTCATCTCAACATCTTATTGAAAAGCGAGCCTCATTTTATTCGCTCCTGGTATCAAAACCTTCAGATCTTCCATTCACTTAAATACTCGTAAAACCTTCTCTCCTTACCCCTTCAGCGCGCCTGCGGCCATTCCGCGGACAAGCTGTTTCAACCCGAAGATCAATAGTAGTAAGGATGGTAGAATGACCATTGCTGTTCCGGCAAACACCAGATTCCACGCTGTAGATTCCTGGAACTCCAACATCGAGATTCCGATCTGTGCGGTTCTCATTTCCGGTGTATTTGTCACCAGCAGCGGCCAAAGATACGAATTGTACATGCTTAAGAATGAATAGATTGCCAATGTACCAAGTGCCGGACGGGACAAAGGCAAGACGTGCGATATGAAATAGCGAATATGACCACAACCGTCGATCCTCGCCGCCTCAAACAGTTCCTTGGGCAGTTGCATGAAGAACTGTCTCAACAGGAATGTACCAAACGCCGTTGCCAGAAACGGCACCGTCAGCCCCTGGTAACTATCCAGCCAACCCCAGCTGCGAACCGTCAGGTAGTTGGGGATCATCGTTACTTCCCATGGAATCATCATCGTTGCGACAAACATGCTGAAGATGACGTTTTTGCCTTTGAACTGCATTTTCGCAAAAGCATAGGCTGCCATACTCGCTGTAATCAGTTGACCAAGCGTTGTCAGTCCTGCGACAAGAAAGGTATTGCCGATAAATCGGCCGATCGGAACAATAGCAAATACTTCGCTAAAGTTGGACAGATCGATGGAGTTTGGAATGATATGTGGCGGATAAGCACTCGCATCTTCCGGTTTCATCACGGCCATGAAAAAGGTGTACATCACCGGATATAACACTAGTGCTGCACAGATCGTCAGTAATACATACAACAGCGTTTTGGTCCATGTCGCACTCATTGGTAATGCACTTTCCTTTCTACCCATTTGAACTGGATCAGGGTCAGCAGCATAATCACCACGAACAGGATCAGTGCTTGTGCACTACCTGTACCAAAGCGGAAATTAACGAAGGCTTCCTGATAGATGGAATAGACAAACACATTCGTACTGTCCATCGGGCCACCCCGGGTTAGAATGTTGATCTGACCGAACGATTGAAAAGCGCCAATGATCGATACGACCGTAACAAAAAATAACGTTGGTGACAGTAGCGGCATCGAGATTTTACGAAATGTAAGCAATGCTCCTGCGCCATCAATCTTGGCACTCTCGTAGATCTCATCCGGGATGCCTGCCAGGCCACTGGATAGAATAATGTAGTTGAACCCGAGGTTCATCCAGATGGTCATGATGGAGATCGAGATCAATGCCCAATCCGGGCTGGTAAGCCAGGGAATTGGTTCGATACCTACTTTGCCAAGCAGATAATTCAGCATGCCCAGGGTCGGATGGAATAGAAACTTCCAGATCACTGCTGACGAACCGACGGATAACACCACGGGCAGAGAGAATACAAATTGAAACACACGCATTCCCTTGAACCGGTTGTGAGTCAGTGCAGCCAGAATCAGAGCAGCCAACATACCTGTGGGGACTGTAAACAGCACAAATAGTAACGTCACTTTCATCCCTTGCATAAACAGTCCTGATTGGAACACGGCCTTGAAGTTATCCAGTCCTACATAAGCCGCAATCTGTCCCGTCGGATCTGTGGAATGCAGACTCAGGTACACGGACTTAAACATCGGGTAAAACAGAAACACTGCAAACAAAAGCAGCGATGGTGCCAGGAAACCATAGGCCAGCAGATTCTCCCGCATTCGCTGCACGCGCAGCGAGGCTGTCCGTCGCTCACTCGTACCGGTTACGCGCCGTTTGGCGGCGGGCAAGCTGATCCGGTTATCAAGCTCACTCATCGGATTTTCTTCCCCCTTGTTTCACGCATTCAGTGTGTGTGAAATGTTACATCAACTTCAGCACCACGTTATCTAGTGTACGAGTCGAATGTCACAGCAAAATTCATTCTGAATCAACGTAACGTTAATCATGGACAAGGGGCTTTACGCAAATGTGTATCCATTCGAAAGCGCTATCCAGACCGGATTTTAAGACAAAAAAACCGCAAGAACTCCCCTTTTTGGAGATATTCCTGCGGTTTGATCTGTAAATGGAATATGAACGTTTGCTTATTAATGAAAGTGGCCCATTTTACATTAATCTGTAAATCTTCCAAACGGGGTGAAGCGATTAATCCTTCGAGTTAACGATTAAGATGATATGGCACCGTGGTGACAATCACGTCTTTGTAATTGATCAGATAAGCCCGGATCATGAAGCTGGTCTGGTTGTGCAGTACATTTTGCCACCAGTGCTTGGTGATGAATTGCGGAATCAATATGGTGATGTGATCGGTCTCTGCCGTTTTCCACTCTACGGTATCAATGAATTTCTTGAGCGGCCCCATAATGCTACGGTACCTCGATTTGATAACGACCAGACGGACACCTGGATTCCACTCTTCCCACTTCTGCTCCATCTTGCGTATCGCCTCATCATCGAATCCAATGTACAGCGCGACCACGTGATCCGACATCGTCTGGGCGTAACTGATCGTATTCATGACGACCCGGGTAATGCCCGCAACAGGAATGACTATCGTATTGCCTTTTTTGGCTGGCTTATCTACCTGAATATCAATCCGCAGCTCATCGGCAATGTTGCAATAGTGACGGTGAATACGCATGAACACATAAACAACGAGTGGCAAAAAGATAAAGATGACCCATGTCTGCGTAAACTTGGTGAAAATAAAGATCAGGGTAATCGATAATGTAGTCAGCATACCGACGGTATTGACCAGCAACTTCATCTGCCAGCCAGACGGTTTGACTTTGATCCAGCGAATCATCATACCGAGCTGTGACAGGGTAAATGGAATGAACACCCCTACCGCATAGAGCGGAATCAGGCTTTCCGTATTTCCTTTGAACCCAACCACCAGCAGCGCAGACATCACACTAAGAAAAATGATCCCGTTCGAGAAACCAAGGCGGTCTCCTCTGACCATAAATGCATGCGGCATGTATTTATCCTTTGCCATCATGAAGGATAACAGCGGAAAAGCCGAATAAGCTGTGTTGGCTGCGAGGAACAGGATCAGTGCCGTTACACCCTGGATGATAAAATACATCGTGCCCCTGCCAAACGTGGCTTCAGCAATCTGGGAAATGACCGTTGCTTTCGGATCAGGCTTCACTCCGTACCCATAAGCCAGTAAGGTGATGCCGATGAACATGGCTCCCAATATACAACCCATGAGCAGTAATGTACCCGCGGCATTTTTCTCGGCAGGCTGCTTGAAGTTCGGGATCGCGTTACTTACCGCTTCCACGCCAGTCAAGGCCGAACATCCGGAGCTGAATGCTTTCAATAACAGAAACATACTCACATGGGATAGACTTGTTCCGAATTCTGGTGCAGCTGCTTCCATCCCCCCGGCAAGAAACTTGATTCCGCCCGAGATAATCAGAATTGCGATCGAAAAGATAAACAGATAGATGGGGATCGCCAGCACAGACGCCGACTCCGTCACTCCCCGCAAATTCATAATGGTTAGAAAAACAATCATAATGAGTGCAATCACAACACTGTAGTCATGCAGCATAGGAAAAGCCGATGTAATTGCATCCGTGCCTGCGGACGAACTTACCGCAACGGTCAAAATATAATCGACCAGCAGAGATCCTCCGGCAATCAGACTGGATGTTGTACCCAGGTTATCCTTGGCTACGATATAAGCGCCGCCCCCTGTTGGATAAGCAAATATCGTCTGGCGATAGGAAAAAATTAAAATGACGAGTAATCCCAGCACGGCGATGGAAATCGGAACAGAGTACCACAGGGCGGCGAATCCGGCCGCAACGAGCACCAGCAAAATCTGTTCCGTACCGTAGGCAACGGACGATAGGGCATCCGAGGACAGGATGGCGAGTGCCTTCCATTTCCCCAATTTTTCTCCATCCAGTTCAGCCGATTTCATGGGCTTGCCTATTAAGATTCTCTTCATTTTGCCAAGCATGATCATAACTTCCTTCCGTCTCTCATCTGTGAAGCATTGTTATTATGCAAAATCGCAGAGCCGTTGACAATACGTCATTTCACCCGAAATTCGCCAGCGCGTGATAATGCATTCTACGATTCAATAATCGATAACAAAGCCATTCTTGTTCAGTAATTTGAACTTTTTTGAACCAAAATGACGGTTGTTCGTCAAAAAAAAGGAAATGGCCTTTGGTTCAATGAACCAAAGACCACTTCCTTGATCTATGCCTAAACTATGTTAACTGCTGAGAATGCCGGGACGAGGGGTAACGCCAAACGCTTGCGCCAGTGTGGTCAGCTGCTCATCTGTAATTCTCTGCCGGATCTCGTGACCAGCAACCAGCATATATACCTGGGCTGCCTTCTCGATGGTCTCAATCAGACCAAATGCCTCGTCAATCGTTGTACCTGTTCCGAATATGCCATGTTGCGGCCAGATAACCGCATGATATTCTTTCATTTTCTCAGCCGTTTCGCGGCCTATCTCATTCGATCCAGGAATCATCCATGGAATAATGCCAATGCCATCCGGGAATACAACTACACACTCCGTGCACATCTGCCAGAGGGTCTTTGTGAATTTTGCTTCATCCAATTCGTGGATAAACGTCATAGCCAATACATGAGTGGCATGGTTGTGCATGACAACCCGATGGTTCGGGTCCAATTTCAGACGTTCAATATGGCTCATGAAATGTGTAGGTAATTCACTGGTTGGATTCGCGCCCGACTTCAATCCCCAGAGCAATTCCAGCTCCTGCCCATCTTGCGATACACGCAGCAACCCCAGATTGCTCTCGGGATCAGCGAGTACATTTTTGAAATATTTGCCCGATGCGGTCACGATAAAATACTTGCCTGCCAGCTCCTGTACCGAGAATGCCGGTTTGATCTTGCGGATCACATGATGGATATCGATATATTGGGCTACTTCCTCTTCCTCCAGCAGATAGCTGACATTACCACCATTGCGCTCATCCCAGCCATTTTTCCACATATGCTGTGTAATCTCGGCCATCTCTCGAACAAATGGAATATCGAAACCTGCAGCCTGCGTTGTGTCATTGGTAAGGGTCACGTTCATGATCAATCTCTCCTTATATTGAGAATCAATTGGCTTGCCACGTACATAGTAAGTTCCTTATTTCACATTCATTATACCTTTGTTTATCTTTGGTAGTCAATAACAAACACAGAAATAAACTTTTATTTATTTTTGTTTAGTTTTGTTTATTTGAAAATAAAACAAAAAAATACCCCACCGGCGCCCGGCGGGGTCAGTCACACATCTATTTAACACGAGAAGGGGTTTACAAGACTTATCTTACCTCTGCTACCTTAATAGAAGCTGAAAGCGAAATAAAAAAAGTATGAAAAGCAAGCTGATACAGTAAGGAACATATACCTCTTTGGATCGAATTCACGTTAAGCGTGATACGCTGAGGCCTGTCCATACTCCGAAAGAGATTTAAGAACTTTGGAGCATATACGATGGATGCATCTTTCCTGTCGGTTCATAACGTTCATCACCTGTATACTCAAATCCCAGCTTGATCAAGATGTGACGTGACACTTCATTATCCGGATGATGCCCGGCAAACAGCGCCTTCACGTTCATTTTGTCAAAGGCATAACCAATCACCGCCCGCGCCGCTTCCTGCGCATACCCTTTGCCCCAGTGATCCCGGGTTAGATGAAATCCCAATTCATAGATCTCCTCTTCTGGAGAATACGGACGCAGGCCACAACAACCGACAAACACATCCGACTCTTTCTCAAAAAGGGGCCAATATTGCACACCCGCTTCCTTTTGCCTTTGAATCTCCTGTGTCAATCGCGCTTCTACTTCATCCTCACTCAGAAATCCCTTGCTGCTAATCCACTTGGCAACCTCATGATCGCCCCACAACGCAAATGCCAGCGCACGATCTCCTTCGTTCCACGTCGCACATTCCAACCGTTCGGTTTCAAATAAGATTGTTCTGTTCATCATCCACTAACCTCCTGTATGCCAACACAAATCTGCGTGCCGCCTATACCTTAAATTAATCGAATGACCCTCGGGGTAAACAACATTTATAATCTGACATGTTCATTCCTTCTCATGAACATCTATAATTGCTTAGCCAATCTCTCGAATTGATTAATGTGAGGCTTGATCTCTTTTTCTATGCTTTTTATAAAAGAACTAAATTGCTTAGGATTGTACTCATCTCCAACACCAACACTTTTATATACTTTTCCCTTTTGATATGTAAACGAGAAGAAGTAGTTATTCTTCAATCCATTCAAAATATTTCCGGCATCTCCCAAGATTTTAAGACTCATTTTCGAATCTTTGTAAGCAAACAAATATGGAGGATCCGCTACTGCCGCATGCTGAACATCATAACCAGTTACCCACTCATTTTTAGCAAATGTCCCGCTCTGAACACGCATTCTTAACATCACACCATCCAGAGATGTTTCTTTTGTCTCAAGTTCACCTTTACCATCCTTTTTGTCGCTCTTCCAGTTCCCATCATACTTGGACTCTGTAATACTATCCTCTCCGCGTGTTATAACTTTATATACGCCGTGTCCCGAACGTTTTCCCTGTGCCCAGCTTCCTTTGTAGGTTTTGGTTTTCCCCCAGGTCATGGTTCCATTCCCGTGAGGTTTTCCATTTTTGGTCTCTCCATAATATGTAGCCCCATTGCCATACTCCAGAGTGGTCTTTTCATTCGCCGCCTGAGCAACATGTGGTGACAGGATTGCAGACAATCCTAAGGTTATCCCCAAAATACAGATGAACATCTTTCTAAACATCAAATCTCCCTTTCTCTCGCTGTATAAGAAATTCATTCTTATAACAACCTATTAATCAAACAATAAGACTCTAGTATAATATCACTTTCAATCCAGAAGGTTCCACACAAAAAAAAAGAAGACCCCCGTCGACAAGATGTCCGACAGAGGTCAATTAGACCCGCAACAACAATTAGAAATCAGATGTTGCCACTTGAATCGTACCTGTTGAAGCACCAGCTGCACTAGTCAATAAGGCAGCTACGAGCAGCAAGTGTACAGACAGTGTAAGGCTGTTGCCGGCAGGAATTAAATACGTGATAACAGGTGCATTCACGCGAGTAACAACCAACTCAACTGCAAACGGACCAAAGTTGTTAACCGTGATGCTGGCATTAGTGCCCCCAGCCAAATTCTCATAGTAGGATTTGCCCACACCTGCTGCCAAATTATAAAACTGTTGTGGTAAAAGGATGGCCATTGAAATCACCTCCTTTTGCTTTGATACGGTATTCTATGCCTGAAATCTATTAAAGCAACGGTGAATTACCAGCGTCATAATGTCCAATTTTGATAGACTTCATAGATTGATAGACGAATGTACGCAAAAAAAGCCCCACCGGACCATCCGGTAGAGCCAACTAAGCTTACTTTAAATATAACAAGTTTAATTACGCATACAGCATGAAAAAGTTCAGTTCATGGCCCTGCTGCTTGAGATAGTTATACAGCTGCGAACGGTGATGGAATACATGCGTTACCGTTTCAATCTGCCATTGAACCTGCAAGTGACCATGTTCCATATAAAAAGCTTTCGTTGAACGATTCAAAAAGTCATCTTCGCTCAATCCCGTGATATAGGCTTTGTAGGATTCGAAATTGCTCCATAACGTTGCTTCAAGCTTCTCGATATCCTCAATCCCCGATAGGTTATTCTCTACCAGCCCAACCTCAGCTTCACCTTTTTCCTGCATAATGGCAAGATCAGATGCGGTAATCTGGATAAAATGGTGCACTAGCTCCACCAATGAACGCATATTCTCCTGTGGACGATAAGACCAATCCTCCGAACGGATCAAGCGAATTAACGAAGCCCCCGTCCGTACGCCTGTTTCCAACTCATTTAACAAGTGATCCCGAATCTGCAATGTTCCATTCATATATGATGTCTCCCTTATCTTTTATTCTCACGACTTCAGTATAACCGAAGGTGCTACCGATCTATTGTACAAATCGGACAACATTCTGCCATGCTCCCTGGCTGCCGTCAACGGAGTCTCTCCATAAAACTTGCGAAATTGCCGAATCAGATGGGCTTGATCGAAAAATCCATGATTCTGGGCAAGCATTGCCCAGTCTGCCGTGTTTCCCTGATGAATATCACTCAGCACACGATGAAAACGAACCACCTCACTGAATCGCTTGGGGCTGATTCCGACCCATTCCGAGAACTTGCGATGCAACTGCCGTTCACTGATCACTTCACGCATCGCCAGCTCTTGGACACTCATACGTCCCCCATCTATAAAGATGCGGTGCAGCACGTTTTTCATCAAATTGTTCTCAGATGTGCTTGCCTGTACGGGCAACGGACTCAAGTACGCATTCATAACCTCTACTCGCTCTGCAAAACTATTCGTTTTGGCCATCCGTTCCTGAAGCTCGTTCAGCTTCTCCGGCCAACATTCCTGAAGTGTAATTCGCTTATCCGTAAACCACTCCAGAGGCATGCCGTGGAAGACATGCGCTCCACCCGGGAAGAACCGGACACCAAAGGTGTAGTCTCCAGCAGACGAACCATCATCGGTTGGCTCAGGTAGAGCGAACGGCAGTGTATAATTGCCACAGTAAGCATAGGAGTGCTCTGAACAGACCGGGTCGTATGTAATCAGCATATCCGTGCAACCATCCGGCAATACCCGAGCAGGCACAGTCATCACCGATGGCTCTCGATCTTCTCCCGAAGTAACTTCCGCATGCGAGTTCGGAAGAGATCCAGATTCCCAATAACAGGCCACATAAGCCATCAGACCGGCAGCAGGTATTTTCTCAACATAATAACTGTTAGGGTACGTTCCATTCATCTGAATCGGCTTAAACAACGGGTGCAGACTATGATCCACAATTCCATCCTCCGGTCTCTAGAGTTGGTTACACATTATGTATTTATCTATCATAACACCAACCGAAGAAATGAAGAAAAAAAGTGCCCTACCGGAGGACAATCCGATAGGGCCAGTCACACATCTATTTAACACGAGAAGGGGTTTACAAGACTTATCTTACCTTCCCAACCTTAATAAAAACTGAAATTGGGATGAATAACAGATCAAAAATCAGAATGAAAAGCAACATTCAGAATTTCAATTCAGTCCGTGCAGTTTGCGAAAACGCTCTGGACTCATACCTGTATGCCTTTTGAACATCGCACAGAAATAACTGGCATTCTCGTAACCCACCCGATCAGCCACTTCATATATTCGAAGCTCTCTCTCACTGAACATAAGTTGTTTGCTTCGATTGATCCGTTCCTGGTTCACGTAAAATACAGGTCTGGTATGGAGTGCCCTCTGAAACAGCCTGCACAAATATTGGGGAGATACCACAGCCACATCGGCCAGTTCCTTCAGGGAAAGTGAACGATCCAGATGCTCTGCGATATAACGCAGCACAGGCTTCAAGCGCTCCAGTTCATCATTATAATTGGCGGATGCGATGAGCAGTGGCTTCAGATCCAGCAGCAGAGCATATAATTGTTTGGAGCATTCAACATCGTAATCTGCGTAATCCGTATCACCGCCATCCTCTCCTCTAACCAGAAGTTGCTCCAGGCCATGCAGCAGCGTGGCTGTCCTGAGTCTGCATACGCGTGAACCGGTAATCCCCGCATAAGATAATAACTGGCTGGCCTCTCTCCCCTGAAACGAGACCCAAGCCAGCTCCCAACGGTCACTGATGGGCATATATCGATGCGGTACATCGGGATACAGAAAGAAAACGTCACCTGGTCCTACGATATACTCGTCTTCTTGTATAATCAGTCTCCCCTGACCATGAATAATCTGGTGGATCTGATAATCCGGGAATCCCTCTGGACGCTCGGTTTCATATTGGTGTTCCCAGTAACCAACCGTCGTCATATAGATCGGCAGGCGAGCAGCTTCTTCTGTTTTACCAAAAAAAATCCGGGTATCCATCCAGTACACCACTTTCTTCATCGTTAGTTTCATATTGTGATATATATGGGCAATATTCTTTATTCTCTAAGTCATCATTCAATTCTATAATGACAATATTATAACATTTCAGAAGGAGTTGCTGTTATGCGAAACAAACTGGTATACACCCCTCCGGCAAATGGATACCCGGAATGGAACAACAATCCCGAGACTTTTCAAGTAGGCCGTCTACCCGCACATGCGTCTATGGTAGCGTTTCCATCTGTAGCAGAAGCGTTATCCAATGAAGCCAGCGCATCGCCATGGTACGAATCACTGAATGGTCAGTGGAAGTTTGCCTTTGCGGAGACACCGGAGCAACGGATTACATCCTTTTACGAGAACAACTATGATGCCAGTGACTGGGACGAGATCTCCGTTCCTTCCAACTGGCAGCTACAGGGTTACGATTATCCCCAATATACAAATATGACGTATCCGTGGGTCGAGCGTGAGCCTGAATTGAAGCCACCATTTGCACCAACAACCTATAATCCGGTGGGTTCGTACATCCGTACGTTTACTGTTCCTGCGGACTGGAAAGACCGGCCTGTCCTGCTGCACTTTGAGGGCGTTGAATCTGCCTTTTATGTATGGGTTAATGGGGAGCTCGTCGGTTATAGTGAAGACACATTCACGCCCGCAGAATTTGATATCACACCGTATCTGACCGAAGGTGAGAACAGACTGGCTGTAGAGGTATATCGCTGGTGTGATGCGAGCTGGCTGGAGAATCAGGATTTCTGGCGGTTAAGCGGCATATTCCGTAGTGTATACCTGCACTCACCTTCACCGGTTCAGATCGCCGATTTCTTTGTTCGCACTGAACTTGATGATGCCTATCAGGATGCGGAGCTACTGCTGGATTTGAAGTTATTTAATCATAATGCGGTGCAGACTACTGCCGGATTGTCCGTTCAGGCACAGCTCTATGATGCACAACAGCAGACTGTACTGAAGCAACCACTTGCTGCGGCGGTTACTTTCCAGGGCGAGGATGAACTTTCATTCCAGTTGTCAACAGAGGTTATGAAGCCGCTTCTATGGAGCGCCGAGACCCCTCATCTGTATACACTTGTACTGTCCATTCAGGACGAATCAGGCGAGACACTGGAAGCGGTCCGCAGCCGGATCGGATTCCGCAAGTTTGAGCTGAAGGACGGCCTGATGCAAATCAATGGCAAACGCATTGTGTTCAAAGGCGTGAATCGTCATGAATTTTCCCCGGATAAGGGTCGAGCTATTGGGCGGGAAGACATGATCCGTGACATCGAACTGATGAAGTCCTATAACGTTAACGCTGTGCGCACATCCCATTATCCGAATCAGTCACTCTGGTACGAACTGTGTGATGAATATGGTCTGTATGTCATTGACGAGACGAATCTGGAAACTCACGGCACCTGGTACTACGGGCAAAAGGAAATGAATGAAAACAACATTCCCGCGAGCAAGCCGGAATGGCGTAACAACGTAATAGATCGCTGTAACTCCATGTTCCAGCGGGACAAAAACCATGCGTCCGTTATTATCTGGTCTCTGGGTAATGAGTCCTTCGGCGGCGATAACTTCATCGCCATGTACGATTATCTGAAACAAGTCGATCCAACCCGTCTCGTTCATTATGAAGGGACTTTCCATTATCGTCCTTCCGATTCGGCAAGCGACATTGAATCAACGATGTATATCAGCCCTGAAAATGTGGAGAATTATGCTCGCATGCAAGGACCGAAGAAACCATATATTATCTGCGAATATAGCCATGCCATGGGTAACTCCTGCGGCGGTCTGCATCTGTACTGGGATTTATTCGATAAATATGATGTATTGCAGGGTGCATTCATCTGGGACTGGGTCGATCAGTCCATTCGTACCACTACGGCAGACGGTATAGAATATTTCGCTTATGGCGGCGATTTCGGTGAATCCCCTCATGATGGCAATTTCTGCGGAAACGGACTCATTCTGGCGGATAAGACGGTTACACCGAAGCTGGAAGAAGTGAAGAAATGTTATCAGAACGTTCGTATGGAAACCGTTGATGTGAAAGACGGCCTGCTTCGTATCAAAAACCAGTTCCTGTTCACGGATCTGAGCGAATATTCGCTCGTATGGACAGTAACTCACGATGGCAAGTCTGTAGAGAACGGCACGTTGGATATCGCGGTACCTCCTGGCGAATCGGTTGAAGTCCGAATCCCGTACACGCCATCGTCCGATCTGTTCCAGGAAGCGGTGCTGACTGTATCTCTGGTTACGAAAGTCGCAACCAAATGGGCAGGAATAGGTCACGAAATTGCCTGGGATCAGTTCGTGGTATCTCCGCGATTGCGTCCAATCCAATCGGTACAACAAGGGCAAGGCAATGCGCTACATGTTCAGAATCTGCAAGATGAACTTAGAGTGGCAACGGATAAAGTAACCTTGAGCTTCAATCCAGCTACTGGCGCGTTAACGTCCTATCAGATCAACAATCAGGAGCAATTGCTCGCACCGGTTCGGCCAAATTTCTGGAGAGCCATGACAGACAATGATATGGGAAACCGCCTGAATGAGCGTTCTGCCTTCTGGAGAGATGCTCACGCTACCAGCAGATTAATTCGCTTTGAGCACCATGCAGACGAGCAAGGCATTCTAGTGACGAGCGATTATACGTGGGATCAACATCCGGGATGTACGCTGTCTATTACGTACCGAATTAGTCCGGATGGCGTGCTCGAAATCAGCCAAACTCTTATTCCAGGCGAGGGCCTACCCGATCTACCGGAATTTGGTATGCTGCTGCAACTAAATAACAGCCTGGATACGATATCCTGGTACGGCAGAGGACCGCATGACAACTACGCAGATCGTCTGACCAGTGCACGTCTCGGCTATTACACAGGTGCAGTTCGAGATCAATTTGTTCCATATCTGAAACCACAAGAGTGTGGCAACAAAACGGATGTACGCTTTGCCGAAATTACGTCAGCGGATGGTCAGCTTGGCCTTCATGTTGAAGCCACCATACCATTTGAAATTAATGCGTTGCCGTGGACACCGGAGGAACTGGAAGCAAACGACCATGTGTACAAATTACCTCAGAGTACACAGACTGTCGCTCGCATCAATTACAAACAAATGGGTGTTGGCGGAGATGACAGCTGGGGCGCACGTACCCACGCTGAATACACCTTACCAGCCAACCGCGCGTATCACTTCACCTTTACGGTAAGACCTGTATAACACCAAGCAAGCACTGCTGGCAGTATGCCAGCAGTGCTTTTTTTGTTGGGGCAGTGAGTAGTGAGAGTTTGAAGTTTTCCATGGGAACATTATAATGAATGAGGTGCAAGAAAAGATCTTTACCAGCTATTACTCTATTACGAGGTGAGAATTTGCAATATCTGTTTACCACTCTCTTCATTCTTGGCTTTATCGCTTTTTCGGGATTTCTTATTCTGATGATCTTATCTATTCGCAAAGGTAATAGGTTGCCGATCAGATATATTTTTCTAACGACGGCCTGTTTTGCGATTGCTTCAATAGGTTTGTATGGCATGCTGAATTTATCTTCGAACTCTACTCAGCCTGAAATTGATCAGGCGTTGGAACACGAATCAAGTAACGCTACAACAGAAAAAAATCCGGCAACTTCAACCCAGATTAAACTTTCGGGCCTCCACATGACTACCGATGAATTAAAAAACAAGTTTAATGGCGCCGTGGGCAAATACCGACTGAATGGTTTGAGTATTACCCGCTTGGATATGAAAGACTCTTCCGAGCAGGGCACTGGTACTTTCGAGTATGTATTCAATGATGAATTGCGCTTGGTTGGTGTAGTGAATGCGGATGAGAGCGTACAGGAAATCAGGTTATACGGAACTGGTGATACGCGTAAACCAACAGGTGGAATTTTTTTGACTGCTATCGCCACACTCATTCTCACAACCAATAGTGAGTACTCGTATAACGATGCACAAGATGTCATTCAGGATATGGGTCTATTGGATCGCGATGTGAATCAGTCTGATTTTGATGGAGCGACTATTCGCAACGGATTGGAATATCGCTTCAGCGTACAGGTTCATGATCACTCTACTTTTGAAATAACTGTTGCGAAATAAGATGCGATTGTGCAAAAAGGTAAAAAGGCCGCTCCATGAAGGAACGGCCTAACGTGTGGTATGTACTATAGGAATGATTCAGTGTTTGCCACCAAACCAATGATGAACGCCTCCACCATGCGAGAGTTACTCAAAAGTTACAGTCTCGCTTTGATTGTTCCAACTCATTTTAAAGGTAATCGGGTCTTTCGTTTTCTCCGCCTCAGTAGCCGTACCCGACATACTGAACGGAACCTCTTGCTCTTCCAGCGCTTTCCCCTGTTGGTCTATGTTACTGCCGGTAAGGTCAAACACAAAATCCTTTATACGCTTTTCATCACCTATATAAGTAATACTATAGTTCCCTGTTGATCTCTGAAGAGACACATCCCAGTTATCGCTCTTTCCGTGTAGCCTATCATCCGCACTACAAGCTGAGACAATAGATAAAAGTAATATAGTACAAAGAATCAATGGCAATTTAAATAATTTCATAAAATCCCTCCAATATAATAAAATAACCATAAATTGAAAAATCAATCTCGAAAAACGGTTGATAAACCAATTGGCTAGATTATCAGATCAGAGCTAAGCTAGGTTACGTGTGAAAAATCAGGTATGTGTTACCTATCTTGTATATCGATCAATGTCATCGATCGCAGACTCGTGCTCTCTTCTATGATGGTCTTCATGCTGCCGAACGTCGTTCTTTAACTTTGCTAAGAATCCCCATCCCATAAAGGCAAGTAAAAGCACGGTAATCAGTGCATAAGCAAAGCTATATAAATTCATAAAAAAGTTGATAAATATTGCAGCGAGCATCAAGCCCAGAATCCATAATACCCACTTTGTACCCTTTCTCAAATCATTTCCTCCTCAAGTCGTTACTGATAAGCTCTCTATGTATCACAGTACATACGAAACCATAGGAACGAGGTTTCAATCTTAGGGCTTCAAATCTGCATTTAGAGCGAATTTCCGAATCTTTAATTAACTTTAGTTCCAAGAGACACATCCAGTATGCCCGACATCCCTTGTGCAGAAGAGGTGCTCACATAATACCCACCAGCCGACAACGCTTTGTCAATAAAATATGTATGCTCTTTTCCATCTGCTGGAACACTGCCAGACGTTATCGCGGTTCCACTAGTAGATCCTTCATTGATCGTAAACGTGTAGTGTTTCGAACCCATGTTTTTAAAAATCACTTTCACATAACCAAACCCTGCCGGAATATCAAACCGATGCGTATTTGTAGTACCTGCGAAATCCTCATTATCGATTACTGTTAATGTAGTCGATGGAGTATCACTAGCTTCATTTACTTTTACAAATTTTCGTTCGGAATCAGAAGTGAAATTATAAATTAAGATAATAACAGCGGCAGACACCAAAACTGCCAATATCATTTTTCTAATATGTTTCATGATATATGCCCTCCATATCTCTTGATACTAACTTTCATCATACAACTGCAAATCTATGCAATAGGAACCATATATATATGGCAACACTACAAAAGAGAAAATGAAGTTCTCCACATTAGTGACTTTGATTATGAAAATATTCAACAACACAAAAACCACTCCTTAATAATTACTAAGAAGTGGTTTTTGTATTATTTATAATTTGTATCAGTGACTGCTTCACAAATTCTTGTCACATCGTAACGAGAATTCATTCTGCCAGGCACATGATGCTTTAAAGGTTTTTACACCTTTATTACATCATGCCGCCCATGAGACAAATACGCTTTTATAGGTTTTTTGAGTCTTTTTGTAGGTTATTTATCTGATTCCCTTCGAAAGTTAGTTCAATAAGTCCGTGGAAGTATGATCTGTGGGTAGAGTTTGTGGGCAAAATGTGGGCATAAAATTATTCAAGTGTAGGTTTCGTATGAGGGAACATGTCCATGTCTGGTCTAATCTGTTGCAATCCGCTCAATCCTTGATTTGACGCATTTTTTTCGGAATGAGATCCGTTCATGTTAGTTCGTTGTGGATGGGATGTGCTGATGTTTTACATCAATTTTACATCAACTCCCCCACCTGATATTCACATCCACTGGGGGAGTTGTTACGACTCCATCGTACACCATCAGCTAGTTAATCGTCTGTTGGATACAAACTATGCCCTTTATATACAACCTCCATTTATGCAAATCCATCCCGAAATCCGGAAGATGTTACACTATGGCATCTTCGACAGAGGTAGGTCATAGCAGTCGCTACAGCGAAGTCCGGTCATGGGGCGTTCACACATTCAAGGTTGTTCTAGTAATTTTGTTTTGCGTTTTATTCAGCATCCAGAATCATCCACGCACCCGAACTGTCCTCATCGATTACCGTTACATCAAGCTTCAGCAAGTTTCTGTTCTTCTAGCTTTCTAACGACAATCGTCTAGCCACCGATACACGGCATACTCGAATAGTTGGTGTTTGCAACGGTGAGTTATAACGATTAACCAATCATGCAGACAAGCACAAGTCAACTATCTTGAGGAACATCTTCTTTGGTAATTAACATCAACGATTCTTTAGCAATATACCCCGACAACTTCGACAGCCGCTTTGACTGATTCAGCGTTATATCATCAAACAAATTCCGAACGAGACGACCATTTGAGAAGTGCTCATCTTTTTCATTTAATTTCTTTTGCAACAAATCGCGTATTTTATCAATAGCTTGCTCTTCGGCAAAATAGTCATTCTGACTGCAAATGTAATTGAATATTCGAACAAGCTCATCAAGGGAATAATCACAAAATGAAACAAAAGTATTGAACCTTGACTTTAATCCTGGGTTGGATTCAAAGAACTGCTCCATCAAATTGGTATACCCAGCTACGATGACAACCAGGTCATTGCGATAATCTTCTAGAGCCTTTGTTAACTCGGTAAGACTTTCTCTCCCATAACTATCGCTATGATCATTCTCTGTTATGCTATACGCTTCATCAATAAACAGGACTCCGCCTTTCGCACGATTAATGAGTCTCTTAACCTTGATTGCTGTTTGCCCTTGATACTCAGCAATTAAATCAGTCCTGCTCGCTTCAATAAAATGTCCTTTACTTAGTAACCCGATTGCTTTATACATCCTCCCAACAATACGAGCTACTGTAGTTTTCGCCGTGCCGGGGTTTCCGAGAAATGCCATGTGTAAAGTTTTATTGGATTTTTTCAATCCGTTTTTCTCTCGTAAATGTTGTATTTGATTATAGTCGATCAAATCATGGACTTGCTGCTTCACATTCTCGAGACCAACGAGCTCGTCCAATTGGTTGAGTAACTCGTCTAGTGAAACATTCGATGACTCTTTTAAGTATTGGAAGAGTTCATCAACCTTTGATGCTCCTAGATATTTGTATAATAACTCAACAACTTTTTCTTGCTTTTGCTCCATCTTGGGCAAGGATTGTTTCTTCGTTAAGATCCCTATGTTTTTGATCAACTCGAGAACAGCTTTATCATGTTGTTCATCGGCTATTTCTTGAACTAATTTTTCAAGACCAGATGTTGGCCCTAAGTATGCGTCTATTTGCTTAACTTCATGGATCAGCTGACGTTTATAATTCTCTGAAATCATTACAGCACCCCAACCACTATCATAATTACAAGGGCAAATGTTATAGCGATACTGGCAAATGAAATGACCCGAGTCGTATTCAACGCTTTTGATAGGTTTCCTGTCAACAGGCTTAGCTCTGTAATCTCACTTTTAGCTCTTGACAATTCGGATTCAAGATAAGCAGACATCGTTACTGCTTGTTGCTCAATTCCAACGTTGAGTTCCTTAATAGCATATTCGAAATTACTTTTGTATATTGTGACCTCGTTAGTAGTTGCATCTAGTTTGGCATCAAACTCGGAATGGTCTCTATCGATTTTTTCAGCTAAGGACTGAATATCATCCTTAACCCTTTGATTCACAGCTTGAAATTGCTTATTTTGAATATCTTCCATGCGTTTTAAATTATCTTGAAAAACTGACAGAGAAGATGCCAATGTTTTTATTCCATTAATCTGCGCTTCAACCTTTGTTTCGATTACATTAACGTTACTATGCATTTTAGAAAAACCGGCAAATATTTGATCAACATCCGCCAAGTGCTCAATTTTTTCAATCTTTTCTTTAAAGTTTTTCAGGACCTGTATGACTTGCTTCTGTTGATTAATGATTTGTTTGATCTCATCTTGATTATCTTGAACGCCTTCTATACCTTTTAATGCTTTTGCATTCGCTTCTTCGGCTGCTTTCAAAGAGATGATAATTCCTTGAATGTACTCTTTATCCAGTGCAGAAAATGTATCGTAAATAGTATTAAACTCTTTAATCGTTCTAACTAGAACTTTGTTTTGCTCAATCATTCTATTTTGAATACTTTCAGTTAGCCTATTTAAGTCGTCACCCTTTACATTATAAGGAAATAACCCAAATAACCCGCCCGAAGTCGGGACACTGGGTAACTCTGCTTCTTTAGGCAAACTCTCGCTGAATGACTTTAACTCGTTTTTCTTTTCGTTAAAAACACCGGATCTAGTCGTCACAATTCCTTTCTGTTGCTCTCTCGCCTTTATATTCGACACTTCTCATCACCTCAAAGTAAATCTTCTAAATCTTTTTGCATTTGTGCCAAGTCACTCTGACGATTTCTGGTATCTGAATTTTTATAATCACTCGTCTTTTCTTCATCAAAAATTGTATTAAGTGCTTGTCGCATTTCGTCTTTCGCTAATATGTGATTCTTGGATATTTCGCTCATCACATTTTGTTTCAATGCTATAACACGATTTTCAGCTGCAAAGAGTTGAACCTGTTGAAGGTTCATAATTTTATTTTTCTTATCAATAACTTGTCGGCCACTCGCTTCTTTCAACTTTTGGGCTATTAATTTATCAATAAGATTTAATACGATAGCACCGACTAATCCGGACACTAAACTTGATAGAAATAAACCAATCATATTGGCAAACGTGCCAATCAGCGGGATCTGTATTTGCATTCCGGGAAGGGTCAACAATAATTTCTCAAAAACCTCTCCCAAGAAAATCGCACTGCCCCCGACTAACCCAACAGTAATTATTTTCCCGATTTGTGCTACTTTTATTGCAAACGGTTTGTCCTTATTTTCCTTATTTCGAAGATATTTTACTGCATCAATAACAGAAGATACTCCTTGCTTAATTAAACTTGACAATTTTCTAAAAAGACTTACGATAGGTCCGAAGATTTCAGATACAATCGTACCGATAAATGTCGATGCTCCATTCTGACCAACACTTAGAATTTTGGAGAAGAATGATTTTATCGATTCCTTCATTTCGGATAAGAATCCCTTGAAGGACTTTGATTTTTCTTTAAAAAACCGAATTAGACCATTCATGATTTCTTTTAACAATGAAAAAAGTGCAGAGATGGCCATAGTCTTTAGAGCATCTTTTCCGGCTCTTTTCACCACTTTTTTTGTTGCATTAACTCGAATATCTTTATTAATTGCTTTCCTTGCTTCGTTATCAGCTTGCATCATAAGATCGTCATCAGCAGCAAGCTTATTGTTCAAATATTTGTCGTTTTTCTCTTTTTGCAAACGTTTTTCAACATCTGACAAATTTGATTCATCAACCCTTTTATTTGCCTTTTCGTTTTGCTCAATAAGTGATTTTTCCCTAGTCTCACGGGTTTCTACATACTTTTTATTACTCTTTTCCTTTTTGCTTTTGTTCAAATTCTCGTTTGTTGGCTTTAGATTCTCTTCTTTATTGGCAAGGTCAGCTACCCCTAAATCCGCTTGCTTCCTTCGTTGACTTTCAAATATCTCCTTTCTTGTTACGACGTGATCTAAATTAGCTTGTTCTCCAGGCTTTAAGACTTTTCCTGTATATTCATCCGTTAAAGTTCCAGCTTGTTGTTGCTCTTTCATAGCCTTATTTGCATCTTTGTATTGCTGATCTTGCAAAATCGAATCGGCAATATCTTTGTATTGCTCAGGGTGCTCCCGATCATATTTTTGAATCAAAGTCTCATTGGTCATATCGAGACCAATTTGATTCCCGAACTGTTTCCAAACTTCATCAACGACTATTTTCCCTAAAGAATCCGGATCCGATATAGACTTCCTATCCGATTCCAGTAGTTCCAACTCAGCAAAGCTTTTTTCCAACTGTTTTGACAAGAACCCTTCCACTTCTTCAAAGTCAAAGTCAGTTTCACGACTATCATTTTCAATATTTTGATTTGCATTGTTGTTAGCCATCGATTCAAATTCTCCTTCCTAATAAACGATATCATATCGAAGTCAAAAGCATCTGATCATCAAGAGCCGCTATTAGGCGGTCTTCTCTATTGCGGTTCTTAAGCGCGAAGTGCTTCTAAGACTCAAGTACTATACTTATTTCGTCATTTATTGCGCAATTTCCTTTGTATCACGTTTAGCAACTATGGAAGACAAAAGTCGGTTCATGGAATATAGTACCCTGCGCCACCGTCAACATCCTGTTAGCGAGTATATGTTCGCATGGCAGAAACCTCCGCCGCGAGATGTGGAGGAGGTTGAGTTTTAGAGTATATGGTGTGAGTTAGTTCCCTGCAGGCCGAAGCCTGAACTTTGTACACGTCCCGTCCATTTGCGAGGTGAGCAGACAGACAGTCACCAGATGGCTCGAAATAATTAGATCGATATTTTCACCTTGCCAATTACAACAGTATTGCTTTCAAAGCATCACTCATCAACTTCTGGCGTTTTTCCATAAACTCCTCGAAGTTAGATAATTCATATGAAGTCTCACTTGGAAGGTACTTTGCATTTTCGTTATTTTCAGGAACCTTTAGCCAATCCACCAACCTTGTCGCATTTTTACTTTCATTTTCACGACCTTCCAATAATTGAAGGTTTGCTAATGTATTTCTTCTACGACGCCATTCATCTTTTCTATCAGCATCTATTACCGAGCCGTCCGGCAAAACCACGCCTGTAATCTTTTTCTCTTCAAAACTTGTATGAGGATGCATATGATCTTGATGAAAACCCTTCTGGCTGTACTTCAAACTTGGATACAGCAATGACAACAACATAAACGTGTATGTACCGATTTCATACGTATCAAACAAGGCATCTATTTCCTCAGATGTATAACGCAATGTCCTTTCCCCAGTAAAACGCACATTGAGAAGATTACTCATCTTGAAAGCATCCGAAGGTGCAGTCTTTAAGGCCTCTCGAATACTTGTAAGTGCTGAATTTGTAGCGGCGCCAAAAATCTGTCTTACCTGGGCAATAACAATATACTTTCTTAATTCTGATTTACTTTCAGCATAAAAGATACCGCCTTTAAAACGATAATAGACCATTGGTGATACTGCAACATAAGATATTATATTTTCCGAATTGAATCCAAACTCATTAAGTAAGTCAATTGTGTCCTTAATAGCTCTACGAATAGCATCCCAATTATCCTTTATCTTTAGTACACTGTCTTTCTTAAAGGTTTCAACCTTTAGTGTTACTGACATATCGAGAACATACAAACAGGTGCGCATTATAAAGTCATTGGAGAATTTATATCCTTCACCGATTTTATTGATTTCTGCAAGTAGTTTATCTATTTCATCCCTTGCCTTATCCCAGTGTGAAACAATAGTGGAGAATAACAAGTCGCTCTTTGATAAGACTATTCCGCCCGAATTTACACGGACAAAAATATCAAGAACGCTGTCGATAGAATCAGCTTCAACTTCAAAATAATTTATTATTTCATCACCGACAAGCCTGGTATGTAGCAGTGATGTATTCTTCATTGCAACTTTATCGGTAGCCCAACCATTAGGAATAATCAATTCCGTTACAAGTTCATCTTGCGAGTATTTCAATATATCCTTTACCAAATACCACAGCTTATTATCCTTTTGCTTTTGTGCATCCTCTGTTGTAAGGAACTTAAACTCATATGAAATATCCTCATCGTCTGTTCTTTGACTATGAAGATTAAAATAAAGTTCCTTTTTAGGGAATGCATCATCGTTCTTCCACCTCTTATTTGATAACTTACGGCCAATACTTCCTTGAAGGGCAATATATAAAGAAGTCAATCTCTGCTGTCCATCCAAGACTGCCCATATCGTTTCTTCTTCGCTACCTATAGGGAAGGGTTGCGGAGCTGCAGGATTCTTATATAGATCACGTTCATGGAAATCCTTAATAAACTCATACATCGAGTAATCTTTTTTATTTACAATGGTTTTCTTTACTTTCCAAAAAAGAAATGTTCCTATCGGATATCCGAGCATTATTGAATCCATCAATCGAGTAATCTGCTCATCGTCCCATACATATTTTCTCTGAATTGCCGGAAGATAAATCCTGCGACTGTTAATATCCTCAATTACTGCTCTTATATTCTTCTTTTCGTATGCCATGTTTATCTTCCTCACTCATTACTTGTTTTTATCTACCCACCATCCGGCAGGGTAAGGACTGTATCTTTTCGCGTAGGCAATACCAAATCATATTTTTTGCCCTTGACCTCTTTTTCTAGCTGCCCAAGGAATGTCAAAAAACTCTCACTATTCTCGTCGTCTTGCGAGCCCTTTAATATAAATGAACGAATTGCCTCTATCTTGGTGGTCAACTCGTCACGTTTTTGCTTTGAAATGTTAATACTCATTAAGCGTACTCCTTTTGTGTTACTCTCATATTCAAGCACGTTCATACATGCCATTATTTCTTCGGGAATATCCTTTGTGTGCAATACTTCGAAAACCACTTCGGGCCAGTCGGCTCGGAACACTTCGACCGTTAATAGCCGATTTGCTTTTTAAATAGCAGTATTCAATCTGCTAGCAGATATGTAAAAATTCTACAACATACGTGAAAGTCCTTCCATTAATAAATTACCTATAGGCAAATATGACTATTCTTTGTTAATAGCAAACTTCTGAACGTAGTTATGATCCCCTGCAATTAAACACAAAAGCTTGAGGATCACCCTCAAGCTCGTATAGTGTATGGTTGAGTTCTTTACTCTTACATACTACATAATGTTAATTTTGAATTCTAGAAACAATATCTACAAAGTCTGATCTGAACATGTCACCAAAAGAAATACCCTTTCTATCACGAAGTATTTTCAAAAAGTCTTGAATTTCCATTTTTATTTTTGTTATGACTTTTAATTCGTCAGCATGATTACTTATTAATAAAGGGTCGCCAAGTTCAGTAATTAACTGCCGTAATTCATCCTCAACAGATTGCCAATGTTTTAAATAGCCTGTTAGACCACCCATGGAATAAATATCGGCCGCAATTTGAGATTGGGTAGAATCGTCATAAAAAATCACATCATCTTTAGAAATTACAATATGAAACAATTTATCGATAAAGTTTCTATCTCGCATTGTCTCTACCACTTCATACATACAGTTACGTGATTTTAGGTATTGGTCGCTTACAACTGAAATAACAATATCATGGTTACCGATAGATTGCATAAATTCTGAGAAGCTTTCTTTATACTTCACATCTCGTATATCTCTTGATATGTCTACACTTCGTATCTTTCCCTTGATCTTCTCCTCAACTATGTCAGCAATACAAGAATCCTTTTGACAATAGGATAAGAATAGCTTCTTTCTATTTATTGGCTGTGGTCTATTATTGACGATGTTAATTCTAAAAGGTATTCCATTAAAACAAACCGTTTCTTCATTTTTTTCGATATATATATATTCTAATTTATTTACTTCTCCTTCATAAAACTCACCAAAACAAAGCTTCACATGCGAGTCAATCATTTCCCTAATAATTTTTTCCTTCTCGTTTATTCTGAAGGCAGACTTTTTCATCCGTAAATTTCTACCATCATCTTTTACACCGAATACAACTATACCCCCATTCTCATTAGAAAATGCTGATATGTACTGGGCAATTTCTTCATTCGGTATAACAGGATGAATATAAACTATGTTTGTTCTGTCTTTTTCATTTATTTTATTTTGGATAATTTCTACAATATTCATCTTAGAAAGACTCCTTAATTTTTTTATCTAAAATATTTTTCTTAGTGGAATTGCTGAAATTCCAGTTGTTTTTAGTAGGTCACCTAATGTAATCATCCTTACATCGCCTTCTCTGTTATTGGTCCATAACTCATAAGCAGTGTCATCTAGAGCTTCTAATTCGGCATCTTCAAAGAAAATGATTTTATCGTCGTCGCTTGGACGTATAACAACTCTTATATCCAGATCCAGATCCAATTTCCTCGCTCTAAAAACAGTTGTGGAATAATTATTGTGTTTCCATTCGTCTAATGTGTTATCGACTGAATATAACGGGTTATGGAACAACTCCTCGTACACATTAGTTATACTTCTATCTATTAGATAATCTATTTTTTCTTTTGCATAAGGCGACTTTGAAGAAATATGCTGAAATAATTGCATGGCATCTTCAGATATTGAAATTTCCCCATCTTCAAACATCTTGAGTAGTCTTCCACTCTCCTTTAGAATGATTTTTAATTGCTCTAACTCTAAATTGTTTTCAAGCATTTCATTCTCAACAGTAGTTGCTAAACCAAGACGCCTTGCTGTTTCTTCTGGACTAGAGAGAATATTTTGGTGATATTGCTTATCATATATATCTTTAAATAATGGCTTAGCCAGATCAGGATTTTTTAAAAACCAGTCTGTAAGCTTATTATATATATTTTGCACTTCCTGAGTTCTCTTAGTTGTATTAGAGCTTTCATCTGACAATTGTTTGCGTACATGATCATTTATTTTATTTGCAATATATTCATTGTTAATCGAATCAATTCTAATGCCCTCTGATAGTATGATACCTTTATGCAATAACTTCTTTTTAATATCAGTGCCTAATAGAGTTAAAACTTCTTTTAGTACATCATCAATGTTAACATCTACTGAAACTTTTGTAATTTCTATGAATTGATCATCTTGATTTGGAACTATAGCAGTTGCAATAAAATTACGTTCATCACTACTATCGAGCCATAAACTATAAAATCTATTAAGCCATGGCATCATTTCGTCTTTATCTGTGAACCATCCACAAAGGTCATTTATGGTTTTACCTTTTAGTAAATTATCATATGTGGCTTGCAGCGTAATTCTATTGTTGGGGGAAATCCCCAACCAGTACTTATAGCTATCCTTCGTCGGAATTGCTCTAGTATTTAAGCAATTAATTAGATCCCAAAGTCTATCATTCAGCTCAGGCTTATCCATTGATGGAATTAATATATTAACTGAATCTTTACCATTAACCTCTGTGTATAAACTTTCCTTGCTTATTTTGTTCAACTTATGTTGCACATCGACAATAGGCTGCATTCGATATATTGATTGAATTGTATTAGAAATTTCCTTTTGGAATACCGACTCTTTTGAATGTTTTACGTAACACAAATTAAATAGGTTATTCCAGCTATTGCGACACGCATATTCTAGTAGTTCTTTATAAAGAGAAATTGCAATATTTATTATTTCTTTATTCGTCTCCGCCCCTTCCTGAATATGATTTCTCTCCTGTAACACTTTTAAATTTGGGCTATTTATTACAATCGGAAAGCTGAAATCTTCCGTACCAATTAACGGGAAAGCGCAGAATAACTTTGGTATGTCTACTATTGGGCATATATAATACCTATCATTACGCATCTCTATAATCGTTGCTATTGATACTTCATTATTTTTGTCGTAACATACTAAAATCTTTCTTATTTCTATAGGCTCATTATTGTCAGCATAGGTTTTTACAACATCAATAATATCTAATCTATCTTTAATTAGAGACGTTTTACTATTACGCCTATAAGTAACACCTTCACAATGAACTACTTTTATTGTCTCAACAAATGCAAATACAAGAGGGATTGACTTATCAAGATCATTACATCCGCTCCTTATAGCCTCTTGTATCTCCATCGTATTTTTTTTTGTTAAATCATAAATAAATGAGGTCTTAGGTTCGCTACTGTCAAATGAAAATTCAATATTATCACTCATATCAATCGTATCCAACATTGAAATCGAATTGATTATACTTTCTTTAATTGCTTGCTCGTTTTTTCCACTTCGATCAATATCTAAACACATGCTTTTATAATTAACTGAATCGGGAGTGCTGTGATAAATCCCTTTAACTTTTACAATTTCCGAAATAAGATGCGTTGAGATGAATCCTGTCCCAAATTTCCCTGTCATTTCTTCACTGTTTATTCGTTTCGATGAAATTTGTGTTATTAAATCTACTAAATTGGAATAAGTAAATATGCTACCATTGTGCGAAAATACTAATTTATTTTCATTTATATCAATCCAAATTGAAATTTCACTTCCATTAGCACAATCTTTTGCATTTTGTATTAATTCCCACATCCACCTTCTTCTCATTATACTTTTATCATTTTCATTAGCCCCCCGCAATTCATCCATCTTTGTCATAATGATATTTATAGCCGAATCTATCGTCTTCTTTTGGTAGATTTCTTCTCTTTCTTCCATACTGATTACCCCCAATTCAACTTAGTAGATGTTTCCTTACTTTAATGATTTTTCACTTCACGTCCTAATTAAGAATTAAGATCGAATAGAAAGATATAATTTACACAAACAGTGCCATTATCCTAAGAATATTCCGCACAGAGTTCTTGAACTTTGATACAACAAAAGAGTATAGCTACATAACTCAATTCTATATTATTACAATGAAACAGCCAAATAGTTTGTTCATGTACAGCTATATAGCCGCGGTTACGTTCTGCTTCTTTTAAAGATCCGGTTACTCGCTGAAACAAACGTTACAAGGAGATGATCCAATGCCAGCCAACATCGAAACCATGTTTTACGTAAGAGAAGCTCCATGGCACGGACTCGGTAATCGAGTCGAACACGCACTCAGTTCAGATGAAGCATTACAAGCAGCTGGATTAGACTGGACGGTCATTCAGAAATCAATCCAAACCGAAGATGCTGCCGAAATCCCAGGCTACAAAGCAAACATCCGAGCATCCGACCAACGGATGCTCGGTGTCGTCACGGACAGGTACAAGATTGTCCAGAATCATGAAGCTTTCGCTTTCGCTGATGAATTACTTGGGGAGGGTATAAGATCTGAGACCGCTGGAAGCTTGCAGAACGGCAAGAAGGTATGGCTGCTCGCCAAACTGCCGGAGAACTACATCATCGCTGGGGATCGAATCTCTCCTTACATGGTTTTTTCAAACAGTCACGATGGCACTGGGAGCATAAAAGTTGCTATGACCCCTATCCGTATTGTGTGCCAGAACACCTTAAATTTAGCACTTAATAGTGCCAAACGCATGTGGACAACCATTCATACCGGTAATATTAAGTCAAAGCTGGAAGAGGCCACGAAGACTTTACTTCATGCTGAACTGTATATGGACAAACTAGGGACCGAAATTGACCGACTCCATCGGATCAAAACGCCGGACCACAAGGTGATGGAGTACATTGAGTTTCTTCTCCCCACACCAGACAATGCAACTAAGCTTCAGGAGAAAAATGTTCAGCAGCTACGAGAGGATTTACACGCAAGATACTTTGAAGCTCCTGATTTAAAGCAAGTCGGTAAAAACGGTTATCGCTTCATCCACGCCTTCTCGGATTTCGCTACACATGCGAAACCACTTAGAGAAACAGCTTCTTATAAGGAAAACCTGTTTCTTCGTACCATGGAAGGCAATCCGCTGATTGACAGAGCTTATGAATTGATTCTGGCCACGGCTTATTAAGCTATCTAAGCTCCAGCTCAATAATCAGACTATCTGAACTCTATTGGAGGTCGCTTATTTGCATGAACAATAACCAGTTTGAATTAAGATCGTTACTCGCAGACTCCCTGCGTGAGAAGCCTAGCAGCTATATTATTGATCAAATATTTTCTCTTTGTCGCACTAGGGAAGAATTGATCGAGGTAACTGAACAAGAACTAACTTCTATCAAAGGCATTGGCCATATGAAAGCACGGCAGATACTCGCAGCATTAAAGCTTGCTCAGGTATTAGCAGTCACAAGTCCACCCATTTGTAAGATCCGCTCTCCTGAAGATGTATACAATCTAATTGAGCCGGAATTCCGCTATCTACAGAAAGAGCATTTTGTAGTTATACTACTCAACTCTAAGAATGCAGGTATAGCAACAGAACTGATATCCATTGGTTCCCTCAACGCTTGTCTCGTCCGGCCATTAAGCGTAGTAGCGCATCAATTATTTGCTGTCATAATCACCCTAGTGGTAGCCCTGACCCAAGTCGGGAAGATATAGCTATCACCAAACGTCTAACAGATGCAGGAACACTCATCGGAATTGATGTCCTCGATCATATCGTCATCGGTCACAAACAATATGTAAGCTTAAAAGAGCGGGGATTAATGTCAATCGTACATTAATCCTCATTTTTAATTTGGAGGTGTATAAGAACAATGGCAACAGCACTAAAATTCCTTGCAGACATTCTTGTTGAAACTGACAATCTATCCTATGAACAGTGGCTCGTCCATCGTCGGAATGGTATTGGTGGTTCTGATCTTGCGGCGATTTGCGGCATCTCTAAATGGAGATCACCCATGCATATCTACCTAGAGAAATTGGGAGAAGCCCCGAATGAACAAATGGGCGAGGCGGCAGAATGGGGAACTAGACTTGAACCCCTCATTGCGGATAAGTTCGCCAGTGAGCATCCCGAATGGGCGATAACAGAGAAGAAGGTTATATACTGCCACCCTGAGCACCGTTGGGCACTGGGTAATATCGATCGAATGATCATCTGTCCTAAGCGTGGTCGCGGCATCCTTGAGATTAAAACAGCAAGCGAATATCTGCTTAAGGAATGGAACGATGGAAATATTCCCGATTACTACTACGTCCAATTACAGTGGTATATGTTTGTGACTGGATTAGACTGGGGATATTTTGGCACTCTCATTGGCGGTAATAAATATCGGGAGTATGAAGTCATGCGTGACGACGAACTCATTGCTCAGCTTCTACGTCTTGCCAGTGACTTCTGGCATCATTATGTACTTGCTGGAAACTGTCCTCCTGTCGATGGTTCAGAGGCGTGTAGCACACTTCTTAATCGACTCTACCCTGAAGCTAAAAGCAGTACCATCATTCCATTAGAAGAGTTCATGCATATCGAGACATATTTCGATCATAAGCGTGAGCTTAAGATCTTGGAGGAGACGATAGCTGAAATCGAAAATCAATTCAAAGCGCTAATGGGCAGTCACGAAATTGGCATCGCTGGAGCTTACAAAGTGAAGTGGGAAAACCGAAGTCGAACCGGAATAGACAGCAAACAGCTTAAGGAGCTTCATCCTGACATTCATGAAGCATGTCTAAAGAAAACTCATTTCCGCCAGTTTAGTATCAAGAAGGAGGCTGTTACGATTGCCCACTGAAGTAATAAGCCTATTCCAACGATTAAATGCCCCCTTCCCCTATTCGGAATACCACTATGACAGCTTGGTGACCGCTGCTATATCTCCGGTCAATCCATTACTGAACGTCTGAATCTAGTGCTTGGAGTAGGCTACTGGAAATATGAAGGCTTATATGATACTGAAAAAATCATTCAAGATCCAGGCAGTAAAAACCCACGTGTGAAGATCTATGTCCAATTCAGCTTTTTTAATAGTGAGCTAAAGGAATGGATTACTTTTATTGACGCAGCGAGTGAACAAATTAAATCAGGCATGCACGAAGGCGATACGACGAAGAGTGCGATTACGGATGGCATGAAGAAATGCGCAAGCCGAATTGGTGTTGGTAGTGATCTATATAAAGGCTTGATCACATTGGACAAGCAACAACAAATGATTATCGTGCCCGAGCATTATAAGCACTATTATCACGATAAAGGCTGGGTAACGGAGACTCCTTCCTCTTCTCAGCCTCAATCACCAAATCGTCGCACGAGCAATAAAAAAGAACTTACAGATAAACTGAAGAGCAGACAATCAGCACTTACTAATCAAATTAAAGCAACCTTGCATGAGCTTGCAGGAAGCCTCGATGGATTTGATGAATGGTATGCTAAAAAGCGCTCAGAGCAGGTCAGTGATCAACAAATCATGAACTTACTACAAAAGCGACTGCGCCAAAAGCAAGTAACAGCAGCCGCATAATAGTTATTATTACAACGGTCAGTCAAATTAGCTGACCGTTGTTTCATTTCAGATATTAAGAAACGACATACCGACATACGCAGTGCTCTACGATTGGATTATATATTATAGCTGTATACACGTTGACGCTAAGCTAGTTAGCGGTCTTCCGTTAAGTGCGGAACATAGTGACGCAGGTTCATAGAAAATAAAAATTTCCTTTCAATAAGGTGCCTATCCCCCTGTTATTTACATTCATGCACATTGCAATAAACATCTCAAACCATGGATTGATACTGGTGGTATCAATCCATGGTTATATCCACTTATTTGGCTGTTATATCATATTGAGCACGCCCTAAGTTTGCACTATCGTTGAGGTGGGGTGAGAAAAACCCTACCATCCGAACATTGGAGAAAATAGCATCGGCCCTGAAGATTAATATTACCGATTTATTTACATTATCAAGTCCGTCTACAAAAAGCGACAGCCCTCCCCAATCTCAACAATATCTAGCTATTCTTACTCCAGAAGACATTAAACGCTATATGCTTGGAATTTTAAAGGATGAGAGCAATAACACGAAAGGCTAGCATTCCCCATGCGAGACCCAGAAAAATTTATTCAAAGGAGCCGCTTATGCAAATCCAATCCAATCAGCCAACTGTTACAAAAAATAAGGATACAACTGACGGAGCTATCTCAATCGAAACTCCAATGAAGGCACTCAAAAAGTTGTATATCCTCTTCATCCCATTAGGAGGCATAGCACTTGCATTTGGAGGTCCCATAGCAATTGCTTTTGGTATAGTAATTGGTTGGGCTGCAGCCTACATAACCCTACAAGCAATCTCAGGCATCAAGCTCATCAAGCTAAACCTGAAAAGCTACTCCTTTTCCCATCCTTTAACAGATGATCATCTCTACAAGCAATTATTAACAACTGAGCTTCATCCCGATTTCAAACTCGAAAAAGGGACCTGGGGAGTACGATTCGTATTCAAGAACACCACAAGACACACCATTTTCATCGATCACAAAAAGCAAAGCTACTCTATCGTTTCAAAGTTAACCAAAAAGAACCTTATCAAGAAACGGCATAATCCAGGAGTAACAGAGTATTCTTATGCATTTACAGCAGTTCCTATCATCAAGCAGATCATAGAAACTGCAGTAGTCAAACATGCATTGAGCAATGAGGGCAAGGAAAATACGACTATATCATAGGGGGAAATTCTACTGATTGCACTGTATGTAATAATAAGCATCCCGTTCGGCTGGGTCTTTATCAGCAAGCTGCAAAGAAATATCACGGTATTTACAACCATTTCAAACTATATCGTGTACAAGATCATTCTCTCCACCTTTATTGGTTGGGCCGTTACGCCGTTTTACCTGGTCTATGGTATCTTCAGAATGTTTCGGGGTACAAAGCAACGAGATAGATCCCTTGAATAATAGATTAAGGAAGGAGCTATAATTGCTCCTCTTTTTTTTGCATTGAAGACTATTAATGTTTCATTTTTGATACTTATTCCGCAGTGATATAGACGAAGAACTTTTCACCAGGAGTGTAAAACAACAAAGAATAATGCTCTTTAATGTCGATGAAAATGATTTAATGAACAGAATAGTAACTATAGTATAGGGAGGACATTTTTATGTATGATGATTACTATGGAGAGATACTTACTGTTCAAGAACTAGCTGAGTTGTTGAAAATTGGTATGAATACAGCATATAATTTAATTAATTTAAATGAGATCGAATCATTCAGGGTAGGTAATTCACATCGGATTCAGCGGTCTGCTGTGACAGATTATATTATTAGAAAATCAAAACAACGTAGCAGGAAATAAGGTGAGGATAATTTATGGGAAAGCGCCACTCAACGGGGATAAAAAATAAAGTTTTTGATTACTTTGGTTTTGAGTTCGATCATAGAAGGAAAATCTCCAACTACGAGGACGTTTGCAATTCAATATCTTTGGGCCCAGTGTTCGAACTAATTTGCAAACGCCTTCAATTAAACTGCGACAAATTGCGCGGGCACATAATGAACTATGTACTGCATTTAATCTACGAGGATGTAATCACTATATCGCTCGAAGAAAAGGTACTGCTACATAAGTTTGGTTATCTTTGGTCAGATGAATATGACGACGATGATGAGGATAACTTCTTTGAGGGCATTGCTGCAGAATATTTCAATAAACCGGAGGATTTCATTGAGTATTTTTCGCTCGAGTTTCTATGTGACCTGTTTGATATTAGTATTTCTAGGGATATGGGCTCGAAAGAAACTAGAAATGAGCTGCGAAATGCCGAGATATTGTTAACGAATCAAATATTCCCTGGAATTCCAGTCGATTATAGTCTGAAAGAAAAAGACATAGAAAGCTCTGGGGATATTGAATTCTCATATGATGAAACAGATAACTTATGGCACAGTTATTCTCCAAAATATCAGGATCACTTTACAGGATGGTTCTGCATAAAAAGCTAACTGAAGGTGATATGACGCTAACAAGACAACCACATTTTATCATCAATAAACGGCAAAACAAAGATGATTCAAAAACATTCTTCCAGAATGCTATTCAAAAAACTAAATGGTTTATAGAGACTCTTGAACAGCAATCAACGAATCACCCGTCCTATGAAGAGTTGTTGTTATTTGAAAAAGACACAAATATGCTGTTCTTATTGGAAGCGTCCATATTCATGGCTGCCGCTAATAACAATTCAAATCAATATAAATATTCTCCGGACAAACTGAAGATTCTTGCGTCTTTTATATTAATAAACGATCTAAACATTCGTAGTTACCTTGACGCGGCTTATTATAGTGGAGTTGATCTGCTGGTCGAATTGGAAAAACGGGATAGCTACAACTACTTCTTTTTACTTAACTTTATATTAGTTCCGTTCCTCACTAAATTTATAAAAAAAGAGCTTTCATCGCTTGTACCTCGTGCATTTACTGGGGCTTCAGAATCAGAGGACCATACACTATCTCCTATCCTCAGAGGAAAACTGGCGAAGTTGTACAAAAAAGATTTCTTGTATCGATTAGTTAAAAATCCATAAAAGCCGAGCCTAACACCGTTCAGAAAAAAGCTTGATCACATAGGGCAATGTGAACATATTGAGAGCATTCAAATTGATTTTATTCAACTGTATTTCAAAGCAAGAGATGTTAAGGACCGGATAAATCAAAACAAGAGGATAGGTCAAAGTTTTAATTTACTATTAGCGACCGAGCCCTTGAAGTGGTATAAAAACAATAGCATTAAGATAATGGACGACATAGATGGAGCCATAGAATATTTGGCTGGAGTAATGTCTGATGACTTCGAAGACATTGTTGGAATGAACTCGAATAGTTCTGACTCGAAGATTACCTTAGAAAAAATTATCGATGATCTCGATTCCTATTTCAAGAAACTGAATAATGCAGAAGAAGTGAAGTTGTCGCAGGACAAACTACTTAGGGAATTGAATAAGCTTGGATGGAACTTAAGATGAAGAGCAACGGAGACGTTGCTCTTTTTTAATGTCTATAGGATAGTAAATTTTACAAGTTAGGTGGTATTATTTACCACAAATCTGCCTTGTTATTCTGAATTCAAGTTATCCATCACTCCATTGGTATCCTAGGCCAACCCGGTGTGTTAGTAACAATTCATTTACAAAGAGAATGTACATGATCGCAAAAACATTATTCGAAAATTCGACTCAGAAGGAACAGAGACTTCTTACCCAACTGACAAAAAAGAAGAAAGACATCCAGGTCTTGGCGTGTAATGGGAAGGAGTCTTGCGCTCTTATTGACCACACAGAACTTGAACCATACAACCTCATTATAGGTATTATTCGAAACGATAAAAAGCTCTGTATTGGTCGATACGGAGATCAACATTTTTCTTTCCCTACTACTGATCCATCTACAAGTCTAACGAGGGTATGGATAGATGTTAAAGGGCAGAACGATTGTACATTTCACATCAATTGTAGTGACCAATATTATGAACTTTCAAATGATGACGAAGAACTCGAATACAGTAACGAGATCATGATTGCGCTACTGCATTGTCCAGACTTCATCCAGTTTTCGGTATATGATGGTAATTTGCCATATAGGAAGTCTAGTCATATTTTCACCGCATCAAGGATAGCGAGCGACAATATTAGAATCATTGCTCACAGTATGCTGAATCAGCACTTCCCTGGCCTTTCCCGTTATTTAATTCAGTTAGAAGGTGATAGGAATGAAGCGGAATAATCGGACGCCATACCGTCAAAAAGACTTTGCGGACGTAGATGATTCTCTCTATGAGAAGCTGGATCAAATTAGATCGGAAAGACTGAATACCGATTTTCTGAGATCGCAAAACATGGAGTTGGAAATGGATAACGACTTCTCGCTGTCAACTGATCGAAGCGTTAGTAGGTCATTCGTTCAATCGCACGATATGACTATCGATGACACAAGTATTCCCTCCACATTAAGGCGTGGAGGAGTGCAACAGGAATACATGGATATACATAATATCCAGATTGAAGAACCTGTCAACAAGACGGATAAGGTTTCATCCAAACAAGAAAGCCATGAGAAGAAGAATGATAACGAAAACCAGGAATTAAAGATACCGATCGATGTCCAAGCGAAGATGGCTTTGCTTGAAAAACGGGTAGTTCGATGCTGTGGTACAACGGTGTTTCTCTATGACGTTGAGTATGGTTGTTTCGAAGAACAAACGGAAGCAAGTCTCTACGTAGCTATCCGAAAGTGTATAACCCCGGAGATGGACATGAAACTCGGGAAACACAAGATCGCAGAAGTTGTCCACCGCATTGTTAGTAGTCCGGAGCTTCAAGTTTCTTTCACCGATTTTGATAGTCAAACTCACTTGATCAATTTTCGGAATGTCGTTTTCGATATAAACGAGCAGAGATGCTATCCACACAGTCCGGACTACTTATTCACAAGTTACGTCGATGCAGAATACGGGGAATCGTATTCGAATATTCGGGTTTATCACTCAAAACGAGAACACGCAGAACAAGGAAATTGTTTTAGACGTTTTCTGGAAGATTGCACAGCTGGGGATCGCCTGAAAATGAAGTCCTTGCAACAATTGACCGGATACATTATCAGCAACGAATGGCGGGCTAAGAAGTTCTTCATCCTGTTAGGATTACCACATACCGGAAAAAGTGTGTGGTTGGCTTTGTGGCGTTCACTGATTGGCTCAAAGCATACAACAGCCATGTCACTAAAACAACTGAGTGAGACGCGGTTTATGACCGCCGAGTTGTTTAAGTCCAAATTAAATATCAGTGCTGAAATGGATGACAACAGCGCGATTAAAGGAAGCGACATCATCAAAACAATAACGGGTGGAGACCTAATAACTGCAGAGAAAAAGGGAAAAGATCCTTTTCAATTCTACGGGAAGACAAAACTGGTTGCTTGCGGGAACCATATGCCTCTTCTGAACAAATTGGACGGCACAACTGCCTTCACTGATCGGCTGCATTTTTTAATATTCAATAACACGATCACAGAAGAACGGAGGGATAAAATGTTGCTCGACAAATTAACTGCCGAGAAGTCGTACATTGTCGAATGGGCGCTAGAAGGATTAGAAGAACTATTGGAAAACAACCTTGTTTTTACCGAGAGTAGCGATGCACGTGCCTTTAAACTCCGGTACATCTCTGAATTAAATAATGTCACTGAATTTGTACGAGATCGATGCTGCATGGTTCCAGAGGATAATGAGTACAAAGTTCATCGTAAAGTTCTTTTCCAAACTTACAAGCAATACTGTCGGGATAATGGCTACAAATCACTAAGCAGGCAAGAGTTTTTTATAGAAGTCACAAAACTTAATGTGAAGACCGGAAAAATGAGGATCAACGGGTCTACCCCTCTGGAGGGTTTTCGGGGAATTCGACTATTAACAAATACCGAGCTTAAATCAGAGCTTACTGAAATACAGTAGGTTTCAATGCTACATTGGCTACAGCATTAAAATGCCCAAGTAGCTAGGCGTATTAAGCCGTTTTTAACGTAGCTTGCTCTTCTCTACTACTTTGCTACATGCCGCTACAATCTTTATTAAGTCCATGCCACACGTTATTCCCGTAATCTCAGATATATATTATTCATCTGAATACATTGGAAAGAGGTTTTAGCATGAAAGAGAACCCGAGAAACTGCAGCCAGGTTTATTTTTCAAATGAAGCTCATAAGCATAATTTTCAAAAATGTGTACAAAAATTTGCTAACCGTACGAAGGAATACACCTCGACTTATTACCTGGCCACATATCCAGATATTTTCAAGTGTTTCGAGCTTGAACAGCAAGAAACCGGGCCATTCGACTGGTACTTTGATTGCTTGGATAACATTTCGCTCCAAGAGCATCGTTCCACAGGCTCAACAGCTCCACTAACCGGTCAAACCACTGCACTTGTTAACCTTGCACTTAATCTGTGGAACGGGAAAGAATTTGATCTAGCAAGTGGACTCTATATTTGGGACTCCGAGCTTTATTCATTCGCTCTTTAAGCGATCAATCTACGACAACAAGGAAGGTCCATAATCCATGAATAAATCTGACTACCCTCTTATCCTGCAAATCAAAGACGTGAAAGAAATTTTAGGTGTATCCCGCTCAACAGCTTACGAAATTGCTAGGGAGCCGGATTTCCCGTTACTCATCATCAATTGTAGAAAAATCGTCTACCGAGACGACTTCTTCAAATGGCTGGATTCCAAGCGGACCAATCCTAATGTGATATCAGCATAACGAAATCTTCTACGTAGAGATGGCTTTTCCATCTCTACACTTTTTAGAAAGGATGATCATTAATGAACGGCTACTTTAGAAAACGTGGTTGTAAATGTGGCGGTAAACGCTGTACTTGTGATGCAACCTGGTCATTCACCCTTGATATCGGTCGAGATCCACTCACGGGCAAACGAATCCAACGACAAATGGGCGGGTTTAAAACTAAGAAGGAGGCTCAAGCTGCATGTGCGGCGATGCATACGGAGCTTGCAGAGGGAACTTACATAGCGGAAAAGGAGATGTTATTCCCCACTTTAGTTGAAGAATGGTTGAAGCTCTATGAAACCACGGTCAAAATTAGTACCGTACGTGTTCGAAAGCATGAAGCATCTCGATTGCTCGATTACTTCCAAAATCATCAAGTGAAGAGCATTACTCGTAAAACTTATCAGAATGCCCTTCTAGACTTATACGAGCGTGGCTTTGCGTTAAATACGATTGCTGGTATTCATTCCACAGGACGAATGTTGTTTACCAAGGCAATAGAGTTAGAAATCATCAAAAACGATCCAACACAATATGCAAAGCTTCCTCGTCCCCAGAAAACGGTTGAGGAAATTGAAGCAGAGGAAAATAAGGTGAAGTATCTTGAAAAGCATGAGCTAACTAAGCTTCTTCAAATTGCGAAGGAGAAGGGATTAACGAACGACTATATAATCTTCCTGACTCTTGCTTATAGTGGACTTCGAGTCGGTGAGCTCTGTGCATTAAAGTGGAAGGATTTCGATTTTAAGGAGCGTACTCTTTCCGTAACGAAGACCTACTACAATCCTACAAATCGGGCAACGAAGTATCATTTGCTGACACCTAAGACAAGCACATCGAAACGAACCATCGAACTAGACCCACTGGTATTTAAAGAGCTAGAAAAGCTAAAAGCTCGTCAAAACGAGCTTAAGATGCTCCATCGAGATGTGTATTACGATCAAGATTTTGTATTTGCCAAAACAGAGAAGGATATGGGCTTTCCTGAGTTCATTAAAACAATCCAGAATCGAATGAGAAGGCTTCTACGGCTTGCTGGCTTGAATGATGCATTAACCCCTCACTCGCTACGTCACACACATACATCGTTGCTTGCTGAGGCTGGAGTCGGCATTCATGAGATTATGGAAAGATTAGGGCACCAAGATGACGAAATTACAAAACGTGTGTATCTCCATATCACTAAAACGATGAAGAAAGAAGCCGCACAAAAGTTCAGTGAGTTGATGGAGGGTTTGTAGTTAGAGTAATAACTGATTAGGTGAAATCCCATACTCACTTAGCCAATAAGCGATTACTGAACCTTGTTATGGGCTGAATCTATAACGCAATGATAACATAACGGCTGACGACCAGGGGTATCGGCTGCCTTCGTTGCGCTAACAGTCAGTTCAATTCAAACATTTTGCCAATAAAATTCTCCTTAGGGCCGTCTGTTTGTAGAATATATTCTAATTATGTTAGAAATATATCAAGGTTTATATAAGGATAAATATATAACAGCGATAGCCTAGGTCGATGCTCTAGACTTTCGCTGTTTATTTCTTAATAGTGCCGTCTTTATGATGCTGTAGGTTTGATATGTTCGTCTAAAAACACTCCGAATTCAGCTTCTTTTTGAGTATGATAATTTCGAATTAGCTTAGATATCATACCAAGAAGAAATGCGCGACCTAGTCGGATTGGCGTTTCTTCTTTTGTTTTATCTGCGTCTCTTAGAGGCGACAGTAATACCCTACCAGTTGCATCTTCCAGAGCCGCATTTGTTAGTGCTGTTGTACCGTGCGCTGTTGCGGAAAGCCCGGCATAAATTGTCTTATATTCATCTTCCATGTTTAAGTATTTTGCTAAAGCAAAGATAGTTGTTGGGCCACCAAACAGAGAGTACCATTTCGGTGAGCCGCGTCTTAATGTGGCTTTTACTCTGTTCCATTCATTTGTTATGTGAGTCAAACTTGTCGTTATTAATTGGGCTTGCAGTAATGCTTGTTTAGAAATAAGAGTGGCTTCAGTAACTTCAGGATCTAAGGTCTTTTCATCAATAGCCATTTGAAACCAATCGATGTCCTGATTAATTGAACCTACCTCATAGCTTAAAGCGCGGTCTATTAGTTGCGCTGGGTCTTGAAAAATATATTCTATAGCCAGATTGGTTTCGAATGCATTTCGCACAGATGCTCTGATTACTTCTAAGTTGTTTTGATCTGCACCGATAAATATGCCGTCCACTTGTTCGATTAACTGCCTAAACAATGCAAATATTATTACCTCTTTTTCTGAATGTCCGCCATTTTCCGCTACTTCATCCAGCAGCTTGTCTGCGTACAAAATGGTCTGACTTAGTGAATAGAGTAAAGCATTTTGCTCTTCTTTAGTCATCATTATTTCTCCTTTATATGCATGGAAATTATTCCGGAAGATCATAATTGGAATATTAAAGGTCGTTTTCTTTTTATTTTTTTGCTAATTTACCGTCACCGTCGAATATTCAATAACCGTAGTCTATATTTAGCACCTTGTACAATTTCTTAAAATTCCACTGCTATTATAATTAAACCTATTCACATGATCCGGAATCGGAGCATTCCAATTCAGTGATATATATCAAAATCACTTGTCCCCTGTTCTTTTTGAAAAGAGGAACTATTAGCACCTTGGCTTTTCTGTACCGGAATATTCATGAGTTTCTGATTACAATCAAAAATAAAAGACACCTTAGAGCAATTTCCATCACTCTAAGGTGTCTTTTATTTTACACATTGTGGGCAAAATGTGGGGCGTGGGTTTCTCCGAAGAGAAACCCACGCCCCACAAGGCTTTGCAGCCTATATTACATCATGCCGCCCATTCCACCCATACCGCCCATGTCAGGCATTCCGCCACCAGCACCTGCTGGTTCTGGTTTGTCAGCGATAACCGCTTCAGTAGTCAGGAACATTGCCGCTACGGAAGCCGCGTTTTGCAATGCATAACGAGTTACTTTCGCAGGGTCAACGATACCAGCTTCGATCATGTTAACCCACTCGCCAGTTGCAGCGTTGAAGCCGATGCCTGTTTGTTCTTTTTTCAGACGTTCCACGATTACGGAACCTTCTTCGCCAGCGTTAGCTGCGATTGTGCGGATTGGTGCTTCCAAAGCACGCAGGACGATGTTTACGCCTGTTTGCTCGTCACCGGACAGAGCTACAGCCGCAACCGCGCTATATACGTTCATGAGCGCTGTACCACCACCGGATACGATACCTTCTTCAACCGCAGCGCGAGTTGCGTTCAGGGCATCTTCGATGCGAAGTTTGCGTTCTTTCAATTCTGTTTCAGTAGCCGCACCAACTTTGATTACTGCTACACCGCCGGACAATTTAGCCAGACGCTCTTGCAGTTTCTCTTTGTCGAACTCGGAAGTTGTTTCTTCCAGTTGTGTACGTATTTGGCTAACACGTGCATCGATATCGGATTTGTTACCAGCACCGTCAACGATGATTGTGTTTTCTTTGGTTACACGGATTTGACGAGCTGTACCCAGTTGTTCCACAACAGCGGATTTCAGGTCCAGACCCAGTTCTTCCGTGATCAATTGGCCACCAGTGAGGGCAGCGATGTCTTGTAGCATTGCTTTACGACGGTCACCGAATCCTGGAGCTTTAACAGCTACAGCATTGAATGTACCACGCAATTTGTTCACAACCAGCATAGCCAGTGCTTCGCCTTCGATATCTTCAGCGATCAATACCAGCGGTTTGCCTTGTTGAACGATTTTCTCAAGCAATGGCAAGATATCTTGCGTGCTGGAGATTTTTTTGTCTGTGATCAAGATGTACGGATTGTCCAAAACAGCTTCCATTTTGTCCGTATCAGTGATCATGTAAGGAGAGATGTATCCACGGTCGAATTGCATACCTTCAACCACTTCAAGCTCTGTAGCGAATCCTTTGGATTCTTCTACTGTGATTACGCCATCTTTACCTACTTTTTCCATAGCTTCAGCGATCAATTCGCCTACTTCTTCGTCAGCTGCAGAGATTGCTGCAACTTGTGCGATGGATTGTTTGGAATCGATTGGTTTGGAGATGGATTGCAATTCTGCAACCGCAGCTTTAACCGCTTTGTCGATCCCTTTACGGATACCGATTGGGCTAGCGCCTGCAGTTACGTTTTTCAGACCTTCTGTGATCAGCGCTTGCGCCAATACAGTTGCTGTAGTAGTACCGTCACCGGCAACATCGTTGGTTTTCGTTGCTACTTCTTTAACCAGTTGTGCACCCATGTTCTCGAATGCATCTTCCAGTTCGATTTCTTTAGCAATGGTTACACCATCGTTAGTGATGAGCGGGCTTCCGAATTTTTTCTCCAGAACCACGTTACGGCCTTTAGGACCGAGTGTTACTTTTACTGCATTAGCCAATGCATCCACACCACGAAGCATGGAGCGACGAGCGTCTTCACTGAATTTAATGTCTTTAGCCATGTTAAGAAAACCTCCCTAGTTTTTGTTGGAAAATGGTCGTGCTATATGGTTCGGTTATCCGATTAAATTTGAATTAGTCGAGAATCGCGTGAATATCGCTTTCTTTCATAATCAAATATTCTTTACCTTCGAATTTGATTTCTGTACCGGCATATTTGGAGAAAATAACGCGATCTCCTTCTTTCACTTCCAGAGCTACACGTACGCCGTCTTTCAATACTCCAGCACCAACTGCAATGATTCTACCCTCTTGCGGTTTTTCTTTGGCGGAGTCCGGGAGTACGATCCCGAAAGAAGTTGTTTGTTCTTGCTCCAGTGGTTCTACCAATACGCGTTCACCTAAAGGTCTGATCATGAAAAATAGCCTCCTTTTGAAATTATATAACGTTACATTGTAGGTTGTAGCCATATGTATTAGCACTCGACAGTGTTCAGTGCTAACAACCAACTTTATGATACTCAACTTGAAGCATGATTTCAAGTCCTTTTGACGAATTCCTGCGATAATTTACGTTGAATTTACACAAACATAGCCAAATTACACCCGCTGTGCCTGGTTCTATGTTGCAATTCACTAATCTTATTCTACGAAATTGTTTAGCCCTTCTGCAACGCTTAGCAGACAGCCCCTTTCCCATTGTATCCATTGTTGAGCATAATATGCCTGCTTGTCCTTGCTTACAGGGGAACAATCTACAACAATAGCCCGGATAAGAACAGACCGTCTTTTCCGGGCACATTACAGATCATCCTCATCCACACACATACCAGTCTTACACCACAATGAATGAGATATCCTCTGTTCCATTTTCATATCAACTTATTGTTCTAGCCCGCATGTTTCTTATCCTCGGCACGAACATAGCGGGATTCGATCTCTTCATCGGCTGCAAGCTGCTTGCGATATACGATTGCAGATAATAACACACTGATCTCATATAACAGGAGCAAGGGAATCATCACCAGCAGATCGGATATAAAGTCTGGAGGTGTAATAACCACTGCAATGAAGATCAGAACAAAATAAGCAACTCTGCGCATCTTGCGAAGGCGAATGGGATTCAGAATCCGCAGTCCTGTCAGAAACATAATAAGTAATGGAAGTTCGAATAACAGGGACACAGGCAGCACGATTCCAAACAAGAAGCTGAAATACTGTTTCATCCCGTAGGTCTCCACAAGCCCCATCTTCTCCGTTATCGCTGTTGTGAAGGCAAGTGCCATCGGAAAAATAACATAATACGAGAAAGCCATACCTGTCAGAAATAAAAGAAACACATAGGGCACATACTTCAGCGTTGCTTTTCGCTCGCGCGGTTTCAGCCCCGGACTAACAAACTTCCAGATCTGATACACCGTAAATGGCAGTGTAATAATAAGTGAGAACAACCCTGCAATCTTCATGTAGATGCCAATCCCGTCCCAGAACGAGAAGGCATGTAATACAAAACCCTTTGCCGACTCTGACTTCGTCAGATATTGGTATACCGGGTCCGCCACAAAAAATCCTGCAATGAGTCCCAGCACAAAAATACTTAATACGTAGATCAGCCGCTTCCGCAGCTCACTCAGATGTTCCGTAATCGACATTTCTTCCATTTGCTGCGTCATGCCTGCCCCCCATTATTGCCAGCTTAAAATACAAAACCCTTCCGGCAGGAAGGGATTTCTCTTTCATTGCCGTCAAGATTATTCCGGCAGGCGTTTATCAGCAGGCTTGTCTGCAGGTGTGCTCTCAGCCGCCAGCGGTTTCGCTTTCTCCTGCTCTTTGCGATTGGACGAGTCATCCTCAGAGATAATCTCGCGAGCGCCCTCTTTGAATTCACGGAAAGTACGCCCAACTGCACGTCCCAGTTCCGGAAGTTTGTTGGGTCCAAACAACAACAATGCAATCACGGCCAGCAAAATAAAACCCGTTGGTCCAATGGAACTTAACATTGATAATCCTCCTCGTCTCAAGCTTCGAAGATGCGCATACTCGGCCAGATGTTCATAGATGTCTCTGCTGCGTTCTTAATTTAAGCCCATCATACCATAGATGTAACCACTTACATAACCCGCAAAATTCACAAATAAGAGATGTCACTATAACAATCTAACACCGGTTCATGGCTAATCGGATATCTTGCCCCAGAGTCCGTGCTCGATTATTGCTTGAACTGACCCGTAACCATCAGCAGCGCTTCCGGAAGCTGATCCATAATGGCTGCCAGATGTTCGTGCACACCCTTTGGTGTACCTGGCAGATTAACAATCAGCGTGCGTCCACGAATGCCACATACCCCACGGAACAGCATTGCAGAACGGTTTTTGCTCATTACACTGTACCGCATGGCCTCTGCCATCCCGGGAACTTCCCGCTCAATTACGCGCCGGGTCGCTTCCGGAGTAATATCACGAATGGCCAGCTCCGTGCCACCGGTAGTCAGCACCAGATCGGCGTGAAAATAATCCGTCATCTCAATCAAAGCCGCAATAATCTCATCGGGTTCATCCGGAACGATACGGTACTCCACGATTTGACCACCCAGCTCTTCTTCCACCAGCTCCCGAATGACTTGTGCACTCGTATCCTCACGTTCCCCGCGGGCTCCTTTGTCACTGGCTGTCAGGATTGCTGTTCTCCACACCATAAAGATTCACCCTTCTCCTCTATGAAAATAAATATTGCCTATCGGCTGTAATCACCGTTTTTGCCACCACTCTTGGAATTCAGCATGGTTGGACCGATAATCATATCTTTTTGCATGGCCTTGCACATGTCATAGACCGTCAGTGCTGCAGCTGAGGCAGCCGTGAGTGCCTCCATCTCAACACCCGTTTTGCCTTCGGTTTTGACAGTAACTTCAATGTGTAATTCATCCACTCCGTTGTCATGAAAACGGATATCCACACCCGTCAGTGCCAGCGGATGGCACATCGGAATCCAGTCCGACGTTTTCTTCGCGCCTTGAATCCCGGCAATCTGAGCCACAGCCAGAACATCACCTTTGCCGATTCGGCCCTCCCGAATCGCTTCCAGTGTATCTGGATTCATCGTCACTTTCGTTACGGCCACAGCCGTACGTACGGTAATTTCCTTACCCGAAATATCAACCATCCGGGCCCGCCCCTGTTCATTAAAATGGGTCAGTTTTCCACCCGAAGCCTGGCCGTTGTTCACTTCTGAACTCAATCACATCACAACCCTTTATTCGATATGTAATATACCTTCGGTTGTTATCAACAGATCAATCCGCAGATCGAGCAGGTCCATTGGGATCTCCTCTTGTAGCTGACCCGGCAATACCATCGCAGCCATCAACGGTTTCTTGCCCGTCATCACACATGTTGCTGCAAGCGTCTCGGCAAAACGATCATAATAACCGCCACCATAACCAATACGCCCTCCATGGAGATCATAACCAAGCCCCGGTACCAATACGAGATCGATATCCGGCCAATCATCAGGCGTCAGGACTTCACAGGAATCCTTAGGTTCGGGTATCCCCCATATGCCTGGCTCCAGATCCTGTTCTCCGGTCACTCGCCTTAGCTCCATTCGGGGTGGATTCGCCAATACTTTCGGTGCAAGCATCACATCTCCATGTTCCCAGCCCTCTTGAAACAGAAAAGCTGTGGATGCTTCGCTTCCATAGGATAAATAACTGAATATAACGAGTGGTCTGTTCACGACCTTACTCTTGGCCTGTCTAAGGCGCTCCAGCTCCCGCTTCACTCCAGCGTTAATCTTAGTCATTGCCTGCTGACGCATGCTCGCATCCATCAAATCACGGCTCTGTCTTAGTCTGGATCGAAGCTGACTTTTCAGTTCCGCATGATCCTGCATATCCTTGAATAACCTCCTGTTGATAGGGAAGGTAGAAAAAAGCTCTCATTAAAAACAATTTATATGTTATGACCAGTTGTCATCTTGTTGAAATGGTTAAAATGATTCATTTTCTGCAAAATCCTCATGTAATAACATGCCTTCTTTCAGTTTATCATTGATTGATCAAAAAGACTACATGCCCCATGCGTTCCCAATCGGTGCAATTGCTCTGTATTTCATGTAAACTGGGATATAGTTGTCATATCAAGAACTGGACCTATGGAGGAACTTAATTTTATGCTGCTGCAAGTATCCGGAATTATCAAACGTTTTGGTGTCGATCCAATCCTGGACGGCGTGAACTTACAAATATTAGAACGCGAGCGCATCGGCCTCGTTGGTGTAAACGGTGCGGGGAAATCCACTTTGCTCAAAATTATAGCCGGTGAAATGTCCTATGACGGAGGACAGATTTTCAAGTCCAAAGAAACAACGCTTGGTTACCTCGCTCAGAACAGCGGGCTGCAGTCCGATCGCAGCATCTGGGAAGAAATGATGAACGTCTTCGCTCACCTGACACAGGCTGAAGCTGATTTGCGTCAGATGGAACGCGATATTGCCGACCCTGCCCAGATGGAAGACGAGAAAAAGTATGCTGATCTGCTGGAACGTTATGCGAAACGCTCCGACTGGTTCAAGGACCATGGCGGTTATGAGATGGAAACCCGCATTCGCAGTGCACTGCACGGGATGGGATTCGGCGAATTTTCGCCAGACACCCCCATTGCTACTCTGAGCGGCGGGCAGAAGACACGCCTTGCGCTTGCTCGTATTTTGCTTCAGGCACCCGATCTGCTCATGCTGGACGAGCCTACCAACTATCTCGATATCGCCACCCTTACTTGGTTGGAAGATTATCTGAGAGGTTATTCAGGCGCACTGCTCGTGGTATCCCATGACCGGTACTTCCTTGATCGACTCGTAACAACCATCGTTGAGATCGAACGTCACCGCTCCAAAAAATATACGGGCAATTACAGCCGTTATATGGAGCTCAAAGCTGCCGAGTATGAAACTCAGATGAAGCAATATGAGAAACAACAGGGTGAAATCTCCAAGATGGAAGATTTTGTTCAGAAAAATATCGTACGTGCGTCAACGACCAAACGGGCGCAAAGTCGGCGCAAAGCCCTCGACAAAATGGAGCGCCTCGATAAACCGATGGGAGATTTGAAAAAAGCCCATTTTTCCTTCGAAACCGCCGTTATGTCAGGCAAGGAAGTGCTTCGAGTGGATCAGCTGTCCGTCGCTTATGACGAGGCTTCTCCGTTGTTCCGCAACGTATCCTTCGATCTGCGGCGCGGGGAAACCGTTGCTCTGATTGGTCCAAACGGTATTGGTAAATCCACCATGCTGAAGTGTCTTACGGGAAGTTTACGTCCCGTAACCGGGGTGATCCAATGGGGAACAAAAGTGCAGATTGGCTATTATGATCAGGAACAGACTGGGCTCAATCCGTCCAACACGGTTCTGGAAGAACTGTGGAGTGCCTATCCCGGGATGGAAGAAGCACGCATTCGGACCGTACTGGGGAACTTTTTATTCAGCGGTGACGATGTGCTCAAGAAGATCTCCTCCCTCAGCGGCGGTGAGAAAGCACGTGTCTCTCTCTCCAAGCTGATGCTGAAGGAAGCCAACATGCTCATTCTGGATGAGCCTACGAACCATCTCGACCTGTTTGCCAAAGAAGTGCTGGAAGCGGCATTAATGGATTATGAAGGCACCCTGCTGTTCATCTCCCATGACCGGTACTTCCTCAACAAAATGGCTGAACGCATTGTCGAACTTCATCCAGGCGGCACGGAACACTATCTCGGTAATTATGATGATTATGTGGAGAAGAAACAGGAGCTTGAGGACATCGCACGTGAAGCTGCTGAGGCACGTCAGACTTCAACCAAGAACTCGTCCAAATCCGATCTGAACACAGCCACAACCGAAAAATCCGGAGCGGCTTCATTCGAAGCAGAAAAACAGGCGAAACGTGAAGAGCGTAACCGGCAACGCAAGCAGGAAGCTCTGGAACAACAGATTGCGGAGTTGGAAACGAAGATTACAGAACTTGAGGTACAGATGGCTCTGCCTGAAATCTATCAGGATTATATGAAGTTGCAAGAACTCCAGCAACAATCGGAGGAACACAAAGCAGAACTCACTAAGGCATACGAGGACTGGGAAGAACTAGCTATGGAATAGTACGAATAGTACAGACTCAGGCCATGGCTTGATCGCGTCCATACAAGTTTAGCTATACCACCGGCTGATTCCTTATTGGGATCAGCTTTTTGTTTAAGTCGGGAGAACTGTTTTGGCTTTTGTCAAATTTACTCGAATGAAGAGAAATATTTTTATCCCCCTTTCCCTCACACTTATCCACAAGAAAGCAAGATAGCAAGCACATTAATAAGCTTAATTATACAGCGGTAGAATAGCCTTTTACACACAAAAACCATATTTATCCACTAAGTTATCCACTTTATCCACAACTTTGTGGATAGTAAGGAGTCATTCTATCCCCTAAACCCTTTTCGTTTCGAAAACTATACTGGTTTGACTTTGCGGTAGTTACCCACAAATTACACTGGATATGTGGATAACTATAGTCACACCTTGACAAATGCATTCTCCCGCTCCTCAATGTTCCTCCATAATAAGACAAAAGCAGACCTTGTCGTTCAAGGCCTGCCCGTCATTTATTTATATATGCCCTGCATATTTACATCAAATCGCAATTGCTACTATTGCCGCTGTAGATGCGATCTGGCAAAGATGGTTTACGCATGCGCTTCTTGTTCATGATGTTCGGAAGACTCAGCCTTCAGCCCAGCAGCATTACAAGCCGCTACATAAGCAAGACCGGCAGCCATGACGATATCATTATGTGTTGCTGTTCCCCGGAACTCACGTCCTGCACGCTCCACGGTAACTACAGCTTCCGCACTTGCACCCTCTCCACCACTCAAAGCATGCATCTCCATATCTACAAATGCAATATCATCGGAAATGCTCTGACCAATCGCACGAATGGTCGCATCCACGGGTCCCCCGCCAACAGCGGAGTAAGAGTGTTCTCCAGCGCTTGTGCGAATGCGAACGGCGGCCATTCGATCCGTCATGCTGCCTGCCGTCACCTGCAATTCAACCAGTTCATAGTCCTGTGCAGGAATATTCATGGTCTGGCTAACCATCTGCAATAACTGGTCGTCACTGACCACTTTTTGCTGGTCTGCGGTTTCTTTGAACACCTCATACAATTGCTCCATCTGTTGCTCATCCGGCTCAAAACCGTATTTACGAACCCGATCCTTCAGGGCGTGACGACCGGAGTGTTTGCCCAAAATAATCATGCTGCGCGGAATACCCAGCGCTTCCGGGTCCATAATCTCATAGGTGTTCCGATTCTTCAGCAGACCATCCTGATGGATGCCGGATTCATGCTGGAATGCATTACGTCCCACCACTGGCTTGTTGTACGCAATCGGGAAGTGCATCGCACGGCTAATCTGACGTGAAGTCTCATACAGCTGATTCAGCTTAATGTTCGTCTTTGCACCAATTGCGTCTCCCCGAGTCTCCAGCGCCATAATCAGCTCTTCCAGTGCACAGTTCCCTGTCCGTTCTCCGATACCATTGATGGTCACTTCAATCTGAGTAGCCCCATTGGCGATCGCGGCCAAACTATTGGCTACGGCCAGGCCCAGATCATTGTGACAGTGAGCACTATAACGAACCTGATCACCGCCTCTTGCACCCTCACGCACCCGGCGGAACATCTCGCCATACTCATGTGGCAGGGCATAACCGACCGTATCCGGCAGATTGATAATGCTCGCTCCAGCTTCAATGGCGACTTCAACCATTTCAATCAAATCGTCCATCTTGGTACGAGCAGCGTCCATGGCTGTGAACTCTACGATGTCCGTGAACTGGCGTGCATAAGATACCATCTCACGAGCAGTAGCCACCACTTCACTGCGCGGACGGCGTAGTTGATGCTCAATATGAATATCCGAAGAAGAGATAAACAAGTGAATTCGGCGACGTGCTGCATCCGCTGTTGCTTGAACTGCTGCATCGATATCACCTTTGACCGCACGCGCGAATCCACAGATCTCCACGTTCTGCAACTGTCTCGAAATCGCCTGAACCGCCGCGAACTCACCTGGACTGGAGATCGGGAATCCAGGCTCAATGACGTCGATACCCAAAGAAGCCAGTTGGTGTGCCAGTTCAATCTTTTGCTCGGGTTGCAGACTCGCTCCTGGTGCCTGTTCTCCATCGCGCAGCGTTGTATCAAAAATCTCAATCATGCGTTTGTTATTAGTTGTTGTCATATCCATCAACCTCCATCAAATTTTTATAAATATTTTCGTTACGATCCACGTGCCACAAGAACACCCGCTAATCGCCGTCACTGTTGTTATATATTTTGTTTGTAAATGCGTATGTCGTTTGTAGCTTAGTCCTTGTTAATCATTAAAGCCTATTGCATGTTTAGTGCCTATACTTGATGTTTCATGTTCATTTACTTGATGTTCCATATTCATTGCTCGTTTGTTAAATATCCTACTTGCTTGTGACAGGTTGTACGTCGACTTACACCCTGTCTTTCTCACTTTTCAATCTCCATATGGTTTATCCCACGCCCACCCTGCTGCCGGCAGCAAACACAAATAACCCGCCATCTCATATAAGAGACGGCGGGTTATTCTCCCCTCCGCGGTACCACTCTTGCTTGATGGGCCAGACTTACGCCGACTCCATCCACCTCGTCGTCTCCGAAATCCGTTGGATGTGTGTGCACGTACGACATCACTGGAATTCGGAGAAACACCCTATAACGGAGGTTAACCGTTGCTGTGTAACACATGTCGTTGTCCATCAGGACAACGGGGCAATTGATATCGTCCCCATGCTTCCACAGCTCCGTTCCCGGGCGAGATTCGAATGATTCCAGCCACTGCGTCGCACCACCCCGCAGCTCTCTGAGCGCTTTATCATTCTACTGCTCCCGTTCATCACATTTATAATATGACCTAACTTCATTCATCTTTATTTTGAAAATCAAAAAAGCCTGCCACCTCATGCAATAATGCAAGAGACGACAGGCTGTTCACCTTCGCGGTACCACTCTTGTTGACTTCCTTCCTGTTCATTCAAGACAACCTCTGAATGCTTTCGCATATCCGGATCACTTGAAGCAGCCTGAAAGCCCCCTCAGTTATCGTCAGTTGATCCTTGTAAAAACGGTCCTACCGACAACGGCCCATTCACGGAGGCAACCCGTAACCATGTACTTTGGGCCATGATCGGCCTTCGGATTCTCCCAAGGAGTCACCGTGTTCCATCGTTCCGCTTCCAGGTGAGTTTCAGGTTTCCTTCGACTGCGTTGCACCGTACCGCAGCTCTCTAAGACCGGGAATGACCTTACTATTCCTGTTCATCGCGTTTATCAGTTCAGGAATCTGAATTCCTGTTTAAATTTGTAACTAAATATACATTCTTTACATCCCTGCTGTCAACTCTTAATCTCAAACCGCTTGCCTATACGGACTGAACGGACCATTCCTCCAAGGAAAGTCCCGGATCTGCCTTCGCATCAAATTCAGCAATTTCTCCCCGCTGCCATTTCAGATACGCAGCTGCTCCTATCATGGCCGCGTTATCCGTACAATAATCCATTGGCGGGATTAACAGTTCAAGCCCTTCCTTCGTGCATCGCTCCTGTAAAGCCGAGCGCAATCCCCGGTTTGCTGCAACACCACCACACAACAGCAATTGTCGTGAACCATACTCACGAACTGCTCTAACGGCTTTCTCCACTAATACTTCAACAACAGCTTCCTGGAAACCACGTGCAACCGCAGACGGCTCCAAGGGTTCTCCTCGCATTTTGGCCTGATTGAGCACGTTCAGTACAGCAGACTTCAGACCACTTAGACTGAAATCGTACGAACCCGCTTCCAGCCATACCCGTGGTAATGGCACTACATCCTCCGCTTCAGATGCCATCCGGTCCACATGCGGGCCACCCGGATAAGGACATCCCAATGCACGTGCTACTTTGTCATACGCTTCGCCTACGGCATCATCACGTGTACGACCAATCAGTTTGAACTTGCCCTCGGATTCCATATGCACAAGTTCTGTATGTCCACCGGATACGACCAGTGCCATCGCTGGATATTGCAGTTCATGAGTAAGTCGGTTGGCATAGATATGCCCCGCAATATGATGTGTGCCAATGAGTGGTTTGCCCAGTGCCATCGCCATCGTTTTGGCCGCAACGATACCCACCAGCAGTGCTCCGACCAGCCCGGGCCCTTGTGTTACGGCGATTGCACTTAGATCACGTGAACGAATGCCGGACTGTTCGATCGCTTGTTCCAGCATCAACGTAATGACTTCAACGTGTTTGCGTGAAGCCACTTCAGGTACCACTCCACCGAATGCCTTATGCGTCTCGATCTGACTTGAGATCAGATTGGATAGCACTTCTCTCCCATCCTTAACAACAGCTACCGATGTTTCATCACAGCTTGTCTCCACCGCCAAAATGTAAGATGGTGCAGAATTTATTTTTTCATTGAGTTCGTTCATGAATCCAGTACGCTTCCTTCCTCTTCGCCGCTCCGGCCTGCAGACGGCAAGTTCGCCCACATAATCATCGCATCTTCCCCATTATCGGAGTAATACCCTTTACGAAGACCCGCCGATTCAAACCCTTTTTTCTGATATAAACGCTGAGCAATGCTGTTCGAGACTCTGACCTCCAGCGTCATTCGTTCCATCCCGAGATAAGCCGCTGTGCTCATTAATTCATCCAGTAACTTTTCACCAAGCTTGCGTCCACGATACGCGCCTCTGACTGCAATATTGGTAATATGGGCTTCATCCATGATGGTCCACATACCTGCATAGCCAATGGCTTTTCCTTCTAATTCCATCACCATATATTTAGCAAAATGATTGTGTGTCAATTCATTTTGAAATGCTTCTTCCGTCCAGGGCAGGGTAAAGGCCTCATGTTCAATCTCCATCACATCGGGAATATCCGCGAGTGTCATGAACCTGAACTGAAGCGTTGCTTCCTGCTTATTATTCGCCACATTGTCCATCTGCTTCCCCTCCCCTTTAGTGCGTGTTCAAAAAGACCGGTTTTCAGTACCGAGAAGATGAGATGAAGCTATAAATGGAGTAGCGGAACGTAGGGAAAACTACGTGAGCAACCACAATGTTTCCAAAGGAAACATACTTCGTAAGCCTCCCGCTTATTTCGGCTGAATTCCATATTCGATGCTGATGATGCCACCAGGTATCCTTCGTAATCAAAAGCGGACTTTTTGAACAACTACTTTAGCCTTTGCGCAGCAGATTGGCTTCCGCTTCAGACAACTGGGTGTAGTTTGGCACCAGCGCATGCACGTCTTCACGCTGACCTGCAAGCAGCGCGGCGGCGCCAAGGCGCCCAACCCAGCGGCCTTCCAGCTCATAAGGTACGAGCTGGAGCGCCGTTCCTGCGGGGCAGCGAAGCTCCGCCGCTGCCGCAGCATGAGGGCCCGTCTCGCCGACGATCCAGACGGCTGCGGGCCGCTCTTCCGGCGCCGTCTCCGCCATGCGGGCGGCGAGAGCTTCCAGCCATCCGTCCATCTTGCGGATGGCATCAGGCGCCAAACGCCGGGGCGCATCGCTCCCGGCGGAGGCAAACAGCGCGGTGCACGCTTGACCGCGCCGTGCATCCACAAGCGGAACGATCCAGTGGACAGGGGCAGCACCTGTGCTGCCCTGGTCCACGGATGGCGTTCCGCCAACCCCTGCTGCGGCTTCCTCTGCCGCAGCTTCTGCCTTGGCGGCAAGGCCGCTGTGCCAGCCGCCCCAGGCGATGGCCTGAAGGCTGGACACCCCGGCTACAGGGATGTCCCACGCCCAGGCCAGTGTCTTCGCCGCGGTCACCGCAATGCGGATGCCCGTGTACGAGCCTGGGCCAACGCCAACGGCAATGCCGTCAAGTTGCCCAGGCTGTGTGTTGCTGGCGGCCAGCAGCTGCTCCATCACCGGTACAACGTGTACCGAATGGTTACGCTCAGCCCGTTCATTGCGTTCTTCCAGAAGCGCATGATCTTCCATCATCGCAGCTGCCATCACTGCGGTGGATGTATCCAACGCCAAAAACCGCTGACGCGGCTCTTTTTGTAAATCTTCCATCATCATTTGACCCCATTCTGTCTGAACTGTCGGCACATGGCTGCATAAGTCTCGCCGTACCCATCCAGTGTAATCGTTCGATCCTCCAGGCCCGTTGTTTCAATCTGCACATGCAAGTGCTCTTGCGGCAGCAATTCGGGAATGATACTCGACCACTCCACCAGACTGACTCCGGCTCCATAGAAATATTCATCAAGTCCAAGCTCATCCGCTTCTTCCAGCGATATGCGATATACATCCATGTGATATAAAGGCAGACGCCCTTCGTACTCCTTGATTAGCGTGAAAGTGGGACTGCTTACCACATCACGTACACCTAAATGCCAGGCAAATTTCTGTGAAAATGCCGTTTTTCCCGCGCCCAGATCACCATCCAAAGCAATCACCATGCCGGCGTTTGCCTGTCTGGCAAGTGCGGAAGCGAGTGCTTCTGTATCTGCAATGCCATGGGATTGATACACCCACTGCTCGTGCGTCTGATTCAATATTCGCCCCACCTTTGGCGGTCCAGCCGCCTGAGTTCACTTTGAACCTTATTATATCGGTCCCTTTCTTCCCCCGCAACATCCAAGGAGGCAAGCGGAAATACAACATGCATTATTAGACCTGTCTCATAACTCGCTTCCTTCGAAGTTTCAGACACCTATTAGGAAAAACCAAAAACCGGCACCTCTCGGTACCGGCCATGTTATGCATATATTTCAGCTTTTATTCATTCTCGAACGCCTCAATAACTATATGCTACTTGTATCTACTCCTCCAAACGATCCACACGAACCGTCTGGGTATTTCCCGGCCTGCTGCCAACCTGAACGGTTGCCATGCCATTGGCTTCATCCACATTCTCGATCCAGACTGGATCTCCCTCCAATGTAACGGCAATGGTATCCTTCGAATCATAGATCGCTTTAGCGCGTTTTGCATCCATCATTTTATTCATACTCCCCTTCCGGATCTTCGTGGTCTTCCCTAATCATGGTGTCTGTTGTGCTATCACCAATATAACCGTTATCTTCCGTAACCTGCCCCCCGCCTAACCCTTCATTCACCATCCGGTCAATGTCGAGCATGAACGACTCCCGATCAAGGGGCAATTCTTCCGAAGTGACCGCTTCCCAGTCTACAGCTGTAGCAGGTGTATAGAATTCTTCAGCACTTTCGGCTTTGGCAAGAGGATATGGAGAAAATGCATGCTTGTGTGCTTCTTCCTCATCACGTCTGTTTTTCAATATTGCACCTCCCGGCATATGTGCTGCGAGAATAACTACCTATTCCATGCTCATCTTTCTGTCGGAATCCAAGCATGTTTCTGTTATCATCCCCGAGTATCGCCGAACCATACGAATTCGTTCGTCTACAAGACGATTATCCCTCGCACCAGATGCCCATACTATTGAATATAAATCCGTGTTCAAAAAGTCTGGTTTTCAATACCGAGAAAGCGGAATTTTTGAACAACCTTTCGAAAGGAGCCGACCTATGCATACCGTCTGGAAAGGTGCAATCAGTTTTGGCCTTGTGCATGTACCTGTCAAAATGTTCTCGGCTACCGAAGACAAAGACATCTCGATGCGCTATATCCATAAAGTCTGCGGCAGCCCGCTCGCTTATGTTCGTCAATGTCCCTCCTGTGAAGTGGACGTGAAGTGGGAAGAGATCACCAAAGGCTATGAATATGAAAAGGGAAAGTTTGTTCTCTTCGAGAAAGATGAATTGGAAGCATTAAATGATTCCACCAGCAAAACCATTACCATACTGGATTTTGTCGACTTGACTGAGATTGATCCGATCTATTTTCAGAAAACATATTACCTATCGCCCGATCAGGCTGGGGGAAATGCCTACCAGCTCTTGATGAACGCCATGCGGGATACCGGCAAAATTGGCATCGCCAAAATCTCCATTCGCTCGAAGAGCAGTCTGGCTGCCATACGTGTGCTGGAAGATTGCCTCTCTATGGAGACGATTTTCTATCCGGACGAGATTCGTCCTGTCTCCCAGGTGCCCAACTTGCCGGAAGTGCAGAACGTGAATGAAAAGGAACTCACGATGGCAAAGTTGCTGATTGATCAATTGTCCACGCCTTTTGAACCCGGTAAATACACCGATGACTATCGTAGCAAACTGCTGGATCTTATCCAGCACAAAGTGGCGGGCGAAGAAATCAAGATTGCTCCAGCCAAACCTGAAGCCAATGTGATGGATTTGATGGCTGCCTTGCAGGCAAGTATCGAGGCCGTGAAGCCTATTCCGGCTGACCCTGGGACAACAACGGCTAAGCCTAAGAAACGTGCGCCACGAAAAACGCCTGCTCAAGCGGTTGCCGGAGGAGAATCCGATACACCTGCTGCACCAGCCAAAAGAAAAAAGGCGACACCCAAACCAAAAGTTTGAATGCCGCTACGGCAAGACCGATTCCGTTATATAACTCATGTAATGAGGTTTACTCTGATCCGGCTTCACAGTCGGATTTTTTTGTTTTACAGAACTATTGAAACAGTTCTTGTCAATCACACTCCAGCTATAATTGCAAAATGCGATTGACGAAAGCCGATTTATATTTTATATTAACTTATGAAAAGTAACTTATTTATGAATATACAGTCACGCTGTAATTCTGCTTTAACAGTATTCAATTAAATAATCCGTTTTCAACGCATATACAAAATTAAACGAGAATCCATATTATCTATGATCAGGAGGAAACAATCATGAATACAACGTATCAAATCCCTGCCACAACCCATCTGGGTGAAGTGAGTCTCCGAATTATGAACCTGGATCGTTCGATTAAGTTCTATACCGATGTGGTTGGATTGAAATTACTTGAGCGGAGTGGCAAAGTGGCCACGTTGACAGCCGACGGAAAACAGTCCCTGCTGCGATTGGAAGAGCTCACGGATGGAATTACCCTGCCGGAACGCTCACACGCTGGCTTGTACCATTTCGCCATCCTGCTACCTGACCGTAAGTCCCTGGGTCTTGCTCTTCGTAATCTGGCTGCATCCGGTATCGATATCGGCCAAGGCGATCACTTGGTCAGCGAAGCCTTCTATATCTCAGATCCCGATCAGAACGGGATTGAGATCTACGCCGACCGTGCACGTGATACCTGGAAAAGGGATAGCGACAATAACTACGTGATGGCAAGTGATCCTGTTGATGTGGAAAGCCTGTTTGCCATATCGGAGAATGAACCTTGGCAGGGTCTGCCTGCTGGCACCGTTATTGGTCACGTACATTTCCACGTCCGCAGCCTGGAAGAAGCCCGCAACTTCTACACTGGCGTACTCGGTTTCGATATCGTGGGTAACTTCGCCAACATGTCAGCACTATTTGTATCCGCAGGCGGCTATCATCATCATCTGGGATTGAATATCTGGGCAGGAGTGAATGCACCTGTTAATCCAGATAACGCTACAGGAATTGACTACTTCACCATTGTGTACGCCACAAAGGATCACGTGGAACAAGCACTTGAACAATTGCGTCAATCCGGCGCAGTCGTTACACAAGTGGAGGGTACCTGGTTTACGGTAGATCCACAAAATATTCGTATACGTCTGACAACTGCGAACTGATTTTGTTTAAGTGTTACAATATGTTTGCTTAACCTCATTTTATTAAGCCCGGGTAACTGATTTCTCTACATCACAGAGAGATCGGCTGCACGGGCTTTTTGAGTTGGCTTTTATAAAACTGGCACAATTGGTGCATTCTAACCAATACATAGACAAGATATGTTAAGGAGATACCTCATGATCGAAAAGGGACGTTTGACTGTTAGGCAGCTCGCTTCACTCATGTTCCTGTGCACAATTGGGGAGCAAATTCTGATCTTCCCTTCCATGATCACATCCTACGCTCATCAGGATGCCTGGTTATCAGCCTTGTTGGGAGTCGCAGGGGGTCTTGGCATACTCTTCATTATGCTTGTTGCCTACAAACTGCATCCCCGGTTAAATCTGATTCAAAATGCCCTTCGAACACTGGGACCCTGGATCGGGACCCTGTTTGGCTCTTTTTATATTTTTTATTTCCTGATCAGTACCTCAACGTTCATTAGGGAGATTGGCGATTTTATGTCTACCCAGATCTTGCCGGAATCTCCATTACTGATTCTGCATTTGGTTTTTATGTGTGCACTTGTCTGGGGGCTTCTGTCGGGCCTGGAGAGCATTGGTAAAACTGCTGAGGTCTTTCTTCCTCTGATCGTGTTGTTTCTGCTTATTCTGACGGTGTGTCTAATCCCCCATATACATTTAGCTAACATCCAACCTGTGCTTGCACAAGGATTTCTTGATCCATTCAAAGGTTTTGTTGCTGTACTCACATATCCCTACTGTGAGTTATGCATCTTCATGATGCTTTTTCCCTACACAAAAAATGAGCCCCATCTGGAGAAGGACGTCCTGTTAGCAGGGATGATTGGCGGATTGTTACTCACACTGACGCTAAGTATGTGTCTGCTCGTAATGGGACCATGGATGACCCAGCATCACTGGTTCGCTTCATTCAACCTTTCACAGAAGATCAATATCGGAAACTTTGTGCAACGCATCGAAGCCTTCATAGCATCGGTCTGGATTATCGCTGTTTTCTTCAAAGCCGCTCTGTTCTTCTACGGTTTTGTCCTGGGCGTCGCCCACCTGTTTCGCTTGTCCAGTCACCGTTCTCTGATCCTGCCTGGTGCCATGCTTATTCTCGCCATGTCTATTCTAATCTCTCCGAACGAGAACTTTTATCTCAAGGTCGTTATTCCCTATTGGATTGATTGGGATCTGACCTGTGGCATAGCACTTCCGTTACTGCTCATTCTGGTGCATCATATGAAGTCCCGTTTTCAAAAAATATAACTAAATTCCGAATTAACCTACGCTAATTGGTTAGATCGAGGAAGGAGTTCCCCATGTTCAAACCGTTGATTCCATTCGAACCCATCTCCAGAGATACTTTGCCCACAGGGCCGCAATGGATTGCCCAGGTCAAGTGGGATGGAGTCCGCATGCTTGCCTATGAGGACGGGCATGAGCTGCGCCTGGTGAATCGCAGATTACATGATCGAACCGCACAGTATCCCGAGCTGGTAACACCACGCAATCTGTGTTCAGGCTCCTCTTATATTTTGGATGGGGAAGTTATTGCACTGGACCCCGACACCGGAAAACCTTCGTTTTATCATGTTCTGCGGCGGGATCGGATGAGCAGACCCGAAGGTATCGCCCAAGCCATACATCAGATTCCGGTCACATATATGGTATTTGATATCCTGTTTTATGAGGGGAAATGGGTGACGGATCAGCCTTTGGCAGATCGACAGCGCCTGTTGCACGAGGTCCTTAACACCGCTCCCCATGTTCAGGAGGTCACCAATACGCTTGATGCCGCTTCCCTGCTTACGGTCATGAGACAACATCAGATGGAAGGCATTGTCTGCAAGGATCTCACCAGCAGTTATGGCATACAGGGCAAGGATCAGCGCTGGCAGAAGGTCAAAATCATGCATGATGTATATGCCATGATCGGGGGAGTCACGTACCGGAGCGGTATTGTGAATGCCGTCGCGGTCGGTGTATATGATGGGCCTGATTTTGTCTATATTGGTCATGTCGGGACTGGCAAGCTGAACTCCAATACGTGGCGGGAACTCACACATCAAGTCGAGCCTCTGATCAGGCAGGACAGACCGTTCAATAATGTACCCGAGCGCAGTGCAGAGACCACCTGGGTGGAACCACGAATAGGAGTCAAAGTGCAGTATATGGAGCTGACTCACCATAACACTCTACGCCATCCCAGTATTCAGACCTTCGCAGAGGTAACCCGTGAGGATTGTCTGGCGAACCAGCTTCTTCAATGAGTCAGTCCAAGATTGATTACACATATAGGAGGTATTCCATATGGCCCCCAAGATCCAGGGAACCATCATAATAGAAGGCACAGAACTGACGGTCACAAACCCGGACAAGTTGTTATGGCCGGATGCGGGTGTTACCAAAGCCATCTATCTGCAAAAGCTGGCCGCTCTGGCTCCTTATCTGCTCACGTATACGAGCAATCGACTTCTCACCACGATAAGATATCCCCACGGCGCTGGAGGAACATTTTTCTATCAAAAGAATGCCCCTGAGCCTGTCCCAGATTATGTGCACACTGAAGTTCACGACGGCATCCGCTATGTGGTCATGAATGGACTTCCCGAATTGTTATGGCTTGGCAATCTGGCTGCACTTGAATTTCATCCTTCTCTGCATACTGTGGGAAGCCATCTGCCCAGTGAATGGATGATTGATCTGGACCCCTCTCAGGAACATGAACCCCGGATTATGCAAGCTGCACTCATCGTTGGCGAAACCCTGACTTCCCTTGGTTTGAGGTCCATTCCCAAAACTTCGGGCGCAACAGGAGTTCAGATCATCGTTCCGATTATCCAAGGGGTAACCTTTGATGAATTGAGAGAGGTTGGTTATTTTGTAGGCAAATATGTCACTCAGAAGCACCCGGATCTGTTCACACTGGAACGACTTAAAAAGGACCGAGGAGACCGCATTTATTTTGACTATCTCCAGCATTATGGAGGCAAAACCCTTGCCGCTCCCTATACACCTCGTGCCAAATCTGGCGCCACTGTCTCTACACCCCTTACCTGGGATGAGGTTCGAAGCAACGTCTCCATCCAGGATTATCATCTGATGAACATTATTGAACGCTTGAACAAAACCGGTGATTTAATCGCAGCTGTTGAACCCCAACCGGTTGAACACATTCTCAAACATTTGAAGAAAAAATAGCCGACTCCCTCATCACAAGGGTGTCGGCTATTATCATTCATGTATATATCAATCGCTAATGGATACCTTTTTTCTTGAAACGTCCGCCCTTCACGTCATGAATGTTACCGATCGCCACAAAGGCTTGCGGGTCCCAGTCTTCAACGATGGACTTGAGCTTGGCTTCTTCCAACCGGGTGATTACAACGAAAATAATCTTCTTCTCATCCCCGCTGAATCCGCCCTCTCCATCCAGGAAAGTTACACCCCGACCGAGACGGTCTGTCAGGGCTGAACCAATATCACGATATTTCTCACTAATGATCCATACCGATTTGGACTGGTCAAGTCCTTCATTCACAATATCGATCATCTTCATCGCAATATAATATGCAATCATGGAATACAGGGCATTCGGCCAACCGAATACAAATCCTGCACCTGCGAAAATAAACACGTTAATGAATAATACGATCTGTCCTACAGACAAAGGTGACTTCTCACTAAGCAAGATGGCCACAATCTCCGTACCATCCAGTGAACCGCCAGACCGAATGACAAGTCCAACACCCACACCCAGGATCAATCCGCCAAATACAGCTCCGAGCAAAGGCTCACCCGGCGTTAATGCAGGAACACGGTGCAATAATGATGTCCCGATGGACATGACCACGATCCCCAGTAGTGTGGATAATGCAAATGTTTTACCAATCTGCTTGTAACCCAGAATCAGGAAAGGCAAGTTGAGCAAGGTCAGGAATACTCCGAGTGGCAGATGTGTAAGTTCTGACACCATAATTGAAATCCCCGTAATCCCACCATCAATAACACCATTCGGTACGAGAAACACTTCAAGCGATACAGCCATTAGTGCAGCACCGATCAGAATCATCACAATACGTTGCAGCAGCTTTAATGTAAACACCGAGCTTTTGACCCCGCGGTCAGCTTGCTTGGCTGTTAGTTCTTTCACCGTTACATTGGACATGGTATCCCCCCCGTTAAATCAGTGTGTGAATCCATTTTATAAATCATTTAAATACTCAGGGTGAATCTACATATGGAGAACAGCAAACTGCGTTCTATATGTACCCTGGCTATACAGCGCAAGCATCTAAAGGCGATATAAAATGGATTCAAAATGTTATTCATCCCGGTTTGCACTTCAAAAGAGAGCAAAAGGGAGCCTGTTTTCCCGCAGACTCCCCTCCTTCGCCAAGACATGATTTATATATCTATTATATCATAAAAGATCAAATTTGCGCAAAATACTCAGCAAAAAGAAGATAAATTCACAAAAAGTGAACTTATCTTCAGAAATCTGCCCTAAATCGGCTAAAGAAGCGGAGAAAGCATCCGAGAAAGCATTTCTGCGCCTTTTTGCCGTCGTGAACGCTTCTGAAATACCTCACCATCGATCTGACTGCATTCCCCGAGATCACGTTCAAAGTCAGTGATCAAACGACGAATCGGAGAGGACTCGAACAGGACAGCCGTTAACTCAAAATTGCAAAAAAAACTGCGCATATCCATATTGGCCGTGCCTACCGTTGCAAGCAACTCATCCACAATCATCACTTTGGCATGTACAAAACCTTTGCGATATTGGAAGAACTCAACACCTGCTCGCAGAAGTTCCTCTACATATGAAAGGGATGCCAAATGAACAAGCTTTGAATCGGATTGATATGGAATGATAATTTTCACATCAACGCCACTGACAGCAGCTGTTTTGAGTGCCTCATACAGAGCAGGATCAGGAATAAAATATGGTGTTGTAATGTAAATCCGGTCACAGGCTACCGAAATGGCCCCAAAACACATTTCCTGAATGGCATCCCAGTCCTGATCCGGCCCACTGGCCAGAATCTGAATTCGTTCTTCCCCGCTACAGATATGAGGTGGAAACAATTCCGCAAGCTGGGGTTCGGTAATTCGCTCACCGGAAGCCAATTTCCAGTCGTTAAGGAACGTACTTTGCAGGAAGTACACGGCATCTCCCTCGATCTGCACATGTGTATCCCGCCAGAAACCCACCTCTGGATATTGTCCAAGGTAATCATCGCCTACATTAATGCCACCCACGAAGCCAACTTGTCCATCCACAACGACAATTTTACGGTGATTCCGGTAGTTGACTCTTCGGTCAATCGTTGCAATCAGTGGCGGTAGAAAATAATGAAACTCCACACCTGCATCCTGCAGTTTGCGGATAAAACTCCAGCTCATCTTGTGACTGCCGAGACCGTCACAAATAAACCGAACCTTCACGCCCTCCTGTGCCTTACGAATCATGACATCCTGAAACTTCGTACTGATTACATCATCACGGAAAATGTAAAATTCCACATGCAGATGGTGCTTTGCTTTTTCCATTTCCCTCAGCATTGCCGCAAATGCCTCTTCACCATTTGTGAGCACCGTACTGTGGTTACAACCTGTAATCGGGCTCTCCGACAGATGGGATAACAGGTTAAACAATCGATGCTGGTGGCTGAAACGATCACCAGGCATCTGTTCGACATCTCCAATGATGTGGGCTTGTTCCCAAATTGTTTCCTTCATTTCACGGAAGATCCGCGATCCACCCTTGCGAAGTTTTTTTCGTTTGTTATAATCCTGCGCCACGAAATAGTACACTACAAAACCGATCAAAGGCACACAGAACAAAATAAACAGCCAAGCCACAGCTTTAGCCGGATTACGAAATTCCAGCAAAAGAATTGTGGCTGCCTGGAAAATAAATACGAGTAATATAATGACCAGCCAGAACATTCGGCTTCCTCCTCAAGTGGCAAGCTTTATGGCCTTGCCCTTCTCTCACCTACACAGCTTTGACGATTATGTATACAGCTAATCATAGATACCCAATGTACCCCCTATTCGTAACGTTTGCTTAGATAAAACTTTACATAAGCAGACGGAACACTTGATTCTGGAAATTCAAAATTCTACTTTGTTCATTGTATATTCTGACTGTGTTACCTTCTACATATCAGTTTAATGATGGAACAGATTCGCATTGTGACACCAATCTGCTCATTTTACTTTCCAGACTCTTCCTCATTTCTTTGTCGGGAGGTGGTCTTCTTACGTAAAATTAGATATAATAATCGTTAAAAACTTATTACCTAAAGGAGAAGAGCAGTGAATGGAAAGTGAGAGGTATGCGTTAAATTTAGTAATGGTTGCTTTTTTGATAGGACTTTCGGCGTTTTTTGTCGCAGTGGAATTCGCTCTGGTACGGGTTAGACCGAGCCGGATCGACCAAATGATTGCAGAAGGAAACAAGCGTGCGCTGGCTGTTAAACAAGCCGTTGCCAATCTGGATGGTTATTTGTCCGCCTGCCAGCTTGGAATCACGATCACATCTCTGGGACTGGGCTGGCTGGGTGAACCAACGGTAGAGAAAATTCTCCACCCTGTGTTCGAAAGTATGCAAATTCCTGAGGCGGTTTCTTCATTCTTATCGTTTGTAATCGCGTTTGCTTCCATCACGTATCTGCATGTTGTGGTTGGTGAACTCGCTCCAAAAACAATTGCAATCCGGAAAGCCGAGACTGTTGCACTGCTGACGTCTACACCTATCATCTGGTTTAACCGAATTATGTATCCTTTTATCTGGCTGTTAAACGGCTCAGCGAACCAACTGGTGAAACTGTTCGGAATCAAACCGGCTTCTGAACATGAAGATGCACACTCCGAAGAAGAGTTGCAGATCATCATTAATGAAAGTTTTGAAAGTGGTAAAATCAACCAAGCCGAATTCGGTTATGTAAGCCGGATCTTTGCTTTTGATGAAATGTTAGCCAAAGAAATCATGGTACCCCGGACCGATATGGTCTGCCTTTATGTGAATAGAACAAACGAGGAAAACCTGGAGATCATTCGTGAAGAACAATATACACGTTTTCCAGTAGTGAATGAGAGTAAAGACGATATCATCGGTATCATTAATACGAAACAATTCTTCCTGGAACTTTACGGAAACGATGAACCTGTTGATCTATCCTCCCTGATTCAGCCTGTATCGGCTGTTCACGAAACAACTCCTGTGAAGGACTTGCTCAAGAAAATGCAGAAGGATGGCGTACATATCGCCGTACTTGTCGACGAATATGGAGGAACTTCCGGAATTGTAACCATCGAGGATGTACTTGAGCAGATTGTTGGTGAGATTCGCGACGAGTTCGACGCAGACGAAGTGGAAGATATTCAAGTCATCAATGAGAACTATGTCATTATGGATGGCAAGGTTTCCTTATCGAAGGTGAACGACATGTTTATGTCCAGCCTGGATGCAGATGAGTGGGACACCATTGGTGGATGGCTCTACAGCCACCGTCCCGAGATGAATGAACAGGAAGAATATGAGTTCGAGAATCTAATCTTTGTTTTGCTGGAAAAAGACAAAAATCGGTTCTACAAAGTGGCCGTTGTTCCCAAGGAACCACTGACCATGTCTGATTATACCGATGAAGACGAGAAAGAGTCCAATTGGTCTAAATAAAGCAAATTTATAAATAAGAAGAGGAGCACTTGCCTATTTTGGCAAGTGCTCCTCTTCTTATTCTATCTCGCCCTATCCGTCACTTCTCCAAGTTATCATTCAACCCAAGAATGGAACTCCCGTTTTTAGTTTGATTTTAATACCCACTTCGCAATATCATCGATAATGGCTTTGGAGACATTAGATGGCTCAGCGTACTCTTGACCGATTGAAAGTCCATCATAGTTGGATAAAAGATGATTTACCTTTGGATAGCTATTGTACGTTACATTGGAATGACCTTGAAGAGACGATTTCCAGGTTTGGAATTGATTCATAGACACTTGCACATCGTTTTCGCCTTGTATAACAAGCATAGGTGTATTTTGTGTTTTAGCCAGTTCCGCAGGCACATAATCTCTTTGCTCAAACCACCAATAAGCAGGTTGAAGTGGAAACGCCTCAGGAAGATGATCTACAGAATATTTTGGATCTTTAACCATCGCAGCCACATTTTTATAAAAATCAGCTTGCCCTTGAATGACATCCGTGTCTAAACCAAGCTGCTTCATCCGCTCTACCAATTCGTCCTGCTGCTCGGTAAGCACATCCACAAAGCTACTACTTGGTGCAGCAAGTAGAATACTTCCTGCAATATCATGTTGCTTATCCTCAGCAATGATTAACGGCATTGCAAACCCGCCTTGACTATGTCCAGCTACAAAAATCGCTGTAGAATCAATATGTGCATTCTTTTTAAGCAATTCCACTGCATCGTTTACCTGATCTACGCTCTCTTTTTTTAATGTGAATTTAGGCTGAGAAGCCACCTTATAGGTATGCTCATACGTGACCTTATCGTATCTTAATACTGCAACTCCTTGTGAAGCTAAACCTACTGCAAGATCACGAAACGGCTTTGCACCACCAATGGCAGCATCTTGATTGCTAGGCCCAGATCCGTGTACCAGAATAACAACTGGGAAAGGTCCCTCACCCTTGGGCAAAGTTAATGTCCCTGGTAAAGCTAGATCCCCCTTACCAACCGTAATGTCTTGTTCTGTATAGGCAGATGGGTCGTCGTAGCTTGGTTTTTGATACACATCTGGCGTAGCGGCGGCAATATGCAAATCATCCACAAGTCCGTTATGATTCATTCTGACCGTAATATTTATACGAGTCAGCTCTGTTTTGAACGTATAGGTAACATTGCGATGCACTGTATTATCTTCTACATGCTTAGCTATGGCTTCACTTGTAATTTTGCCATTTTGTCCTTCTAAAGCTCCCCACAGCTGACTCAACAACGTGGGTGACAACACTCCACTCACAGAGGTATGAACATACTTGGCAGCCTCCTGACCATCGCCCTCACTAATAAGTGAAATGAATATGTCCTCAGGTGCTGCCTTCAGCGTCTCGGTAAGAAACGCCCCATCCATATAGGTAACTCCTTTCGTTAACTGAACAGGATTGTCTAAGGGGATGACTTGCCCATTCACAATCGCCTGTTTCTCTCCTACCTTAACTACAATCGTAAGCTCGCTTTTTCGTATTGTGATCTGTCCTGTTTGTTGTTGCCAAGATACCTCTGCCCCATTCTGTTCTGCAATCTCACGAATAGGAACAATATTTTCACTACCAGCGGATTTTTCAGCAGCTTCTGAGATGGATGTCACCGGAAGGATGAGACCTATAAAAGTAAGAGAAAGTAATAGTTTTTTCCAATTGTTCATTGTAATAACTCCTCCTAATAATTAATTTCATCTATTAAATGCATAGAATTATGAGCATTTATTGGCTCAGAACTCTGCTTAAAACAACAATAGCAATAATGAATAACACTAGGACCCAAGATAGTGGACGAGCGAAGTTAATCGTCCAACCTATTCCATAACGTTTTTCTACGGTAAAAGAAGGATCTTTGGGATTGAAGTAAATAAAACCAAGTTTCCAATAATCATCGTCATTCACAGGCTGCTCCTTGGACCGTTCGTGATCCTCCTGATGGTTCCTAATTTTTCCACCGCCTTGTCTGCCTGTAAGCGACAGCAATATAGCGCCTAATAAGATCGCCACTGAGGTGATCAGACTAATCGCTGTTAACAAGACCTGATTAGGAACGAACATATTTATCTGAATGAAGGCAAATAAGATGGTAAGAAGCAAGCCTGTTATGATCGTAAATAGGGACCACTTACGGCGGAATCGGATATGATCAGCAGCAAATTGGGCAGGATTAGATGGAGTAAGCTGTTGTTTGCTTGATTTAATACTCCAGTTCACCAACATCATCAGTGCAATGATTCCTAGCTGTACAAGGTTAATAGCCAATACTGAAAGGTAGGTTTTGGGCACACTGGAAGTGACATTGCCCTGAAGATCATATTTCATCGGAATGACGTTAGGTAGTGCGTTATAATTCAAGATTGTAATGATCGCAATGGCTACAATAATAGCTATGTGAACGAGAAACCAATAGTTGGAATAGGTGAGTTTATTTTGGCGGAAGGTGGTATCGATTTTAACCCTTTGAGGTACTTCTACAGTTGTAAGTGTTTCTTTTATCTTTTTCATCTTGAAATGAAATAAGATGTGTAGTGCGGCCCAGTACACAATGAATATCATTGTGCAAACACCGGTGATCATTGTGGTAGACTCTTCATTGGCAGATCGGAGTATATACAGACAGGTAAGAATAATCAACCCGTTTCCGATCAGACTTACTGTAGCAAACGTTCTCCGGAGCTTACGTAATACCGGTGTGTAGTAATTATATTGACTTACCGTAACCCCAAAGCTGATTGTTTCCCTTGTCACATAAGGTGCAAAGGATAGCAGTAAGGCTAATGGAGCAAAGATTAAAATGATAGGCAATATACTAAATAGTTGCATACATAACACACTCCCTTGATTCGTTATTCTTTATTCTTTGTTGTGACCCATCTTCACATCATCATACATTTGGTCTAACACTGCAGATAGTTCCTCTTTGGTCATTCCGCGACAGATCGCTTCCGCAATAATCGGTCTTAATTCTCTTTCCTGCTTTTTCAAAAAATCATCCGTTAAACCAGGCATTCCATCAGGGTTCACTACAACTCCCTTTTGTCTATGAACCAGAATGTATCCATCTTGCTTGAGTAGTGTGTAAGCCTTGTTGACGGTGTGAAGGTTAACACCGATATCTGCGGCCAAATTCCGAACCGATGGTAACGCCTCACCTAGCTGTAACTCACCACTAGCAATGCCTTCAATAATTTGATAAACAAGTTGCGAATAGATGGGAAGTTCGGATTGCATATCCAGTTGAATAATCAAGGGTTCACCTTCTTTTTTGTTATCTGTTATATACCAAGTATAACAGATATAACATGAGTGAGCAATATGGATGAAAAAAAGCCGCACACCAATGGCGAGGGCAAACTTACCTGACCCTTCACCATTGATATGCGGCTTATACTGTTGAGCTTATCGATGTGATTCAATAACAAACATTAATAGTGGCACATGACAGCGTTGTATTTCAAATTCCATTTAAGTTTCAGTCTTATCTTCGACAATCCGATAATGGATTTTGCGAACTATAATTTTCAGAATCATATATAGGGGAATCACGATGATCATACCCAAGATATTCCCCAGGTCAGCACCCACGAGCAAAAGGATAACGGTAGTCAGTGGATGAATATCAAGCTGCTTGCCATAGACATAAGGTGAGATCAGGTTATCCTGAATTTGCTGTGCGATTACAATGATGACCAGGGACCAGATCGCCATCGAAGGTGATTCGATAAACGCAACAATGACAACCGGGATAGCTGCCAGCAAAGCACCCACATAAGGGATGAAGTTCAGAATAATCGATACAACAGTCAGCAGCAAAGCGTAAGGCAAACCTAAGATGAGAAAACCGATATACATCAGAATCCCCAGGGCTACATTAACAATAACCCGCCCAACAATATAGTTGCTTAGTGCTTCATCGATCTCATGGACGGTCTCTTCCCCATCCTTCCGATAATGTCTTGGCAATAATAAGGTTAGATTCGTTCCAAACTTGCTGCCTTCCTTGAGCATGTAATACAACATGATCGGGAACGTTGCCAGAATAATAACCAGATTGGATACCACGGAGAATAACCCGGAGACATAATCGGTTACCTGCGTGATCCCTTGGCTCAGAACATCGGATAATCGTGAGAATAGATTGGAATCATCAGGCAGGTATCTGGATACAAAATTGCTCTTTTCAAGTGCATTCAACTGATCGCTGAGTGAAGTAACCAACGCTGGAGCATTCTCCACAAAATTCATCAATTGTTCACGCAGGGAAGGCCATACGAGCACACTAAAACCTGCAAGTATTAATGCAATTACGACATAAATAATCAGAACTGACAATGCACGCTTGATCTTATGCCTTTCCATATAATCGACGAGCGGGCGCAGCAGATAATAGAAGAAACCAGCAATCAGCAGCGGAATGATGATGATGTGAATCAGTGAGGTCAGGGGGCTGAAAATAAAGTTCACTTTTTCCCCCAGATACACGATGAGCAGCAGCAGAATAATCGCTGTGCATATGCGGTAGAACTTGTTATTTATCAAGAAACATGATCCCTCCATGCGCTGCTCTGCCAAAGTGACTGCGGCGTTCATATGTATATCTAGTCATTTACTTATGATACTAAGTACCCTTAAATGACAGTCATGCCACAGGCGATGCTGAATATACACTTTTTTTTCTTTCCAAAACAGCATTGGAGCAAAAAAAAGAAGCAGGCGTTAGCCTGCCACATCTCTTTTGCTGAATACAACCCAGGAAATCACCATGAAAATAACGTAATACACCGCCAGAACTGCAATGGAGAAACCCAGTGTCATTCCTGCACTTGGACCACCCATTAGCGCAAAATCCGCCCCGGAGGTCATGTATTTGCTGAGATCCATGTTGTTGAATAGAACATACTTGGCCCACTCATAACGGACCGGATTGAATATGAGTGAGAAGATACTCTGTGAGAACATAATGAACAGGGATAATCCAATCGCAAGTGCACCTGAACGAAATACGGAGGACACCATAAAGGCAATCGCAAGTGTAATGAACAGATCAACGTACAAATATCCCCATAACGTCAGAGCATTCGTAGCCGGACTACTGCTTCCTCCCGGAGCATCATGCGAGAAAAGGATATAAGACGTTAGCATGGCCATCACGATGACCAGCAATGTACTGACAATACTGAAGCCAACGACGGTCAGATATTTGGAAGCAAGAACTTTGCTTCGTGACCATGGACGGATCAGCAATAGCTTAATGGTTCCCCAGGTAAATTCGCCCGCGACCGATTCCGCTGCAATCACAACACAGAAGATCGTGTTCAGGAAAAACGTAATCTGGATGGTCGTTACAGCCGCTTCCCAGTACAAAACTTCATTGGACCCCATCCCTTCTCGCAGTAACACTGGCATTAATAGCGAGATCAGCGCCAGAATTGATAACATGATCCAGGTACGGGGACGACGGAAAATTTTCATATTCTCGTTCAATATCAGATTACCAAAACTACCCAATGCCTCCACCCCCAGTGACTTGCAAGAATTGTTCTTCCAGGGTGTGAGTCACGTTACGAATACCGTATACCTGAAACCCTTCGCTAACCAGCTTGGCATTGATATCCGGAATCTGCTCACGAGACACTCGCATCACCAGGACATTGCCCTGTACGACAGCACCCTGAATCAGATCCGCAGCGCGGTCAACATCATTCAGCTCAAAAGCAACTTCGATTAATGCATCCGAACCGGCTTCAGCCCGAAGGTTTCTTACATCAATCAACTTGCCATTCTGGATGATGGCCACCGTATCACACATCAGCTCCATCTCCGACAATAAATGACTGGATACAAAGACCGTAAGACCTTCCTCTTGGGTGAGCTGACGCAAATAATCTCTCAGTTCCCGTATACCCTGCGGGTCCAAACCATTGGTCGGCTCATCCAGTACAAGCAGCTTCGGTTTATGTAATATCGCTTGCGCGACACCCAGACGCTGGCGCATGCCCAGTGAATAGGTTTTGACCTTATCGTGAATACGGGCCGTAAGCCCCACACGTTCAATCGTTTCCGCAATCCGTTCTTTGGTAACTCCAGGTGACATGCGGGCAAAGTGAACAAGATTCTGGTACCCGGTCAGAAACTTGTACATTTCCGGATTTTCCACAATAGCCCCTACCTGGGCTACCGCCTTCTCAAATTCATTCTTCACACTGTGTCCCGAGATGAAAATGTCACCTTTACTGATGGACATCAATCCAACCATCATCCGAATCGTTGTTGTTTTCCCCGCGCCATTAGGTCCTAAAAAACCAAAAACCTGCCCCGGAGAAATATCCAGAGTCAGGTCGCTGACCAATGATCGGGAGGATATGATTTTGCTGACGCCCTGAATCCGGACGACCGGCTCCTGCTGCATTCAATCCCCTCCTTCATGGACGAGCACATAACTCATGCCCGTTTCTCATATGAACATAGTGTATCATAATCTTTAGTATATTGTCCCGCAAACTGGGATTTCCCCTGACGTTTCGCTTCAACTACACACGCTTCACAGCATCCAAGCGGCATTTCACTCCGGTAGAATCCGGTGCGAAATACGTGATTGCCTCCATTGCCCTCTTCCTTCATTTCGACAGAGCTTCTAGTGACCGACACAATCATCCCACAACTGACACAGTAAAAGCGGCCCGTTTCGATCAATGATATTCCTTCCCCTCACAAGGAGCTTAGAAGTCCTTGTTATTTGTCGTTAGACGCTGAAAATTGATACATTTTGTATCTATCTCGTAATTTACTTGACACCGGGACTAATGTCAAGGCTTTACAGGCATAAAAACAAGAAAAACGCAAAAAAAGCTCCATAAATGCGACAAAAGTCTCGCATTCACGGAGCTTCATGTTAGGTAAATGATACAATTCGGTTCAATGTATGGGTTAATATCATTATGACGGAGTTTGAATCTCTTTCACAACATGCCCACGATTCCTGATCAGTCACTATTGTCGACATGCGAGGTATCCTCATTTTTCTGATTTGGATAATACCAGAGTAAGGTCCACCCATCGCCATCCTCTACCAGATAACAGGTCTGCACAATATCGAATTGGCCAAAGGTACCTGAGTACTTCTGGGTGACCCGGATTCTGTAGGCTTCAGAAAATGGCTTAACGCCATCGATCACGGTTACATCGAACTCGCGCTCCGGCTTTTCCATCTCCAGCTCAAACGTTTCCACGCCAAAATGCTGCATAAATATATGTGCTCTGTTCTGTACGTAAGCACTCTTGGGAAACCGCTCTTTCATCAGAGGATGAAAGAGTTCCCATGAACTGCCGAAGTCACCCGTCTGCTCATATTTGTAAAACTCTTCGGCAACAGCAGCAGCTTCATCCGTTGTATCTGCCTGAAACAAATACGGAATGGTTCTGGCAATCAACCACAGCAATAATACAATGATCGTGATGAACCCGATCTTTTTGAGCAAAGCATTGCGGTTCCTTCTTCGCAGCATGTCCAGTCCTCCTTGTCCTACTCCATACTTATGACGGATGGCAGACAAGTAGAAGTTGAACGATACATCTAATTTCCTGGGAAATCACTCGCTGTGAATGGAAGTACACTTTCCCTTTCTGATCCTTCGGATCATGGACTGAAGTCCTGCATATATGGCAATCCCACAGCAGCCGCCGAGCAAGTCTACTCCAACATCACGTATCGAGCTTGTCCTGTCCGGGCTGAACTGCTGAATATACTCATCAATGGAGGCTATGACAAACACCACAGCCAGAGCAGAAAAGATACTGGTCACAAGGGATGTTCTTCTGTACCGCAGCCCGCCGAACACAAGCACGGCGAGCACAGCGTATACAAATAAGTGCGCACTCTTGCGAAAGACGAACTCTGCAAAATCATACGGCCGCTGCTTCAGCGAATACTCATACTCCCCGTAAGTGAATTGCACATCAGGAAGTGTAAAACCGATGTGCAATTTTTGAGACCATTTATGAAGCCAAGGCTGAATGTCTTGCTGTTGAGAGGATTGCGTGGACATGGACCAGATCACCAGAATCCAGATCACAATCAACAGCAGAGCAATGAGAAATCCGTACGTTCTTCGTACATGCTTTTGTCTCGTGCGCCCGGAGCCCTCCTCCATCATTTTGATCTTCACCACTTTCATATCTCTATCGTTATTCTATTGATCCAACATACATGCCTCTGCCATTTGTACCTACATATACCTGACCATAGATTTGACGGTCTGCCGCCATAATTTGCGGTTCATTGCCCAGCCCGATTCCATCACCTAAAGGACCTATATTGTTCCAGGTTGCCCCCATATCATCTGAACGGAAGAATCCATTCACATTATTTACGGTGCCATATACATAGACGGCTGGAACCAATTTGCCTGGCTGAGCCTTTCCAAAGGCAAATAATTTGGAATTCTGTACACCTTGGATCTTGGAAAATGTATTTCCCGAGTTGGTCGATGCATATAGTCCATCAGTTCCCAAACTTACCCATACGGCATTCGCCACACCAGGTGCAGCCTCGACTTTAATGGAGCTCGTATTGATATCCGTATTAACAGGAAGGCGAACCGCATTGGCTTTGGACCAGTTGGCACCCGCATCCGTTGAGCGATACAAATAACCAGCAGCATACATATAAAATTTATATCCATTGATGCGATCGGCAGCCAGTGGATGATTATAGGCAAAGACCATATTCCCCCCGATAGCCTGAAAAGGGGCACCGTTCATATTCTGCCAGGTTGCGCCACGATTCGTGCTTCTGACCGGATTACCGGTCTGGGGGTAATAAACAATTACATTCGGATTAATGGCCGAGTAGGCGACCCTCCCCAGTTTGGAGCCAGCCGGAACATTCATTGGAGTTACGGTAACTCCGTTATTGGAAGAGACAAATAATCGTGTGGTCGTTCCATACCAGTCGCTGCTTCCCAGAAATATCATGTAATTCGGATTTGCTTCATGATAGTCAATACTTACAATTTCTCGCATACCCGCGAGCGGGATTTTATTAAGAGGAACATCGGTTACATTTTCATGTCTAAATCCGACTTGATCCGTTAAACCACTGAAGAATGAAACACCCTGAGGTGGTGTGGATGCCGTGAGTGCGACGACTTCTTCATGACCATCGGTAATGGCTTCCCAAGTACTCGCTGTATTGCCAGTCAATCCATTGGTACCATTGATATTTTCCGTTTTGTACACGCCAAACCAGTCTGTAGCATATACGGTACCCGGATTATGCGGATCAAACTTGATACTGGATGTCGCTGAGAAAAACATGTTGGGTGTCCACCATGACGGTTTGGATACCAGCGTTTTGCTCACTGTTGTCCAACTCTGTCCGCCATTAACGGAACGATACAGTGGCAGATTATCTCCGCCTGTTCGAACGGCTGCCAGGATGTGATTATCATTATTGGGATCAATTGTGATTCCATAATAAGATGAGTAACTGGAGCTGGGTGTTATATTCGTCCACTGTACACCATTGAACTTGTAAACGCCTTGATTATCCGTTGTCACATACAACGTCCCGTTCTTCGCCACAGTCATACGCGCAGGATATTCGGGGCTTCTCCCGGTAAGTTGCCAAGTGGTCTGACCATTGCTTCTTGGTGCTTTGCTATACACACCAATGCCGCGAACCCCCGCATACACAACTTGACCTTGCTTCGTCACGGGATTCAATCCATAAGCTACACTCCGAATTCCCTCACCGGACAGCCCGCTAGGTACATCCCATACCTTGCTCCAAGTGGCTGCACCATCACTGGAAGTGTACAATCCATCATATCGTGTACCCACGTGCAGGTAATTGGAATTCGTGGGATTAACCGCGATGCTCTCTCCCATGGCTCGATGGATATTTCCATTCGATTCATTCCGAAGATTAAGTCCGGTTCGAATCCAGGTCTCTCCCCGATCTGTGGATTTCAGAATATCACTCGGCCCCACGTTACCGTACTTCCCAGCAGCGATATACACGACATTGGGGTTTTGCTGATCCAGCGCAATTCCATCCACGCCGTACAGATTGCTGTCCTCATCTCCGAAATGATCAAGTAGTGGGACCCAATCTCCTGAAGCTGCATCCAACCGATAGACTCCTCCAACGTCAGTTCGAGCGTAAACCAGATCAGGCTCAGTCGGATGAATGACCACCCCCGTAACGTACCCCCCACCACCAATCGGTATATTCTTCCATTGATAGTTTTGAGCTGATTGAACATAATTTGTACTTGCCGGTATCATGAGCATATACATTAGTAGCACAATCAGGGACAATTTCATTAGCCTGGAGATACGCATCTGGTTCACCGCCCTATCCGATCATTTTGAATGTTCTTCAATCATCTGATGTATCCTGTCTCGTTCCGACTGATCCACGATATAGTAATACACTCCGTCTATTTTCTTGCCCGTGCCTTTAATTTCAACGGATTCAATATGATCCAGTACCGAACGATATTTGGAGAACATCTGCTTCATCTCATCAAAGGTAACGTCGGTTCTGACATGAGCACTGACTTCGTCCAGCAACGTCTCCAGTTGCAACACGTTGGATACCTGAACCGTATTCTTCAGCACTTGTTTGATGATCTCCCGCTGACGGTCATTCCGCCCGAGATCTCCCTTAGGATCATCATAACGCATCCGCGAAAATCCCAAAGCAGCTTCACCATCCAGATGAATATTCCCTTGCTCGAACCGGTAACCCTCATAGTCAAATGCAAACGGGTTATTCACATTCACTCCACCCACCATGTCGATGACTTGTGCAAAGCCCTCCATATTCACTTTCATGTAGTAATGTATGGGAACATCAAGCAATTGTTCCACCGTTTGCACAGACATGTTAACGCCCCCAAAAGCATAGGCATGGTTGATCTTATCCTCCGTGCCGTGACCAACAATATTCGTTCTGGTATCTCGGGGGATGTTAAACATAAGTGCGGATTGTTTCGCAGGATTAACACTTAATACAATCATGGTGTCGGAGCGCCCCCGATCATTGGAACGTTCATCCACACCCAGAATCAAAGCATTAAAAGGTTCTTCATTCTCCATGTCCACAGGGAAATCTCCCCCACCCCGCTGGTCAACAATAGATACCTGCTTGATGGGTTCCCGGGGTTCATACATTTGATCCGCCGCTGATTTAACATGCGAATACAGGTACACAGAATATCCAATCATGACAACTGCAACAAGGGAAATGGCACCTAATGTTATTTTGATCCCGCGTCTCATGTTATGGCCTCCGTTAGATGACTGCCGTTTTTCTTCCATCGATATTGGTTAGACCTGGACGACCAACGGAGTAGTATTGGAAGGATGTATCTTTAATCTGATCTTCTCCGTAGATGTTTCTTCCATCAATCAGGATGGGTTGATTCATATGTGCTGCCAAATCAGTCAGATTAACCTCCATGAACTCTTTCCATTCCGTCAGAACGCAGAGTGCATCAGCACCTTCCGCCGCTTTCATGGCACGTTCTTCCCACGTAATGGATGGGGAATCCACCTCTTTGCGGAAATTCTCGGTAGCGATGGGGTCATACGCCCGAATCACTGCCCCCTGCTCAAGCAAACGCTGAATGATCTCAATCGCCGGAGCATCACGAACATCATCGGTATCCGGTTTGAAAGCAAGCCCCCAGATGGCAATCTCCTTCCCTTCGAGTGAGCCTAGTGCGTCTTCCAGTTTACGAATGACGTTGAAGCGTTGATCTTTGTTCACTTCCACCACGGACTTCAGCAGTTTGAAGTCATAATCCACATTACCTGCAATTTGAATCAGAGCCTGTGTGTCCTTAGGGAAACAGGAACCTCCGTAACCAATGCCTGCCTTGAGAAAGGAGGCACCGATTCGTCTGTCATAGCCCATGCCTTCGGCAACGCGGCTGACATCTGCTCCTACTTTCTCACAGATGTTAGAGATTTCGTTGATAAATGAAATCTTGGTTGCCAGGAAAGCATTGGATGCATATTTAATCATTTCGGCCGAACGAATATCCGTAACAATAATCTGATCGGTTAATGGCTGATGCAGCTCTTTCAACGTGGTGACTGCCCGCTCACTATGTGTCCCAATGACTATCCGGTCAGGATAAAGCGTATCCTGTACAGCGGTACCTTCTCGCAGGAACTCCGGTACCGATGCCATGTCGAATGGATGATTCGTCAAACTGCTGATCCATTCCTGAATACGATCGTTCGTTCCGACAGGAACAGTGCTTTTAGTCATTATTATTTTATAATTATCCATATAAGAACCTATTTCTCGCGCGACAAGCTCAATAAAGCTCAGATTAGCTTCGCCATTAGGCAGGGATGGCGTACCCACCGCGATAATGATGATATCCGAACGACTGATAGCATCCTGAATGTTCGTGGTAAAGGACAGCCTTCCTGCTTTCATATTGGCATTCATGATATCCTTCAGACCCGGTTCATAGATCGGAACATGACCGTCCATTAACATATTCACTTTTTCCACATTGTTGTCGACACAGATCACGTTATTTCCCAGTTCCGAAAAACATACGCCCGATACCAAACCCACATACCCTGTGCCAATCACCGTAATATTCATTCCATAATCTCCCCCATGTTCTAATGTGTTGGTTACGCGTGCTTCACATATGTCTGAACAATATCGTGCCATTCGGTAGACACTCTAACGATATCTTCCTCAATCAGCTGGCTGCCGATCTGTACTTCAATGATCTCCAGTTCCGTAACGGCTCTGACGGAATGAAGCATACTCCGGTCAATGATCACCGTATCTCCTTGCCCGATCATTCGACTCTGCCCATCCAGAATCAATTCCCCTGTTCCCGATACAACCGTCCATACCTCATTGCGAAGCAAATGGTATTGATAACTCAGGTTTTTCCCGGCACTGATGCAGATTCGTTTGGTGAGAACCTCGCCGCCAGCTTCGTTTCTTGTGTAATCCAGAACCCGGTAACACCCCCACCTACGCTCCTCATACATGGGGCGTTGATCCTCATTCTTCAAGATTTCCTTGATACGTGGGCTGGCTTCTTTGTCACTGACCAGAATGCCATCCGGACTCACGGCGACCACCACATCCGACAATCCCAATATGGCAACCGGAATGTTCAATTCATTGACCAGGTGCGTATTCAGGGAATCTCCCGTAATCCACCCTTTTCCTACAACCGAGCTTCCCATCTCTTCCGTGAGTGTGTTCCACGTGCCTAGATCTTTCCAGAAACCGTCATACGGAATAGCGATAATCTGATTTGCCTTCTCGACAACCTGATAATCAAAACTGATCCTGTTCAATCTTCCGTATTGCTTCAGCATTTCGTCATACTGGATCGGCAGTTCCATCTCAATGAGCAGATTGATCAAATAACCCAGCTTAAAAGCAAAAACCCCGCAATTCCATAATGCGGCCTGCTCAATCATGAGGACCGCATCGGATTCGCAGGGTTTCTCCTGGAACTTCGCTACATTCACGTATTCATTGTTATTTTCACTGGAAGATAGGGATTGCGGAATGATGTATCCATACTTCTCTGACGGGTACGTGGGCACAACTCCCATTAAGGCCAGATCAGCACCAGACTTATCAAGCATCTCCGGTAAGGTTGCCAGCACTTCGAAGAATTCTTTTTCAACAAAGGGATCTACAGGCAACACTGCAATTGTCTCATTCAGACTCACACTCTCTACGGAATACAGATAGGAGGCTGCCAGCGCAATCGCAGGAAACGTATCTCTGCGCTCAGGCTCCACAACCAGTCTCACATCGTCTCCCAGCTGAGAAGTCAGAATCTCCACCTGTGGCAAACTGGTCGCGATAAGCGACTCTGATGCAAGTCCGGCATGATTCAGCTGTCGCCATACCCGCTGTACCATGGATTCCGGATTTCCCTCTGGCCCATGAAGAACTTTAAGAAATTGCTTGGATCTGGAATCGTTGGATAACGGCCAGAGACGCTTGCCAGAACCGCCGGATAACAGAATACTTCTCATAGGGCTGCACCATCCGACAACACAACCGTACTTGCTCCCTTGCCGGTCTCGGTTGGTTTGTTATATGTGCTGGTCTGGTTGGACTCCAGTCTGCCTGCCGGATTGCCCTTGGTCCACGCTGCATAATAATTCGAGTTCTTGCCGTATGAATTATCCAGCAGGATGTTCGGTTGATCCAGGAGACAGGCCAGAATATGTCCATGCAGACGGGATGTCGTAATGGTTTGGTACTTATTGAATTCCTTAATGGCCGTATGTACCATCCGATCAGAGTATTTGTACCACAACCAGCGGGCAAAAGAGCTGCCTTTCCCTGACTTCAACCGGGATGTAATCATGCGAATGATTTTCCGGTCAACCCGGTTGTACAATGTCTCCCAGTCTTTAAACGTGGCCTTAGGTCCACTGACGGATTCGTAATGCACCTGATTCTGAGTCTTCTCAATGTCTTTACGGAAGAAATACAACATCTCTGCATTGGGCTTGCTCTTGGACTTCAGAGGCCACAATTGATGCGCCATATCGGGAGACAGATAGACATTTGTTTGTTGAAATTCTTTACTGGCTATCTCATAAGATAAGGTATCCCGGACAAAAAAGTGCACATCCTTATGACGATTGAATACTTGGGCTGTTTTTTTCAATTCAATATCACTTTTGTAAAACATCGTCTGAGGCAGAATGACGATCCGATGATTCGGATGCTGGGCAATCATTCGTTCTCTCAATTTCTGATGGGCAGGGTACAGATCACCAAAGTTACCTCCCCCGTGCAACACAATTGTGATACCTTCCGGTACCTTGAGAGACAAAGGGCAATCCAGAATGCTGTATCTGGCACGTACTTGAATATCATTGTCCCGGAAGAAAGCCTCAGTCCCTTTCATAATCAACAAGTCGCCACCATTGCTATGCACCGGGTAATCCAAATAATAGATTTCGGTACGCGGTGGAATGACCTTCAAAATCTGACGTAAATGTCCCTTCAACTCTTCCATTGGATGAATATTATTAGTGCCCAGCATCTCCATCTCCTCCTTGGGTGACTCTTCTTCTTTTTTTGTTTAACCGTTCATAGAGGAACGGCAAATCTTCCTTGTCATAGAACATGGCGGCAAACTTCACCTTAAATACAATTTTCATGGCGGCCACAGTAACCACCATTCGCACAATGGACCCGATCAATAATGCAATCGCAATTCCGTTGAGCCCCCACAGCGGGGTGAATACAAAGAACAAAGCCACCGTCACCGAGAGTGCAATGAGCTGTCTGATCATCACAAGTCCAGGCCGACCAAGTGCATTAAATGCGGATGCCAGAATCCAGGAGCCACCACCAATGATGCATTCAACAGCCAAAATATAAAATGCAACGCTCGCTTCCAAAAATTCGGAGCCAAACAGAAGACCCATCAGGTAGTTCCCCACAAACATGGTGGGTATTACAATGATCATCATGACCATGAGCGAGATACGGAAGGCTCTGCCAACTGTTCGAATAATCTGCTCTTGGGGCAATCCGGTCACTTTTGGAAAAACAACATTGCTAATCGCCGTCTGAACGGCATTGTAGATTCGGGATAACGCAAATACGACGGAATACAGTCCAAAATCACGCGGGGTGAGCAAAGCCAAAATAATGATTTTATCAAACTGGGTATACAGCGTTCCTAACAATTCAACGCCATACACCTTGCTGCCATAACCAAAAAGCTTCTTGGCCGAACTCTGGTCCACCCGATCCTTGAACCATCTCAGTCTCAATTCATTACGGTTCGCATAGATAGCCCACGCCACCACTGAGAAGCTGGTTACAAAATAGATCGCAGCCGCGAGCTGAATGCTCAGCATGCCCAGACCCCATAACACAAAAAGCCCGCCTACATTAAACAGGGGGATCATTAACCGGATACCATTATATACAGCGAATTTCTCCCGACTCTGCGAGAGGGCTGATATGAGATTGATGACAATAAGTACAGGAACGGTAGCAATCGTATACCATCTGGATATCTGCACGACCTCCGGCGGAAAGTTGGAAAGCCAGAAGGGTAATCCAAACCAGGCTACTATGCCAATGATGATGCACACCGGAACCTGAAAAAGAAAGCTTAACCGCACATACTGTGCACTCTTCTCGGTTGCGCTCTGTTTGATGTTATAAATGATAGAAGTTGGTAGTCCAAATCCGACCAATCCGGTTAAGAGCGCAGGCCAGAACAGAATGGCCGAGAATGCGCCCTTCCCCTCTACGCCGAACATGCGTGACGTCAAAATGGAAGACAGCATCGTCAGTGTCATGACCAGCAGATTGGTTCCACTTGTCTGAAATATGGCACTCATTAAGCCGTTTCCTCTGAATACTTTGCGAAGTGCAACTTGCGCCATAGCGATCCTCATCCCTTACTGTTTTGACGAAGCGACCCAACAATCATGCCGTTTCGGTAACATACTTTGGCAAGCTGACGTGTGAACCGATCTGCATTATAAATGTAGATCAGTGAGGTTGTGATCCCCTGTGCAAGCTTGATGCCATGTTTGGCCGTACGCACAACACCACGATCCTGATCACGAATGGCATCACTCACACCTTGCCAATAGATTCGGCGCAGAAACCAGTTCTTTGTCGTTCGCTCTTTGGCTACTTTATGTTGTACCGCACCATACGGCGTGTAGTATACCTTGAACTTTGTCCGTATTCTTGCAATTAATTCACTCTCTTCACTGGAGAGAAGGTTGTTCCCCACTCTTCCAAGATCTTCACGGAAGGGAGCCAGTTGATCAAAGACGGATAAACGAAAAGCCACATTTGCCCCAAATGGAATATAAGGACTTTTCATTTCAGTGACTTCATCTGCAAAATCCAGAATGGTGAATAGCGACCTGTTCTCCGGTGGAATCCACATTGGCTCAGGCACTTCCCAGATCGGGTCAATCTTGCCTCCGACACAACCGATGTTTTCATTCATCTCAAACACGCTAACAATTTGGCGAATCCAATCCCTGCAAGCAAAGGCATCATCGTCAAGGAACAGGATATACTCGCCGCGCGCCTCGTGAATGGCCCGGTTACGGGCTACGGACAACCCTTGCTTTTCTTCCAACACATAACGGATCGAATGGTTTTCATGCTGCAAGATGGTTTGGAGCACGATTTCCCGTGTGTTGTCTTTCGAATTGTTATCAATGAGTATGATCTCATAGTCGCTGCTTGCGTAATTCTGTTGTATTGCACTTCGTATGGCCTCTACCGCATCATGTGCACGGTTATACGTACAGATCGCGACGGTTACCTTCATCATTTCATCCCCATATTTTTCAATTAGGTCCACCTGTTCATCTGTACTAACTGGAGTACAGGGTAAGTGTCCTTTGGGCAATCACTGGCCAATCCAGCCGCTCCAACGCTTTGACAAAACCACTGCCTTCCTGAAACTCCGATTGTTTTAATCGGATCATATTCATCGCTTTAAGCAACCCATCCGGATCCGAAGGTTCGTAGAGGACCGCACAATCTTCGGGCAGGTATTCCTCCAATAAGCCAATCCGTGGTGCCACCACCGGTTTACAGAAGGTCAATGCCAGAATCGCACTACCGGAAGTTGCAATTTGCTTGTATGGAAGAATGATCGAATCGACTGCATCGAAATAGTCCGAATATTCATCATCTTCGATGAAATGAAAATGGGTATGGATATGTCCACTCTTGAGAAATTCATCTCCAAGGTCATAGTCCTTTACCTTTTTGCCAGCAATCAACAGATGGGCTTGTTCGGAATCCAGATCCTTGAAGGCCTCCAGCAAATCATCCACGCCTTTGTAAGGCGACACCTGACCGAAGAAAGCATACACATAACTATCCTCCGGGATGCCAAACCGGGAGCGGATATTCACGCCTTTCCCCTGATACACTCCCTTGTAATGTCCATGAGGAATAACCTCGATCCGGCTAGAATCAATCCCAAAGGTCGAACAGATCTCAGAGATCAGGGGTTTGCCCATGACAATCAGCTTGGAGCAGTTTCGGACCAGTATTTTTCTCATCCAATAATCGAAGCGCGTCTTACCGCTGTTGTGAGGCCAGATGTTATGCACCGTCCAAAACAATTTGGCCCCGCGCAAACGTGCAAAACAAATCATCAATACATATAGGATGGATTTGATCACTGTTGACAGCACGGATGAACCTCTGTAATAGAAGCTGGGCCAATGAAAATGCAGCACATCATTTTTTCTCAGTTTGATTAGATCTTTTTTGGTAAACTGTTTTACTTCCCATCCCTTATTCTCAATGGAATCGGATAACAGCTCATTGAATTTATTGTTTTCAATCATCTTAGGCAGCATATACACCGTCGGATTTTCCATCCAGGCACCTCTTACTTTAGTTTCATTCGCACAGGTTCCTCTGTATACGTTCCAACTGCGCGCCTTGCATGAAATCTCATCAGAAATCCTTGCATCATAATTTTGGTATTACGCTTGAGCAGCACCCAATCTTTCCACCAGGGATACAGCGATAGTGCTTTTTTCAAATAAACGTTATTGCGAAGTGTATTTCTCGACCATTCGAGCATTCGATAATGGTGTAACTGACGACGCTTCTGTTCCATGGACATGTCATTGTAGTATTTCAATATAATCTTGCGTTGGCCCTTGTACTTGGCCGTTGTAGAGGTTGAAATTCGTGGACCACTGTGGATGTTGATATCCACCAGCGGTTCTTTCACATTCACGGCGATGTAGCCTCGTTTCAATATACGCAGATAAAAGTCATAATCCTGAGCGGATGTCAGATTTTCATCGAATCGAACTTCACGGGCCAGTGAAGTAAGTACCATGATTTTGGACGTTTCCCCAATCCAGTTGAATGTAAGCAGATCCTCATACCGGATAACATCGCGAGGTTCCACCGACAATTTCCGTTTGACCACCTGATGCTGCTCATTCGTGTATGCGAGATACTTGCTGCAAAAAGTGAATGATTCCTGTGTACGCTCCAGCACTTCCGCCTGAGTTTTTATTTTGTCAGGCATCCATTCATCATCATCATCCAGGAAGGCAATGTACTTGCCATTGGCTTGGGATATCCCTACATTCCGTGCATGGTTGGCTCCTTTGGGATATGGAACCCGGATGTACCGAATCCGTGAATCGTCCCGGGCCCAAGCCTGACAGATCTCTGGCGTCTGATCTTCTGATCCATCATCCACAATGAAAATTTCCAGATACGGATGTGTTTGCTCTCGTACACTTCTCAACGCATTTTTCAATAAATCGGCCCGGTTATGGGTCGTAATGATGCAAGATACCAAGGGGTTCATTTCATCACCTTTTCCTGTTCACTAAGATACCTTCACTTGAAGTGCATCATATATTCCTGATAATCTGCCTACGAGAAGATTCATATCGAACTTATCCGATATAATCTCTCTGTTATGCGAACCCATTCTTGCTCTAACCTCTTCATCCGTGATGAGGTATTCCAGCGCTGATGTCAGCCCGTGCACATCTCCCGGCTCGATTAACAGCCCATTATGACCGGATGTAATCACTTCGGGGATGCCTCCGACGGTGGTCGATATAATGGGCAAGCCACAATTCATTGCTTCAAGTATGGCCATAGGTAATCCCTCATGATAAGAAGGCAGGACCAGTAGATCCGCTTCCCGCATCAGCTTTTCCTTTTGCTCTCCGTTAATCCAGCCGAGTACATTGACACGATCCTCTATTCCATACTGCTGCACGATTGCTTTGACTTCTTCGACTTCGCCATCCCCTGCCAGATTGAAGGTAGCTGTAACGCCTAGCGCCTTCAATTGCTGAATGGACTGAAGCAGATCGTAGACTCCTTTTCGCTCACCGAGTCTGCCCATGAAGAGAGCATTAACGGCTGCTTGTTGTTCTCTTACAAACGGTTCTTTGACAAAGACCCCGTTATAAAGAACCTCAATCGCTGTCTCCGGCACAATCGTAGCAAAGTAATCTTTCCACGTCTGGGACAAGACAATCAACTTGTCTGCCTGATTCAGAATGTAGTGACAATACTTGCGCTGCAGAGCAAATTGATTGTAGAAATCATCAAAGCTGGCCGCATGAATATGCAGAATAACTGACTTTCGAAACAACTTTCGTGCCGTTAGCAGAAATAGAGACTTCCGATAAAAGCTCCCGTTGTTCGCCATATGAATATGCACGATATCCGGCTTAAACGTGTACAGTTTCATCCAGAATTGAATGAATCCCCGTATAAAAATAAGCAACCGTGAGAACACGCTGCCCGTGATATACGTTTCGACCCGCTGCATGGCGTACATTTCCGAGATGGAGGAATCCTCAATGTTTTTGATGACACTCACAATTCCGCCCATATCCTTCAAGGATGATCCAACAACCAATACTTTTGGTTTCATGATAGACTCCTTTTTTTCATGGTTAATCTTCAGACCACTTACAGACTATTCACGTAATTTTTAATGGATGAGATCAGATCAGACTGTTTTCTCACATAGGGCTGGAACGTCAGCTTCTCTATGCAAGGAACCAACTTTTGCAATTCAGCCCGACTCTCCGCGACGGCCACATAGCCGTTTTCCTGAAAAACCTTGGAGATTTCAAGCTGATGGTCATCCACATGCTCGCCCCATTCTTTCCGGCGTGGAATGACAATAACGGGCTTGCCGCGTTCAAGACTATTTGTAATGGAGCCAACACCCGCATGAGAAATAATGCATCTGCTGCGTTCCACATATTCATTCATCTCTTCCTGGGTGAGGAAAGGAATCACAGTGAAATTTCGTGGCTGATACTCGGTATATCCGGATTGAGCAACAACCTCTTCTTCAATAATTCCTGCCTCAATCGCCTCATCAATAAGCTCAAACATCCGATTGAAGGGAAACCGCTGGGTTCCAACGATAGCAAATATCAAAATAAAGCCCCCCTGTATTTTGCATTGGGATAGCTATCCTGCAACGTTTCCCATTGGATGAAGAACTCATCCGAGATTTTGTACATCAATCTCCCGGTTGCGCTGGAGGAATAGATTTTGGCATAACTTTCGATATAAATCAGCTTGGCACCGAAGATTTTACCGATAAGGCAAAAAGGGTAGGTAGCTCCGGCCCCTGTTGTAATGATCACCTTTGGACGCTCACGCAGATATAGAAAGAACGACTTGATAATATTAGCCACAAAGATTAGTAAAAACATCGCATTTTTACGCTCTTGCTGCATTAAGAAGTATACTTTGCCCTGTGCAGAATCTACTTTTCTGCTTTTATTCTTCTCGGTAATCAGGAAATAATCATGTTCTTCAACCGCAGGAATAATTTTGGTTAATTCATCAAAATGACCTCCTGTAGAACTGATCAAACAGACCTTCATGTTCTAATCTCCTTTGAAAAGGATACGTCCTTGGCTCGCTGTATCTGTATATCCACTTCTGCTTCAGCCCCTGACTTGGAATGAACTCCATTTCCGGTAGCATATAACGCGTTCAGGAAGATACAGAATGGAGCAATCAGATGAACCGTGGACAGGGTATTGTCAAAAAAGGAATAGGTCAGGAAACCAATAATCATACCGGCAAAATACAACCGGATCATGCCGCCCAATCGGAAGTAAACAGCCCGAAACACCAGCAGCAGCGATAGAAACAACAGGATGGCTCCAACTAACCCGCCATCGTAATAAAAACGAATGTATTCATTATGAGGAACAACGAATCCAGAAAAAATACTTCCATCATTTGCTACAAGAGTTGAGCCGAGTCCACGTCCAAATATCGGATACTCATTTGCTTTGCCAATAAAATAATTCCAGGCTACATCCCTTCCCGACAGCCCTTTGCTCTCTGACCTCATCTCATAATTGTCCCACTGCGCAATCACCATATAGGCCACAGCGACAACGAACAGAATGAGAGGAATAATGGCACTGACTCTGCCTTTGATGAAGGCTTTCAGTTGATCAAAAAGATAGACCAGAATAATCGGAATAAGCGCAATAAGTGGCCCCCTTGTTCCCGTCTGGACCAGAATGACCAGATGTGTCAAGGTAAGCATGTAATACAGAACAACCTGATGGCCTTGCTTGATCTGAATCAGACAGACACAGATCGAGATAAAACACAACATGGCCAGATGCGCGGCGATGTTAGCTCCCTGTAACCGGGTTACACCCGACATCTCCAGGTTAGTAATGGACAATATGCCGACGAGTTGCAGAATATAACCACCAGCCAGACTGAACAGCGGCAACCATGCGAGTACACGTATAATTCGTTGACTGATTTCTCTTGAAAAATGGGGCATCAGCAACAAAAAAGGAACAATGACTCCCAGAAAGGCCTTGAATGGATCGAGCGGACTAACCTTACTGGGCAGATCAGATAGAAAATAACTCTCCACAAATAAAAAACCAATCGCCAGTGCAGGATATATCAGATCTTTGCGAATTCCAAAGCGTAAAAAAAGAGAGACGACAAAACCCAGAATCGCCAGCTTGTAGAAGGACAGCGAATCCAGTCCTGCCAGATGAATGCTAAATATTTTGTCAATGGACAATGAAAAACTTACGATGAGAATCATAAAAATCCAGCTGGGCTGTTTAATATAAACGCCCAGCAGAATCACAACTATGAGTGCAACAACCGAGACTAGCGGAAGATAGATTGCTGCGAAGACAATTACCAGCGAAAAAAGAATGATATTAAACGACTTCATATTCAATGCAGCAAGTATACCGGTCTTTTGCATATCTGCTATGCCACCTCAAAGCCAGAATCGTGTTTCAAAACGCATCCTTCGAACCTACCAGCACCTTGAACGTTCTGAAGATAATTTTGATATCCACCATCATGCTGCGCTCACGGGCATACGTCAGATCCAGCTCTACCATTTCTTCAAAACCAACACTATTTCGTCCGCTGACTTGCCATAATCCCGTACATCCCGGGATCATCTGAAGACGTTGTCTGTCATAGGAAGTGTAGTTCTTCACTTCTCTGGGCAGAGCCGGTCTGGGTCCAACGAGACTCATCTCTCCTCTGAACACGTTCCACAACTGTGGCAACTCATCCAGACTGGTTTTCCGAATGAACTTGCCAATCCGGGTAATGCGGGGATCATTTTTCATTTTGAACATATTCCCGTTCACTTCATTCTGATCAATCAGCTGTTCCAGCAGATCTTCTGCATTCGCAACCATGGACCTGAATTTGTACATGTGAAACTCTTTTCCATTCTGTCCTACCCGTACCTGACGAAAAAAAACAGACCCCTGCGGGGCCTCGATTTTGATCAGTAATCCGATGACCGCAAACAAGGGGCACAAAATGATTAAACCTATGAAAGAACCCAGCAAATCGAGCATTCTTTTCATAAATAGATACACTTTATCCGCATTTTGTCCTGACATCGTTGATGCATTGTACCCCAGACTTGGGTCCATAACAATCTCCGCTTCCTTCGATTGGGGAGATGGACTCATTCAAACTCCCCCCGGCTGCATGTTCTACCGACTCTTTTTCCAAAATTTGTTGCAGAGCTTGCAGCATAGGAATTCTAAGTTCCTGTTTTTGCAGAGCGAAGTCGATGGTTGTCAAAATGAATCCCAGTTTCTCGCCCACATCATAACGTACTCCCTCGAAATCGTAAGCATACACTCCTTGTGTCTCATTTAGGCGCTGAATCGCGTCTGTTAATTGAATCTCTCCCCCTTGACCAATCTCTTGTTGCTCTAGATGTTCGAAAATCTCTGGACTCAGTACGTATCTCCCCATAATCGCCAGGTTGGAAGGCGCTGTGCCTTGGGCAGGTTTCTCTACGAACCTGAGAACCTCTGTCAAACGGCCATCCGATTGAAGCGGGTCCACAATGCCGTATCTGTCTGTTTGTTCAGCAAGTACGGTTTGTACGCCAACAATGGAATGTTGAACCTGATCATATTGATCAATCAATTGTTTGGTGCATGGAACTTCCGATACGACGATGTCATCTCCGAGCAACACGGCAAAAGGTTCGTCACCGATAAAGTTACGTGCACACCAGACAGCATGACCAAGTCCTTTGGCCTCTTTTTGTCTTATGTAGTGGATATCCACATTAGAGGATTTGCGAACCTCTTCAAGCAGGCCCAGCTTCCCTTTTTCCAGCAAGTTATGTTCCAATTCAAAAGCATTGTCGAAATGATCTTCAATTGCCCGTTTCCCTTTACCAGTTACGATGATGATGTCTTCGATTCCAGAGGCAATGGCTTCCTCAACGATATACTGTATAGTTGGTTTGTCCACAATAGGGAGCATTTCTTTGGGCATCGCTTTTGTGGCTGGCAAAAATCGTGTACCTAGTCCAGCTGCAGGAATGATTGCTTTTCTCACTTTTTTCATAAATACCACCCTATCCTCTTTTTTTTTAGTTTGATAAAAGTTGAACCAGGGCATCTAACCCGTCCTCACGTCATACCTTCGACGATTAACGTCTAAGGTTCATTGAACCCACAGCATGACCGAGTGCCTACAGTGATAAAGGTGCAGTAGACATTACCTGTTTACTTGGGAGCATTGGATGGAAGGTTTACTTCTCTCCGTAGCCCACCGGAACTGCAACGTTTTTGATATTGTTCAGGATTGCGCCCAGGATTCGTGCATTCACATGCTCCAGAGCAGCCTTGGTCTTCTTCACCAGTTCCTTCTTGACCTTGCCCGAGTTCACGACCAGCAGCACGCCATCACACAGCGAACTCACAATGAGTGCATCCGTTACCGCGAGCACCGGCGGTGTATCAAACATGATGACATCATATTGATCCTCTAACTTCTCAATCAGCCTTTTCATCCGGTTGGAACCGATCATCTCGGAAGGGTTCGGCGGAATTGGACCAGAAGTGAACAATTGGAGATTGTCGATATAGCTCTCTCTAAGTACGTCTTCCACACTGTACTGATTAGACAGCACACTACTCAGACCGATATGATTGGGTACGGAAAACACCTGGTGCAAGGAAGGATTACGCAGATCCGCATCAATCAGCAGAACTTTTTTGCCTTCCTGGGCATAGGTTACCGCCAGGTTGCTAATGGTTGTGGTCTTGCCTTCGCCGGCTTCGGCCGAAGCCACCATGATTTTTTTGATATGACTGTCGATTGAGGAGAACTGGATGTTGGTCCGTAATTTACGGTATCCCTCCGAGATTTGAGATTTGGAGTTAAAATAGGTCACCAGACTGTTATTTTCATTGGTTAGCCGCGACATATTTGCCATCCCCCACTTTCTGTTGAGATACGTAATTTTTCGTATTTTTCAGATCATCTTTTTTCATTTTGGATATAACCGTAAGCACAGGCAGGCCCAGCTCTTTTTCAAGTTCAGTTTCGGATTTGAATGTGTCATCCAGATAATCCATCAGGAATACAAGTGCAATCGCGAGCACAAGACCTGCGAACAGACTGACAATGATGCTTAATGTGGTTTTCATATTGATTGGAGATGCGTTACTGTCCACTTTTGCTTCACTGAGGATAGCCACATTATCGATTTTCATGATTAGGGGGATTTGAGATTGGAATACGTTGGAGATGGCATTGACCGTTTTTGCGGCTTTTTCGTAGGTAGTCCCTTGTACAGTTATGCTCATCACTTGGGATTCGCTGGCTGTAGAGACGGAGGTGCTGTTCATGAGCTGTGCAGAGGTTAAGCCTAGGTCCGGATACGTAGTAGCGACTTTATCCATTATGGCTGAAGATTTAATAATTTCTCTGTATGAGTTAATGAGTTTGATATTGGTTTGAATCATGCTAAAATCCATCATCGCCTGGCCTTGAACATTAGAGGTCTGGTTCACGATCAGTTTGGAACTTGCCTCATAGATCGGCTGGGTGAAGAAAATGCTTTTAACCCCTGCACCCACACCGGCTATCAAAGCAATTGCAACAATCAACCACAGTTTCTTTTGTAAGAGTCGAAAATATCCTTTCAGTTCCACTTTCATTCCTCCTATACGTTGTGATCTATCCTATGTAACTACCAGATGGACAGTAGCCATTTGCGAGGTTTCCAGCGTTCTGTGACCAGACACGAATTCGATAGAATGTGCGACGCATTCTCTGCCAGCCGCTTAACGGCTTCAGCTCCAAATCGACGCTCGATGGCCCGCTCCCCTTCACTTATGGCAAATGTCCTTTTGCACGTATCATGTGCATCTGATGAAATGAAATGAAACCCGTTTTCTTTGCAAAAATGAAAACACCACTGCCGAACTTTCCGTCCGAAAAGCCCAGTGAAAGATTGAGCTGTGAGCTGACATAGTCCGCCTTGACTCAAGTAATCAGCCAACAACCTTGGCTTCTTCAAAATGACACGATTACGTTCCGGATGAGCAATAATAGGGGTAATTCCCGCTATTCGTAATTCATGCAGTATCCTGGGGAACTGTGAGGGAATATGACCAAAGGGCAGTTCCAGCAACATGTAACGACTTCCGGCGAGTGTGCAGCACTTTCCTGCATATAAGTCTCCAATCAGGTTGTCATGCACCCTGATCTCCTGTCCGGGACGGATCTCCAGGCGAATGTTACGTTTGCGAAGTTCTGCATGAAGCAGGTTCACGGCCTGATTGACCACCATCGGTTCATTGTTGTATTGCCCGTTCAGGTGATGCGGAGTAGCAATAATGGAGGTAATTCCTGAGGCTGCCGCCTTCTCAGCCATCGCAACAGACTGCTCCATTCGAACAGGACCATCATCCAGGCCGGATAATATGTGGCAGTGCATTTCAACCATATCCAAACTTCCTGAAATAGTATGAGCCCCCTCGCCCCTTTATTCATTGCGCAAATGCTTTTGGTGTTAAAGAACTAATGCATAACGCTATGAAATATAGTAAAATGGCGTTAAGTACATGTTTTGTTCAGAAAATGTTAAGAATCGACTTGGAATTATATGGTGAAATCAATGTAATGATAGGGTTCCTGTAGAACCTTTTGTTCTGTTGCCTTTTCATACTGAAAACGGGAAACCGCGGGAAACTGAACTTCAGTAAGCATTGTGTTTAACTGTCCAGTTATATATAGTTTCTGTTCGTGCTGAATATGCAAGTTTGAATGATACATTGTGAGCTCTCCGAAGGGCTGTTTCCATTGCAACCTTGCGTGAAGTCTTACACATACATGTTGATCTTCAACATCCAAACCAATGAGCATTTCTGATGATACCGGCAAGTTCAGGTCGCTCAGGAAGGTGATTGCTTGAGTGTCCATTCCAAGTAACAGAACAGGGCGTCTTTTGCAGTCTACCATTTTCCCTTGAAACTCCTGAATGTACATATGGACATTTAATTTCATATCAGCCCATTCCTGAATTATTGAATACATGGTTTCATTCCTTTAGAATGGATTAGCCTACATGGACTGCCTCCACTTCCTTCTCACAGGTATATGGTCCAGGCAACAAGGAGATACTTAAAATATTCCAAATGATACATTTTGTAACTCCATACGTCCAATTTACGATACAATACGTATCATGTCAAGCGGTATTTGGACATGGTTCTTTTGATTTACGACAATTTGAGATGTCCTTAGACAGACCTATTTACAAATGGAAATGGGTTAAAGGAAACACATGAGGAGTTACTCTTTTGCAGGAAAGCTGCCCTGATCAAACACTTGGCTCAGGATTGTTTCAATATATATTTGATGTCGTTCAGGGGGAAATAGCTTATGAGCTACGGAAATCGCATTGCTGAATTACGGGAACAGCGGGGACTTACTCAAGAAGAACTTGCGAGCTCCATTCATATTACCAGAGCTGCTCTCTCCCACTACGAGAAGAACCGTCGTAAACCGGATTTCGAAGTGTTAACGAGACTTGCTGACATCTTTGAGGTGTCTATTGATTATCTTATAGGACGTACAAAGCAAAGCGATGTCGTGATGGATGAAGATGTACGTGAATTCGTTGATACCTTGGAGTTGTCGGATAAGGAAGTGTTGGAACGCTTCGATCTGATGATTGATGGGAAGTCCTTAACAGAAGAAGAGGCACGTCGTTTTATTGCGTTTGTCCGAATGGAACGCAGTATGGACTAGACCCGAAAAGAGGACCCAGTTCCCGAGAGATAACATCTCTGGCTTCTGGGCTTTTTTTGTGTCTTAAATTCCCTTTCATTCCATGCTTGTCTATTGTGTCAAGGACGCTTGTTGTTGACGGAGGATACGAAATGGTTCCAACGCTCCGGGTCGATTCCGCATTGCAGTAAAACCTTCATGATGTCCATCTGGGTTGCTTCGACTTGTTTACCTGTCGGCCTACGATCGTCCCTGTTTGGATGCTTCATATTCATTCCGCTAACCTCTCTTATCTTTATACTTTCCCTGCCCTCCAAAACTAGCCTTATTATACTTGAGAAAGTTCCTCGATGTTGTCGTCTCATGGCGATAACGTTTTTTGAAGGGGTTCTAATTTTGTCGAAAGCAAAATAGGAGCAATATGGTGCCGGAATGGCAACCATATTGCTCCTATTATTCTTAATACAACCTGTTCATGCACTTATACCTTTGAACAAGGAAGTTATTAACCTCCAGCACGTGCAAGTTCACGCATATTCGCTTCAAACGCTGCAAGAAGCGCTGCTTCTCCAGTCAAACCTGTTGCCTGAATTCGTTCGATCTGTTCTGTCATACGTTTGAAGTCCTTCGGAATAACCCGAACGAACTGATTCAGCGCATCTTGCCAGTTATCCAGAACGCGCTGACCGACAGCACTTCCTGTATTGGCAACATGACGTTGAATCATGCCTCGCAGATCTGCACTTTCGGCCACATCTTCGATACGCTCCAAAAGAACCATTTCCAGATTACAGCGTTTCAGGAATGTGCCTTCCGGATCATACACATAAGCAATACCTCCGGACATCCCTGCTGCAAAGTTACGACCTGTATCGCCCAGTACAACGACACGTCCACCTGTCATATACTCACAACCATGGTCGCCTACACCTTCAACGACTACTTTGGCGCCCGAGTTACGTACAGCAAATCGCTCACCCGCAATACCACGGATATATGCTTCGCCGCTTGTTGCTCCGTAGAGAGCCGTGTTACCGATAATAATGTTATCTTCCGCCTCAAACGTTGCTTTCGGAGAAGGCATCACGATCAATTTACCTCCGGACAGTCCTTTACCTACGTAGTCATTGGAATCCCCTTCAACGGTCAAGGTCATACCTTTAGGTACAAAGGCCCCAAAGCTTTGTCCGGCAGAGCCGACAAATTTGAATTTAACCGTATCTTCAGGCAATCCTGCGAGTCCATATTTGCGTGTGATCTCACTACCCAAAATGGTACCTACTGCACGGTTAACGTTTGTAATTGGAAGCACCGCTTCAACCGGTTGACCGGATTCAATAGCAGACTGTGCCAGTGGCAGCAATTGTTGCATATCCAGCGTTTCTTCCAATTGGTGATTCTGATGCTGTGTGCGGTAACGTGCAGAGCCTTCCGGCATTTCAGGCACGTGCAGCAATACAGACAGATCCACACCTTTTTTCTTCCAGTGATCTACGGCTTCTACCGTTTCGAGGCAATCTGTACGTCCGACCATCTCCTGAATAGTACGGAAACCAAGATCAGCCATGATCTCACGCACATCCTCAGCAACAAATCGCATGAAGTTAACCACATGAGCTGGATCACCCATATAATTTTTACGCAATTCCGGATTCTGTGTTGCTACACCAACTGGACAGGTATCCATTTGACAGACACGCATCATGATACAGCCAAGTGCAACGAGCGGTGCTGTAGAGAAACCATACTCTTCTGCTCCAAGCAAAGCTGCAATAGCCAAGTCACGGCCGTTAAGCATTTTACCGTCTGTTTCGAGGACAACACGGTCACGCAGATTGTTCAGCATCAACGTTTGATGTGTCTCTGCAAGACCTAGTTCCCAAGGCATACCTGCGTGGCGAATCGAACCTTGCGGTGATGCACCTGTACCACCGTCATAACCGCTGACGAGGATGATATCGGCACGGCCTTTGGCTACACCAGCTGCGATGGTACCCACGCCCACTTCCGATACAAGCTTCACGTTAATCTCAGCACGTGGATTGGCATTTTTCAAGTCATAGATCAACTCTGCCAGATCTTCGATCGAGTAGATATCGTGATGCGGTGGAGGTGAGATCAGACCTACACCTGGTGTTGAACCACGGACTTCAGCAACCCAAGGATACACTTTACGTCCTGGCAGTTGTCCGCCTTCACCTGGTTTAGCTCCCTGAGCCATTTTGATCTGAATTTCATCGGCATTAACCAAGTAGTTGGATGTAACACCAAAACGTCCGGATGCTACCTGTTTAATCGCACTGCGACGGGAATCCCCGTTGCTATCTTTAATGAAGCGAGCCGGATCTTCTCCACCTTCACCGGTATTGGATTTACCTCCAACACGGTTCATAGCAATGGCAAGATCTTCATGCGCCTCTTTACTGATCGAACCGAAGGACATTGCACCTGTTTTGAAACGACGCATGATATCTTCTACGGATTCAACTTCTTCGAGTGGAATGGAATCTCCAACTGGTTTCAGTTTCAGCATGGAGCGAATGGTCAACAGTTGATCATTCTCACCTTGTACAAGTTTGGAATATTTTTTATACAGCTTGTAATCCCCAGTGCGTACCGCATGTTGCAGGGTATGAATGGTTTGCGGATTGAACAGATGCTCTTCTCCGTCGTTACGCCATTGATAATCCCCACCGGAATCCAATACTTTATCGTTACCGTCTTTTTCCGTAAAGGCACGGTTATGATGTGTCAACGCTTCGGCTGCCACTTCTTCCAACCCAATTCCACCGATACGGGAAGGTGTCCAGGTAAAGTAACGGTCAACGAAGTCTGATTTCAGACCTACCGCTTCAAAGATTTGAGCTCCACGATACGATTGAATCGTAGAAATCCCCATTTTGGACAACACTTTAGTAACGCCTTTGGTAGCTGCTTTAATGTAGTTTTTCACTGCTTTCTCATGCGAGATACCACGCAGCAACCCTTGCTGAATCATGTCATCCAGCGTTTCAAAGGCCAAATAAGGGTTCACCGCACTTACACCGTAACCCAGCAGCAACGCGTAGTGGTGAATATCACGCGGTTCTGCCGATTCGAGCATAATGCTGACTTTTGTTCTGGTTCCCTGGCGAATCAGATGGTGATGCAGACCTGCTACAGCAAGCAATGCAGGAATGGCAGCATTCTCTGCGTCCACACCGCGGTCAGACAGGATCAAAATGTTATGTCCTTTGTCTATGACACGATCCGCAGCTTCGAAGAGCAAATCCATCGCTTTGCGAAGTCCTTCTGCTCCTTCCGCAGCGGTGAAGAAGATTGGAATCGTCATGGAGCGGAAGCCTGGGCGACGCACATGGCGAATCTTCGCAAAGTCTTCATTCGACAATACCGGTGTATCCAGACGGATCTGGCGACAGCTCTCCGGTTCTGGATTCAACAAGTTGCGCTCAGGTCCAATGGTTGTTGCCGTAGAGGTTACAATCTCTTCACGGATTGCATCGATTGGCGGATTGGTTACCTGGGCGAACATCTGTTTAAAGTAGTTGTACAGACGCTGCGGACGATCCGACAACACAGCCAGCGGTGCATCATAACCCATCGAACCCGTAGCTTCCATACCTGTTGTTGCCATGGGCTCCAGGATTTTACGCAGTTCTTCGAATGTATAACCATATGCCAGCTGAAGCTGGGTCACGTTATCATGTTTTGGATCAGGAAGTTCCGGTGCTTCCGGCAACTCGCTCAGATCCATCAAATGCTCATCAAGCCAATCCTGATACGGATTCTCGGCTGCAATGATTGCTTTTACTTCCTCATCCGCGATGATGCGGCCTTCTTGTGTATCCACAAGCAACATCCGACCTGGGCGCAGACGATCTTTGTACAGGATCTCTTCCGGTGCGATATCAAGTACCCCAACTTCTGAGGACAGGATAATACGGTCATCCTTGGTTACATAATAACGAGCTGGACGCAAACCGTTACGGTCAAGTGTTGCACCAATTTGCAACCCATCTGTAAAGGCCATTGCTGCTGGTCCATCCCAAGGCTCCATCATCGTGCTGTGATATTCATAAAATGCCTTTTTGGCAGGGTCCATTCCCTCATCCGTGCTCCAAGGTTCAGGAACCATCATCATGGCCACGTGTGGCAGGGAACGTCCACTCAGATACAGAAACTCCAGTGTGTTATCAAACATGGCTGTATCCGAACCGTCTGGATTGATGACCGGTTTTACTTTCGCGATGTCGTCACCGAACAACTCGCTCTCGAACAAGGACTGTCTAGCATGCATCCAGTTCACGTTACCACGCATCGTGTTGATCTCACCGTTGTGGATCATGAAGCGATACGGGTGGGCACGTTCCCAGCTCGGGAAGGTGTTCGTACTGAAACGGGAATGCACGAGTGCAATAGCCGATTCAACAAGGTCTTGCTGCAGATCCAGATAGAACTCTCCCACCTGTTCCGTTGTCAGCATGCCTTTATATACAATTTTGCGACAAGACAAGCTTGGAAGGTAGAATGAACCGCCTTCTGCTTCATCTGCCGAATAACGAATAGCCAGCTCAGCACGTCTGCGAATAACATACAGCTTACGCTCGAATCCAAGCTCATCCTTCACATCTGCTGATCTTCCAATGAACACCTGACGTACATAAGGTTTCGCTGCAAGTGCAGAACGGCCAAGCATTTCATCAAAAGTAGGAACATCCCGGAAACCCAGGAACGTCTGTCCTTCTTCTTCAATAATCTTCTTAAGGCTCTCTTCATGTGCACTACGGATGGCAGGGTCTTGGGACATGAACAACATCCCTACGCCATAGAAACCCTGTTCAGGCAATGCAAAACCAAGACGTTCCGCTTCCTGTGCAAAATAGCGATGTGGGATCTGAATCAGGATACCTGCTCCGTCACCGGAATTTGGTTCACTTCCCTGTCCTCCACGGTGCTCCATGTTACTAAGCATGGTCAGTGCCTGACTAACGATATCGTGTGAAGGTACTCCTTTAATGTTGGCAACAAAACCCATTCCGCATGCGTCTTTTTCGAACTGCGGGTCATACAGACCCTGTTTTGGAGGTAATCCGATGTGTCTCATGGAACGCAACCTTTCTATAATGAAGTATTTCGGAAAGATCAAGAACATAGGCAACAGGCAACAATGAAACGGGAGGAGCTGGCCTTTCGCTTGCGATAGAGCCTGCTAGATAGAAGAGGTGACAGCATGAGACTGTCAAAAATAATGCCTGCTATTGGGCAGAAGCCATTAAATGAGATGAGCTGATCCGGACGATCCGGCAAACAGCCTGTATAAATCAACACGCAGCCGCTGGCACGGCTACTGAAATGGAGCGACGTTTTTTTGATATAGTTCTATTATTTTAACACCGACCTAACATCAGCGCAATTTAAACTTTTTAATACCTCTGATAAGAAATGTTTTGCAGTACAGCTTTACAGTAGTGACGTTTAAATTCATCTCTTTTTCGAATAATTATACACTTTTTAAGCCAGAGTACAACTGATTTAAATTGCTGACAGAAGAAAATCGTTCCATGTACAGCCTAGGTTTATCCATAATTCCACCAAATTTTCACTGCTTAAGCCAGCGAAACTTTACTTCTCTATACATTTGTATACAAAATAGCCTGCAACCCCTTTTTGGGGTCACAGGCTATTTGCACTATTTGACTACTATATTGCATAATTTCACTACAAGAAAATAAAGTTTTTTTTCAAAAATATGACCCTGCTGAAGATCAGGTTCGACTTATGCCGTCACAACTTGACCAGAATCAGCCTGTTCGACTTCTTTTTTCGGACGTCTGCCATTCCAAAGGAAGTAAGCAAGCGTCAGCAGGATGGATACACCTGCATAGATACTAAGAATTCCTGCCTGATGCCACATCACATCCAGATTACCACTCGATACCACGGCTTTGAAGCCCATAATGCTGTGTGTCATTGGCAACCAAGGACTAAATGCTTGAAGCCATGATGGAATCAGTTCTACAGGGAAGGTCCCTGCACTAGCCGCAAGCTGGAAGACCAGAAGCAGAATGACAACATAACGTCCAGGCAGATCCAGCCAGGTTACAAGTGCCTGAACGATCAACATGAAGGTCAGCCCCGTAATAATGGTAAACAGGTAGAACAGCCCTACGCTGTGCGTCTCCAGTCCAAGACCATATAACATGAAACTTGCCACAATAACCGATTGGAAAATACTCACGGAGCCAAATACCAGTGTCCGGCTGACAAAACGATTCCAGCCTGTTACACCAGGTACGGACGTTTCCCGCATTTTCAATACAATCGTGGAAATCAACGATCCCACAAACAGACCAATCGACAGGAAGAACGGTGTCAATCCTGTACCATAATTGCTCACGTTCTCTGCTGTGTTCTCCGAGGAGTTTACAGGTTCAGCGAACATGTTCACCACATCATCCGTTTTCTTAACTTCGGATGTTTTCCGAGCGGCATCATTCAGCTTGGTTGCCAGTTCACTTGAGCCATCTTTTAGCTCGGTAAGACCGTCAGCCAGTTTGCCCGCGCCATCACCCAGTTGCTTGGAACCATCAGTTAGTGAATTAACGCCACCACTGAGTTTACCTACACCCGTTTGCAAAGCTGTTGTCCCTGAGCCCAGCTGCTTGGCACCATCTGCAAGCAATGTACCGCCACTTGCAGCATCACCCAACTTGCCGCTGAACTGCTTCAGACCATCGGAGAGTTTCGCTCCTCCTTGACTAAGCTGTCCGGCACCAGCCAGTAATTGCTGCTGACCATCCACCAGTTGGTTCGCACCAGCAAGGAGTTGTTCCTGACCTCCATGAAGCTCGGCTGCCCCCGCAGCCAGCTGCTGGTTGCCCTGATGCAGTTGATCTGCACCCTGCGCAAGTTTCTGCTCGCTCTCATGCAGTTGTGCACTGCCGTCAGCGACAGCCTCACTTGCTGCAAGCAGCTTCTGTACATCCGCATTTTCGGCCAGTTCGGGGTTCGATGCAGCAAGCTGTTTCAATCCGGCCGCTACGCCCTGTGCACCATCAGCAACCTTACCACTGCCATCTACAGCCGATTGCAGGCCTGTTGCCAGTGTGCCGCTGCCCTGAACGGCACTTTGCAGACCATCCGACAGCTTCGCACTGCCCTGTTCTGACGATTTCAGGCCAGCCTGTAACTTACTTGTGCCATCCAGTGAAGACTGGAGTCCGGTTTCCAACTTGGCGCTGCCATCCTTCAACTGATCTGCTCCGCTTTGAAGCTGGCTCGAAGCAGCTGCCTGAAGCTGTTGCAGACCGGATACAAGATTCGATGTTCCACTTTCAAGCTTGGTTGCCCCTGTATGCAGCGCGTTAACACCATCACTTAATGGAGAAAGTCCTTCCTGAAGTTCAAGCGTTCCTGATGCAAGCTTCGCCAGGTTATCCTTGAGCTTAACAGCACCATCATCCAGTTTGCCTGCGCCGGTATTCAGTTCACCTGCCCCATCGCCTGCCTCAGCCAAGCCATCTGATACTTCAGAGAACTTGTCGAGTAATGTCTCTGCATAGGATTCCGTTACTTTGGCTGAGACTTTTGCTTTCAGGTCCTTAATAGCGGTCTTACCGATCTGTGCACCGACAAAGCTGTAATTGCCATTCGGTTCATAGATCAGATCAGCTGGCTCCGGCTTGTCATCGAGCAATGTTGTTGCTTGGGATGAGAAGTTCTCCGGTATCGTAATTTGCATATAATATTTGTCATTACTCATGCCTTCTTTGGCTTGACTCGCACTGACAAAATCCCATTTGAAATCGGCATTTTTCTTCAGCTCATCCACCAGATCACTACCCACATGGAGGGATTTGCCCTCCAGCTCAGCGCCTTTATCCAGATTGACAACGGCAACCGGCATCTCGTCCACATGACCATACGGGTCCCAATAGGCCGCCAGATAGATGCCACTATACAGGATCGGTATAAACATAATTGCAATAACAGGGATCAACACCTTCGGGTTTCTCACGGCCGATCCCACATCCTTGAAAAACACGGATAAAGATTTCATGTCATTTTCTCCCCTTAATCTCTCTGCTCCATGAGCAGGAATAACCATAATGAAATACAATGTCGCATTCCAGAAAACATACTGAAACACGAACTGACCACTTTCCCCAAATGGTCACTTTAGGACAAAAAAACAACCTGTCTTCTGACAAGCCTCACTGCTTGATACGCGTAAAAATCCTTATATTATAGTAGATTAAATTCGGATTACGTTATAGCAGCAATTCCTTCCATTAAGAAAAGGCGAAAGTAAGTCTTAATTTCCTCTTTGCTCAGCGGTTGATGTTGTTTGCTCCAGTCTGAAGTGAGTGCAATGTACAGGCGAATCATCATAAATGCGACGACTTGCGGATCACAATCTCGGATCTCTCCATTGTCTTTTGCTTTCTCAAGCTCCTTAGCCAGAAAGTCGGAGATTACTTTCTCCACCTTGTCCAATCCTTCCTTGGCCTGCAGCGTTCCAAAGTCCTTCAGCTCCTGAGATAACTTAACAAGCAGATCGTGATCACGACGAAACTCTAACAATGCATCCAGTACCCGAAACAGATTATCGAAAAATGCACTTTCCTGATGTACTTCACGATGCGCGATGTTTTTCATTTCCTGAATCACTTCTACCAGGATCTGATCAAACAATTGTTCCTTATTGGTGAAAAACGTATAGATCGTTCCTTTGCCAACGTTCGCAATCTTGGCGACCTGATCCATCGTCGTTGCTTTGTATCCAAACATGGCAAACGACTGGGCTGCTGCATGAATAACCTGCTGTCTCCTGTCAATCGGAGCCATCGTATCCCTCCTTTATGCTGATTTATTGTTTAAACGTTCTATATAAATGACCAAAAATACAATTCAGTCATCCGGTCAAAAACTACAATACCACCTTCGAAATAAGATTGCAACCCTAACATTTTAAAAATTGTGTTAATATTTTTTAACCGAAATGCAGTGGAAACTCCTTCTGTCGTCGTCTATAGTGTAAGATGACTCAGATAATACGTGTATATAATGAAGTTTAAGTTGTCTCATTGTAAGATATATGGTGTAAATATTCATAGAAGAAACATGATTTTGTGCTCCAATGTATATTCATGTAGTAACGCATTCCATAGCTAGAATAAACGATGAATATTTTCTTTTTGAATTAAAACTTATGAATAAAGGTGAACTCATGCGAAAACCAAGAGTGCTCTTATTATCGGAAGGTTTCGGTACCGGTCACACTCAGGCCGCTCATGCGCTGGCACATGGCATCAAAAAAGTCAGTCCACATGTTCACAGTCGTGTCATTGAACTAGGCAAATTTTTGAACCCAACGGTAGCTCCACTAATTTTCTCTGCATATCGAAAGACACTATCGGTTCAACCCAAACTGGTCAGCCTGTTGTACCGCACACAGTACAATAAATCATTAAATGGTTTTACCAAGCTGGCGTTGCACCGAATTTTCTATACACAGACGGCACAGGTCGTATCCCAACTGAAACCCGATGCGGTGATCTGTACCCATCCTTTTCCGAATGCTGTCATCTCCCGGCTCAAACGCCAGGGTCTGAATATCCCGCTCTATACGGTTGTGACGGATTATGACGTGCACGGAACATGGATTAATCCGGAAGTGAACAAATATCTGGTCTCTACCCCTCAGGTCAAAGCATTGCTTGAGATCCGAGGTGTCGATCCCTCCCATATTCAGATCACGGGAATCCCTGTGCATCCAGACTTCTGGGAAGCTGGAGATAAGGTGAAGCTACGGGAAGAGATGGGGCTTCAGAACATGCCTACAGCGCTACTTATGGGTGGCGGATGGGGACTTTCGTTTGATGAGGATCATATGAAAGCTCTCACGTCTTGGGCAGATCGTGTTCAATTGGTCTTCTGTCTGGGAAGCAATGAAAAAATGATTGCAAAAATGAAGGAAATGCCTTGCTTCCAGCATCCGAATATTCGTATTCTGGGATATACACGAGAAGTAAGCAAACTGATGGATGTATCCGATGTGCTCATTACGAAGCCAGGTGGCATGACATGCACTGAAGCGCTGGCCAAGGGTCTACCGATGTTATTTATTCCTCCGATTGCAGGTCAAGAGGAAGAGAACTGTGAATACTTTGTACAAGCCGGATACGGCCAGGTCATTCACTCTGCCGACGTGATTACCAATCGTTTCAGACAACTAGTTGAGCAGGCACCTGCTCAAACTGAAAGCCCGCTGAACGTAGCGCATATTTCAGGTAACCAGTCGGCCTATGATCCGAAGTGCTGTGCTCAAGCTGTTCATAACTTATTGTTCCCAACTACACCCGAGGTCACAACAACCTCCTTGGAACGCTTCTCAGCCGGAATCGCTGCCACGTCCTTGTCAGGTACCAGAATACCATTCTGACGTCTCTATGGGCCTATAGAATAGCTCTCATGAGGTGTTATAGAGGACGAGACAATTGCTCACAATATACAAAGAAGGTTCCCTTCCGAATTTTTGGAAGGGAACCTTCTTTTATTTTCACGAATTCCACCGTATGATTTGGCAGAAAAAAGGGTAATTTAGAGTATAACCATATTTTAAATAACGAAATAAAACTACGATTCAGGCTTTTTCAAGGGCCGTGTGATGTACACACAGTTAACTACCCTGCCTGTTTGCAGAATTTACGGGTCGATTACTTGTAAAAAGTATGATGACCGATCGTTTTTACTTTTTTCTGCGAGCGAGCAACTGTCAGATCGTCGGCAAGCGTCAATGATAAGAAATAATACGTATCATCGGCAACTTCCTTCTTCCCGTTCAACGCAGCATTCACTGCTTTGATGCTGTCCTCGTTGGGAACCACACGTTTCATACGTCCGTTCGCTACAGGACTAAACTGGGATTTTTGATAGATGACCTTGTAAATGGTATCGGGAAAATTGGCTGACCGCAGCCGGTTTAAGACAACATTGGCAACTGCCACTTTGCCTTCGTACGGTTCACCTTCCGCTTCTGCCATAACGATTTTTTGCAGCAGATGCAGTTCTTTATCGGACACACTGTATGACCAGGTTGCAAGTTTCGAGTCTTCCTGGTTCAGAAGTTTGGTCCGTGTAAAGTATAGTTTTTGGGGGGGAGTTGTTGCAGCAGCGACTTCTTTGGCACGTTTCACTTTGGCCAATTTCAGTGCAGCTTCTTTTTTGGCTTTGGCCGCAGCTACCGCTCTAGCTTTGTTCTTGGCCTTGGCTTCTTGCATTTCCTGCTCTTCTTGAGCAGTCGTAAGCCAGTTCTTCGCTGGCAGAGATTCAGTCCACGCTACGGTTTGGGCAGACAGATTAGAGGACAGACTTGTCCCATCTTCCATCATGCGCCTCTCTTCCTGCGTAGATGTTTGGTTATTTTGCCCAGAAGCCGCAAGTTCGGTCATCTGTTTACTATCACTAGCTTCATTCCACTTCCCCGTCGCCTGAACGACATTTACCCCCACTATACATACAAGCAGCACTGATAACATCGGTGCTACCCAACGATTTTTGCTTATAATGTTCATTCGAAGATTCCTCCTGTCGAAACAATTCCCTTAACTAAGTAACCCAAAAAAAAGAATTTGAATAACGATGGCTAATATTACATAGGGATAAACGTTATGTCAATGTGATTTTATGGCATAAAAATGATTATCAGGAAAAAGAGTACGTATCCACGACCTCATACATTGGCGATTGCCCCAGCCTTGTCACATAAAGTACAATGTCCTCCACCATCCATGAATTAGCACCTGTGGAATGTTCCGGAAGCACTCCAGATACCCCTTTGTTCTCATTACCTGGAACCTGTCCCAGATATTTTCTGGCAATGGTAATGTGGGGAGCATAAGGTCTTAATTCAGCTTCATACCCAAGGGGCGAAGTCGCCTGCACGATTTGTTTTTGCAATGAAAACAAGCGCTCTATCTCTCCGCTAACACCTTTCCATAGCACCTTAGGTGCTTCTTCAAGCCCAAATGTGCCCCAGTCGGAAAGCTGAAGTTCAAACGGCTGGAATCCGCTTGTTGCTGAGCGCAATGCTTTTCGCAGGTGTCCGATGTCACTAACTAACGTATCCCCCAGAAATTGCAAGGTTATATGATAATCTCTATGATCTGTCCATTTACGAAAATCCAGCTTGTTCTGTACAAGCCTCGCATCCATCTGAAGAGACTGCTGAACAGCAACAGGAAGACGAATGGCTACAAACAATCTTTCCCGTCGGGAGGAATGATCCTGATGTGATTGGTTATTCATTGCATACACCTCTCTAAAGTTCGCTCTATTATTTCATAACTATACATATCGTTTCAAGTTGGGTAAGTATAGAGTGACACAAATATAACCATTTGCAAATAAGGCTAGATTCCTGCATTTCCCACCTTAATGCACATCCAACACCAAATCTGATACACTTTAATTATCAAACTCATCAAACTATTTATCTCAGGAGGACCACACATTATGGGTAAAATTGTATGTTTTCCATCTCTATCCGAAGAACAGCAACAACGCATTCAGAATGCTGCACCGGGATACACCCTGAAATTCGGAAAAGCCAAGGAATTGGACCCCGCTGAGTTGAAAGAAGCTGAGATTATTCTCGGCTGGTCCCCACTCGTCACAGAACATGCATTGAAACAGGACAGCCTGTTGAAATGGGTTCAGGTCTGGTCTGCTGGTGTGGACAATCTCCCCTTCGCAGATCTGCAACAAAAGAACGTTCAGGTCACTAGTGCAAATGGAGTTCACGCGATTCCAATCACCGAAATTATTCTGGGCATGATGTTATCCCACAGTCGCTGGCTGAGACAAGCTATGCTGCATCAACAGCAGGCCGAATGGAAAGCTCCTGCCAAACCACTGCCGGAACTGCATGGCAAAACAGCAGTCATCGTGGGTGTAGGTGAGATTGGTACGGAAACAGCCCGTATTCTCAAAGCACTCGGCATGCGCACGATCGGAGTTCGCCGCTCAGGTAAGGATGTCCCCAATGTGGACCAGATGTACGATATGACTGGTTTACATGAAGCCTTGAGCCAGGGCGATTATGTAATTAACATTTTACCGCTAACCGATGAAACCAAACATATATATGATCAAACTGCATTTGAGCAGTTCCGATCCGGTGCCTGCTTCGTCAATGTGGGCCGTGGCCCCAGTGTGAAAACGGAAGCGTTGTTGAATGCACTCCAAAACGGCCAAGTTGCTTTCGCCGCACTGGACGTGTTCGAAGAAGAACCACTTCCAGCAGACCACCCGCTATGGGGCATGGATAACGTGTTAATTACGCCTCATATCGCAGGAAGTACAGAGCAATACGCGGATCGAGCAGTCGATATTTTCGTCAAAAATCTGGAAGCTTACGTCGCTGGCGATACCCTGCCGTTGAACCTTGTGGATTATAGTCATAAATATTAACACAAACACCCGTTCCCATGCAATATTGTGCAAATCAGATCAACGATCTACATTGAACTAAAGAAATATTTCTGTCCTCTACGTTCTAGTGTAAACGGTTAGTTCAATGGATATGTAAGCAATAAAAAAATCTACCTCTGGAAATTTCCCTAAGGTAGATTTTTTTGTTTTTTACGCTTACATACAAAGCCAAATATGACGCATAAACGTGCCTTTGTGTACTGTTCGGTACTCTTTTACAGCCCATCCCGCTTCCAACAAGTGCTCTTCTACCCACTCTGTGGAAACAATCACCGCCCGTTTTGCCAATCTGCGCAAACTCTCCAGCATGGCTCGTTGCTCAGCATCCGGAAGTACAGAGCAGAGGTTATAGGGCATGTCCAGAATTGCTGCATCATACAAATCTTGCAGTTCATTCATATCCCCCAGTGTGATTCGATCCGAATCATATCCATAATGCGGCAGATTGATACGTGCACCTCGGACAGCCAGCGGATTGAGATCGTTACCTTTTGCATCAATTCCCATGGATAAAGCCTCAATCACAACCGTTCCCATACCGCAGCATGGATCAAGCAAAAGATGGTTTTCTACTCTCGGAACAGCAATATTAACCAGCGCTCTGGCGAGCGTGATGCCAAATCCAGTTGAGTAATTTTGCGGCTTCTGCCGGTGAATCTGCCATGATCGATCTGCTTCTGTCCACTGGCCCAAGATCCATTTTTCTCCTGTTCGGATTAGGCCGAAAGTCACCTTAGGTTGTTTCATCTGTGCCTTGCCTTTAATACACATACCAACTTCTTTTTCCAGTTGACGAGACTGTGCATAATCAGGGGTATGGTCCCCTTCTTTCAGACAAACCACCTTAAATGTCTCTTCAGGCAACAGATGAATATCTCTGGCAAGAGGAAGCAAATCAGTCATGGCATCCCCTTCGCCGATCACGTCCAGTCTGCCATGGATAAAAGGACTGCGTCCAGGTGGAATACATCGTTCCGACCACACATACGACCCCATATCCATACAGATCTCCAAACTCGGTTCAAGCAGCGTATTCAGTTCCAGCATGCATAATTCTTGCTCGTTCTCGTGGCAAGCAAAGGTGTAGAGGTGTTTCCCAGAAGTAGCGTAAATACCAAGTGTTTCATCAGGCAAAATCCCCCTCTCCTTCCTTCATTAATCATGTTTCTTCTATATAAATAGTAAGCTCATTGAAGACATATCAAATACAACTCATACGTTTGCTTCAGGTAGTCATTGTATACAATGTTAGGCTCCTAGACAACTATCCATTTCCTTGCACGTATCTATTTGGAAAGAAAAAAAATAAGGCGTTCCCATTGTTGAGGAACGCCTTACTTTAATTTTGAGATTATAACATTGAATCCTAATCATTCTTGCTGGCAAACGTTATAGGCCAACAGCTCATATATCATACTGATTTCTCACCAATCGCCGCCTGCTTGATTCCAGCTTCTTCTATTATAAGAAGAAGGTTATATTTTTAATTTTTCAATGGATGTAAGCAAATCTTCCGATAATTCTTTCAGACTTTGAATGTTGCCGCTAATCGTTTCCATGGAACTTACTTGCTCTTCCGCCGATGCAGAAACTTCTTCCACACTCGCTGCCGATTGTTCCGAAACAGCGGAAATCTGCTGACTGAAATCATTCATTCGTCCGCTTGCTTCCTGCATGCCTGCCAGTCCATCTGTCATCGTGCTGATGACACCAACCATGCCTTCCACCGATTCGTTAATTGTACGGAAGAGTTGTCCTGAAGCAATCACATGTTCCTGACCCAGTTCGGTCTCCTGAACGCCCGTACGTAATTCCGCAACTACCCCTTGTGACTCCTGCTGAATATCCTCGGTAATCGCTGTGATCTCTTCAACCGAAGTCTGCACAGCCTCAGATAACTTCCGCACTTCTGATGCAACTACAGCGAATCCGCGTCCACTCTCTCCCGCACGTGCTGCTTCAATGGAGGCATTCAATGCCAGCAGATTGGTTTGACGTGCAATGTCATGAATGACCTGAACCAGCTTGGAAATATCTTCATTTTTACGATTCAACCGTTCCATCTTGTTCATGGAAGCCGAGACCGAACCGGAAATCTGTTGCATCTGCTGCACCGACTGTTCCATCGCCTTGCGGCCATTCAGCCCTTGCTCCAGTACAAGATCCGACATGACGCGTAGCTGACTGCCTTGTTCCGTATGATTCTGAATGTGATCATTCAACACTTCAACCGTACGGGCTGATTCCACGGCTGTCTCTGCCTGGCTCTCCGCGGCCTTGGCTGACTCTTCCATGGTCACAGCAATTTGGCGACTACCAATCTTAACCTCTTCTGAGGATATCGCCAGTTCCCCACTTTGCAGATTGACAGCTTGCGCAATTCTTCTGACGCTCAGAACCATGGAAGTCAGGTTACCTTTCATGTCATTCACCGCTTTGGCCAGAACACCGACCTCATCCTCATGTTTGGTATGTATGTCCTGAACATTCAGTTGGCCTTCTGCAATCAGTTTCACCGCACTAATGACACGTAGCAGTGGTTTCACGACCTGTGAACGAATAATCGGAATGCTGATCGCTGTAATGACAATCATGACAAGAACACCGATAATGATGATTAACCTACCATCCTGCACCGATCTGATCGTTTGGGTCGCCGCCAGATTGGACTGTTCCTGATTGTATTCCACGAGATAATCGAGATCGACTTGCATGGTGTCGAAGGAATCAGCACCTTTATCAGCTACTTCCTTCGCCAGCTGTGTCTGACCCTCATCACTCAGCTTAATAGATTGCGTATTAATCTTGAGATATGCTTCCCATTTGTTCTTGAACGCAGTCCAGTGTTCGAGCTCTTCCGCAGACTTCTCCTGCTGATCATAGATTTTAATCGCCTGCGTCGTTTCACGAATATACTTGGTACGCTCTTCTGACAAAAATGCCTTGTCTGTTTCTTCCGCGTCAAAGTGACGATAACTTAGTGACAGGACACGCTCTGTGGTATAATTTAACCGATTAATTTGCTGGATTGATGGCATCCAATTGTTCGTAATTTCATTGGTATTGGTTTCAATTGAATTCATCCGGGTGACAATCGTGACACTCAAAACAATTAAACAGAGGATTAACAAGTAGAACGCGATGCTGATACGCAGACCAATACTCTTGATCTTGAATCTGCTGAACATATGATTTCCCCCTTGACCTCTTCGGTCATCCCGAATGCAGGTGCGTTTGTCATTGTTTTCCCCTTCTTTTGACCTCTTGTCAAAAGAACTTATCTATATTATATCGATAGGAAAATAGACGTAAAGTATTATAACATTATTTTGTCATTAAGATGCTTGGTTTTGTAAAAGATTGTTGAATCTTGACAAAGTTCAAACCGAAGAGCTGCAGCATACGGTAAAGTCCCGATCTGCAGCTCTTCGGTTTGTTCGGATTTCAACGGCTAAAATCATAAAGCGATCAGCCTAGTTCAGTATTGCTGTCTTATGCTCAGCCAGCAATCGATATGAATCCAACCTGCGCTTATAATCTGGTCCTGCCGTAACCAGAAGCAACCTCTCCGTATCCAACCTGCTACTCACCTGTTGCAATCGCGCCCATACCTGCTCAGCTGTACCTGCATAGTGCCGCACCGATTCATTATGATCAATAACGGCTGCATCATTCGTGTTAGAGATCGTGATACCACTTGAATTCGGCTCAGTTGAACGTTCTTTCCCATTTGTCTCGCGTCTCTCCATCATGTCACGACTCCAGGCCATAGCATCCGTCTCCGACTCGGCACACAATACGCTGACTGCCACCATAACCTCAGGCTCCTTCATAGTTGCACTAGGAATAAATCCTTCCCGGTATCGCCTTACAGCCTCTGTACCATCGGCATCACTCATGAATTGACCAAATACATATCCCATGCCAAACCGTGCCGCAAATTCTGCACTCTTCACGTTAGTTCCCAACATCCAGAGTGATAACGGAAGCTTGGGAATCGGACGAGCTGTCACGGAATGATCCTCGTACATGTAGCGGTCTTCGAGCAATTCTGTGAGTGCTGCAAGTGATTCGGGCAGCTTGGACACATGCTGCAAGTAATTGCCACTGAGTGCCATCGTGGCATGAGGTCCACCGCCAGGAGCACGTCCGAGCCCAAGCTCAATGCGCCCCGGATAGAGCGCAGCCAGCAGGCGGAACGACTCCGCAACCTTGAGTGGGCTATAATGCGGCAACAAGACCGCACCAGAGCCAAGTTGGATCGTTGTTGTCCTTGCTCCGATGTGCGATAACAGTACTTCGGGAGAGGCCGATGCCAGTTCAGCCATATCATGATGCTCTGATGTCCAGTATCGGGCGTATCCCCAAGACTCGGCATGTTGCGCAAGTGTAACCGATTGTTGAAGTGCCTGTTCCGCTGTGGCATCGTTTAACCTTGGCACTAGGTCAAGTACGCCCAGACTGAACGTCTCACTCATTCGCTTAGCCACGCGTCTCATCTCCCTTTATATCGGTTAATTTTAATCCAGATCGTAGATCGAACCCACCTTCAGACCGTAGAGTTCATTATATATTTTCTCGGCAAATGCATCCGTCATTCCTGCGATATAATCGATCACCATGTGTTCCCAAGTCCAGATCGGCTGGGCTTTTGCCTGATCCTTCTCATAACGCTGCAGCCAGTCAGATGGAATAATGGATTTGGACGTTTCCGGATCAAGAAATGCATCCCATAATCGCTTAATCATCCATTCACTTCGCTTCTGTAGCCGTTGCACACGCAGGTCACGAATCATCGTCACCCAGGCAAAACTCTTGAGCACACTCACCGTACGCAACATATCAAGGTCTTCAGCCCCTTCACGGACAAAGGTGACCTTCTTCCAGTCGCCGTCGTCAATAACGCCCAGGCTGCCTACAAAAAAGCTCACCCAGTAGGCCTTCACCTCACGGCGGGTACGCGAGTAATCATGCTCACAGAACGGCATCTTCTCATTCCAGATGCGCAGGAACGAAGCGAGGACCTCTTCTACTTTTTTCCCAATCGCTTCTCGAGTCCATCCGTTCCAGAACAGATCCTCCAGCGTTGTAATCTTATCCACAATCAGTCGATTCACATGTGGATCTTGCAGGAAATGTTCATGTACTTCAATTTTGCCTGCTTTGATGCCATCCTCCAGGTCATGTGAGGAGTACGCAATATCGTCGCAGAGATCCATCAGCTGTGCTTCCAGCGTCTTCTTGCCTGCCGGCACGTTCCAACGATCACGGATCTCACGAATATATTGCCACTCATGATGATACATGCCTTTCTTGCTCTCTGTCCCGGGGTACGGATACTTGTTGATTCCTAGTAATACCGCATCGGACAGGTTCAGTCCGTCGATATCTTCACGTTTCTCCAAGTGCATTATGAGACGGAAGTTGTGCGCATTGCCTTCAAAATGCTCGTATTTCCGTTTTAACTCGGCACGGACTTCAGACTCGACCTTGGGAACTTTGGCGCTGCGGCTTTTTTTCATGATTTTCTTAGCTTCGGTGTTGATGAGGTCATCCAGAATACCATCCAATACTTCTTCACCTTTATGTCCAAACGGCGGGTGACCAAAATCATGTGCGATTGCAGCACACTCCACCACTTCTGAATCAATAATAAGGCCGGGGTTATCCGCACGGTCCCAGTCCACTTCGGGAAAACGACGAATCAGGCTGCGGGCAGCCTCTCGTGCAATCTGCGCCACCTCCAGGGAATGGGTCAAACGAGTACGATAATAATCACCCGTTCCTGCGCCAAACACCTGCGATTTGCCCTGTAACCGACGGAAGGTCGGTGAATGAATGAGTCTCGAATAGTCCCGTTCATATGCTGCACGAGATCCATCCAATTTGGTTAATTCAGGATATTGTCTATGTTCTCTCAGATCGTTCCATTGCATGGGGATCACTCCTAGCCGACTGTCTCTATTTTGAGTGATTATACACAACATCTGTGGTTTCGAAAAGTAAAACCTGTCTGCGATTGTCATCTCTTCTTACATCAACTTGTAATGAACAGTCATCTTCTCTTATTATACCCTGCCAGACTATCATCCGTGCATCTAAATGATAATGATTCACATGGAACTCATTATTCACATATGCTCGCTCCCATAGCTGAACAACCATAAGTACTCACTGTGCCACCAGGTAGCCGTTCCGGTTACGGATCGTTCTTCTGATCGCTGTTGTCTCCAGGTTTTCTGAATTCCCTTTACTAACGGAAAAACCATCACTACAATGATAGTCTGCCTCCCCCGCGCCCTCCCCGTTGTGGGTAAAAAAACAAAAACCGACAGGACGGAAATGTCCTGTCGGATGAATATGGTGAATGCAGCGTTGCGATTTAGCTACTAAACTTAATGTTCACGCAGTCTACTCTTGAAGCTACATGAATTTTTGAATCAAGGATATTATCGCACCCTTGTACGAAGGATTTTACACCATCACCTTACAGATATCGTTGGTGAATTCTACTGGATCTTGAATTGGCAATCCTTCGATTAACAATGCCTGATGGTACAACAAGCTTGTGTAGAGGTTCAGTTTTTCCTGATCCTGCGCGAAAGCGTCTTTCAACGATTTGAAAACATCGTGATTCACGTTGATTTCCAGCACTTTGTCGGCTTGTACGTTTTCACTGTTCGGCATAGCTTTCAGGATTTTCTCCATTTCAATCGTCAATTCACCTTCGGTGGACAAACATACCGGATGGCTTCTGAGACGTTTGGAAGCTTTAACCGCTTTGACTTTACCTGCCAATTGAGCTTGCATCGCTTCAAACAACTCTTTGTTGTCGTTGTCCTGAGCGTCCGTTTCTTCTTTGTCCGCGTTATCTTCGATACCCAGGTCACCACTGGAGATGGATTTGAATTCTTTCTCCTTGTAGTTCGTGATCATCTTGATTGCAAACTCGTCGATGTCATCGGTAAAGTACAATACTTCGTACCCTTTCTCAAGAACACCCTCGATCTGTGGCAGCTTCTCAATACGGCTAATGGACTCACCAGATGCATAGTAGATATACTTCTGATCTTCCGGCATTCTGGAGACGTATTCGTCCAGGCTCACGAGTTTGCTCTCTTTGGAAGACGTGAACAACAGTAGATCCTGCAATGTATCCTTATTCACACCGTAGTCGCTATATACACCATATTTCAATTGACGACCAAACGCTTGGTAGAACTTCTCGTAGTTCTCACGCTCGTCCTTCAACAGGCTTTGCAGTTGGCTCTTGATTTTGTTCTTAATGTTCTTCGCGATCAGGCTAAGCTGACGGTCATGTTGCAACATCTCACGGGAGATGTTCAGGGACAGGTCTTCGGAATCCACCATACCTTTGACAAATCCAAAGTAATCTGGCAACAAATCCCCGCATTTATCCATGATCAATACACCGTTGGAGTACAGCTCAAGGCCTTTTTCATACTCTTTCGTGTAGTAGTCAAACGGCGTGTTCTCCGGGATAAACAGGATTGCATTATATACCACAGCGCCATCTGCGCTGATGTGCAGGTGTTTGAGCGGTTTGTCAAAACCGTAGCGTTTTTCCATATAGAAGTTATTGTAATCTTCTTCGGTCAGTTCGCTTTTATTTTTACGCCAGATCGGCACCATGCTGTTTACGGTTTGTTCTTCTTGGTACTCTTCGAACTCGTTCTCTGTGCCCTCTTTCGGCCGTTGACCCGTTACATCCATCTTGATCGGGTAGCGAATGAAGTCGGAGTATTTCTTGATGATGGATCTCAGGCGGTACTCTTCCAAAAACTCGTCATACGAATCTTCTTCAGTATTCTCTTTAATCGTCAGCACGATCTCTGTACCTACGGAATCTTTCTCAGCTGGTGTGATCGTGTAACCATCCGCGCCTTCGGACTCCCATTTCCAAGCCTCGTCGCTGCCCAGCGTTTTACTCGTTACCGTTAGCTTGTCCGCCACCATGAATGCCGAGTAGAAACCAACCCCGAATTGTCCGATGATGTTATGGCCGTCTTTTGCTTCATTTTCCTTCTTGAACGCCAGGGAACCACTCTTCGCGATAACCCCCAGGTTGTTCTCCAGCTCTTCCTGCGTCATCCCGATACCGGTATCTGTCAGTGTGAGCGTGCGGTTTTCTTTGTCGATGGTGAGCTTGATGAAGTAGTCCTCTTTGTTGAAAACGAGTGAATCGTCCGTTAGGGCTCTGTAGTAAATTTTATCAATGGCGTCACTGGAGTTGGAGATCAATTCTCTCAAAAAGATTTCTCTTTGGGTGTAAATGGAGTTGATCATCATATCCAGCAAACGTTTGGATTCTGCCTGGAATTCTTTTTTAGCCATGAATGGTTGGACTCCTTTCAAATTGGATATCGAATGATTGGATTGAAAATAGAAAGTAAACCTTGAGTTTCTCATACAAAACTTGCGAGTGACAGAAAATCATTCGAAGCTCAACACTTGATCATCAGATCCACTAGAATAGCCAATCTTCAAAATGCATGACGTTCAGCAATGTAGCCGTTCCGGTTACGAATCGTTTTTCGGATCGCTGTTATCCCCGAATTTCTTTGATTCTCTTTTGAAAAGGGAGAAACTCGGTGATAAAGGCGAACGCTTCGCTTCCTCCAAATCGATTTCGTCCCCTGCACTACTTTCGCATTTAATCAGGAACTTGTATGAGGATTAGAGCCTTCTATTTAAATGAAGTCTGTTGATTAAGCAAACATTTCGCTTCTTCAGGTCTGTGCGCCCCTTGGCTTCACATGTCCTACTCAGGTTCAATCTCTATTTTCAAAAACAGAATCATTCCATATGTAGTCGTGTAGTAAAAACATCATTTGTTAGCACTCTAATGATCGGAGTGCTAAACCCTTCCTTTTATATAACATATGGGAAAAATGGGTGTCAATACGCAGGCGGTTATTTTAAACAAAAAGATCGAATAACCCTTCAACTTTTGCACATCATCAATCATTTTAACGTAAACCCGCAGGCAATACAAAAGCCGACTCGAACCAAAGTTCGAACCGGCATGGGGAGAAACAATTACGGTTAGAATTAGAAACTTCTACTTTTTCGCCATTTTCGGATCAAGGGTATCGCGCAGGCCGTCGCCCATTAGGTTGAAGCCGAGCACGGTCAACATGATGGAAACACCGGGGAAGATGAGAGTCCACGGTGCTTTTTGTATAAACTGACGGGAGTCCGACAGCATTTTACCCCATTCCGGGTCGGGTGGTTGCGCGCCCATGCCCAGAAATCCGAGTGCAGCAGCTTCGATAATCGCCGTTCCAATCCCGAGTGTACCCTGCACGATCAGTGGAGTAAGACTATTGGGCAAGATATGGCGAAACAAGATTCGCCCGTTGCCTGCTCCAAGTGTCCGCGCCGACGTAATGAATTCCTCCTGTCTCAAGCTGAGTACTCGTGAACGCACCAACCTTCCGTAGGTCGGGATGTTCACGATAGCGATGGCGAGCAGCGCATTTTGCAATGACGGGCCCAGTATCGCCACAATGGCGATGGCGAGCAATATCCCCGGAAAGGCAAGCAGGATATCAAATAGACGCGAAATGAGCATGTCCGCCCATTTTCCATAAAATCCGGCAATCAGGCCAAGCAGCGTGCCCGCAATAATGGAACCAATGACGGAGAAGAAGCCCACCCACAATGAAATACGAGCCCCATGCAGCACTCTGGAAAACACATCACGCCCCAGATCATCGGTACCAAACCAATGCTCTGCCGAAGGAGCCTGAAGCCGATCCACCAGCACCTGTTCCTTGTAATCGTAAGGTGCAATGTATGGCGCGAGGAAGGCCAACAGGATAAAAAATACGATAATAATCAGACCTGCAAGCGCAAGCCGATTTTTCCGAAACGTTCTCCACGCTTCCCGCCATGGACCGGATGTACTCGCCGACGCAGCGTCAATGGATGGTCCGGTATTGGTCGATAATTTGGCCATGCGGTGTCTCCTTTCCTGGATATGAATGATGGAATCCTATTTATAACTAATCCGAGGATCAAACACGGCGTAAAGTAAGTCCACAATCAAGTTGATCACCACGAAAAAGAAGGCCACGATCAGAATACCACTCTGGATCACTGGATAATCACGTGAACTAATCGCTTCATATATATAACGTCCCACGCCCGGCCAAGCAAAGATCGTTTCGGTCAACACCGCACCCCCGAGCAACGATCCGGTCTGGATGCCTATAACCGTGAGCACAGGGATAAACGCATTTTTGAGTGCATGTCCATATACGACAAAAAACGGACCCAGTCCCTTCGCCTTTGCTGTACGAATGTAATCGGAACTCATGACTTCCAGCATGCTGGAACGGGTCATCCTTGCAATAACGGCCATCGGGATCGTACCAAGCGCAATACTTGGGAGCAACAAATGTTTTGTAACAGTCCACAACTGATCCCAGCGTCCGGCAATCATCGTATCCAGCACATACAAGCCCGTAATGGCATCCACCGGATCACGTGCATTCATGCGTCCAATGGATGGCAGCCACTGCAACTTGTTCGCAAACAGCCATTGTTCCATCAGACCGAGCCAGAAGATTGGCATCGATACACCCACCAAAGCAATAACCATACAGCAATAATCAAACCAGGAGTTGTGCTTCCATGCACTGACAATCCCGGCATTCACCCCAATAATGACAGCAAACAACATACTTGCCATCGTTAATTCAAGGGTTGCTGTCAGATAAGGCACAATTTCCTGGGCAATAGGCACCTTGGTGCGGATGGACGTTCCCAGGTCTCCTTTGAGCAAATCGCCCAAGTAGGCGAAATATTGCTGGAACCAAGGTTTATCCAGACCGAGCTGGTCACGAAGGGCCTGCTTGGATTGTTCGGTTGCCTTTTGCCCAAGTATGGTCTCGGCCGGGTCACCCGGAATCGCGTGGATGATGGAAAAGACGATCAGGGTCATGCCCAGCAGTACGGGCAGCAACACAAGCACACGTTTGACAATATAGCTGTTCAATCCTGTTCACCTGCCTTCGACATATCGTGCAAAATAAAAAGCGCCGGCAGAAACGCATGCTTTGGATAGTTACGTCCGGATGTGGGTTCTGCCAAGCATTTCGTCTCACCAGCGCTTTAATAGAAAGAAATTACACTATTCACTCCGAGTGCAGTACCCTCTTCAGAGTGATTCTGCACACTCCGTTATCCTGAAATGGATAAGCTCAACTTACGTCTGTATTATTCGAAGTAGGCACCAGCATAGGATTCACTGCCCAGTGGCGATGGTACAAAACCTTTCAGGTTTGATTTACCCGCCAGAATTGGCGTGGTGTGCACGAGTGGAATCCACGGTGCGTCTTCCTTGATAATTGCCTGCGCTTGTTTGTACAGCTCGGCACGTTTCTCCTGATCTATTTCTTTCTGCGCATCGGTCAGCAACACATGCAACTCTTCGTTGACATAGAAGCTGCGGTTGTTGCCCGGAATGGCGTCTTTGTCGAGCAAAGTGTACAGGAAGTTATCCGGGTCCCCGTTGTCACCCGTCCAGCCGAGCATGTAGATATCATCTTTCTCCCCGGCTTTGGCATCATCCAGATACGTCGCCCATTCTGGGGATTCGATGTTTGTAGTCACGCCAATTTTCTCAAAATCAGCCTGGATTGCTTCTGCTACCTTCTTGCCATCAGGCATATACGGGCGGGATACCGGCATTGCATAGAAGGTTACCGGATCAGGCAAACCGTCAGGGAAGCCAGCTTCGGCCAGTAGAGCTTTTGCTTTTTCCAGATCATATGGGTAATCCTCAATGGTATCGTTATACCCCCACAGCGTTGGCGGCATCGGGTTGACAGCAGGCTCTGCTTGTCCAGCAAAGAACGCATCAATAATGGCCTGCTTGTTCACCGCATGGTTGAGGGCTTGTCTGACTTTGACATTATCAAATGGTTTCTTTTTGAAGTTAAAGCCGATATACGCCACATTGAACGGTGGACGCTCGATCTTCTGCAACTCGCTGTTGCCTTCAAGGATGGACAGATCGTCCGGGTTCAGGTCTTCCATGACATCAATCTCGCCGTTTTGCAGGGCATTGAAGCGAGCCGTGTTATCCGGAATCGAACGCACGATAACTTTGTTCAGCTTCGGTAGTCCTTCTTTCCAATAATCCGCGTTTTTCTCCAGGGTGATGGAGTCGTTACGCTTCCACTCTTTGAATACAAATGGGCCGGTGCCCACAGGCTCGCTCTTAAAGTTTTCTTTTTTCTCCTGAATTGCGGTTGGGCTGGCAATGCCAAATGGCGTCATCGCAATATTTTGCAGGAAAGGCGCTTGTGGCTGGTTCAATGTGAACTCCACCGTAGTCTCGTCCGTCGCCTTCACTTCCTTGATCACACGTCCATCCTCTGGACCAAACATGGAATCATAATAATCGAAGGAATCTCCTTCGAATTTATATTCACTCGCCGGATCACCCCAGCGGTTGAAGTTGAACACAACAGCCTCGGCGTTGAAGTCAGTTCCATCATGGAATTTCACACCGGACTTCAGCTTAAACACATACTTGAGCCCATCTGCCGAAATCTCCCAACTCTCTGCCAGTCCAGGAACGACCTCTGTTCCGCCTTCCTTGTAATCCAGCAATGAATCAAACACCTGATGTCCAATCTTCAGCGACTCCCCATCAGTTACAATTGCCGGGTCGAGTGCTACGGAATCCCCACCACGCCCCATAATCATCGTATCCTGCGCTACCGCTTCGGTTGGAGGGTCGTTTCCTTCTGCCGGAGCAGGCGTATTCTCTCCACTCTCGTTACTGGAGCAACCGGACAACACCAATACGGTACTTAAGGCCATCGTTAGAACACCGGACATCCATTTTTTTCTCATTCGCATACGTACAACACCCTTCCCTGTCTCATAATGTGTGTGATTCTGGCATGAAAGATCTCCAATGTTGGCAGTCGGTTTGGTGCTATGTATCATATAAAAGGCTTTAAATGCCTGCGATACCTGAATTAAAGTTCTGGGAAAAGTACGACATGGATGAAATGTAAAAGCAGCATGGGATACGTATGGGATACAGGTAAATATGAGATCATCGTGCACAGGATTGAGGACATGGATTGATTACTTTTATAGAAAAAGAAAAAGCTTCAACAACGTATCTTGTGAGATGAATCTATGAAATTGAATGAGATTGCTGCTTATGATTTTTGCGTTTTATTTGAACTTAGGTCAATAAGCAACAGCAAACGGTTACAGACCGGTAAGAGCATGTTCAAGTCAGTAGATTGAAAATACAGATGGGCATATGAATACTACGTTGCTGGCTACGCAATAAAGTCTGTTCCTTGAGCATGTCGTCTTGAGTATGCAGTGTGGGAGCTGGACTAGGTATCGTTTGCAATACGGACGAAAGAAACTCAACATAGGCTAGGTTGTTTAGATCGTGTAAGTTTTTTAAAACGGTGGTTTTCTCTTGCAGATTGGATGTGTATAACGTATGAACGAGTCATCTTGAGATGTTGGATTGTACAACAGGGAGACATTACAATAACTTCTTATGTTATGGTTTTGTCATGATGAGGAGGATTGTGTAAATAAACCGTAGTGAAAAACAATTTCGTGTAACTTACTTTACATCACATTAATCAATTAGACAAGAGATTTACAGACATATGTTTTCAACTTTATTATATGCGTCAATATTACTTACACAAAACACAAAAAAGGAACACAGTTCGACAAAAAACGTCTTGTGTCCCTTCTCCATTTCATCCCTATTCAGATAAGATCAACATTTTAATTTGCTAAGAATCAGCTCACTTTTTAAACAAACCTCTGCGATGCATCACGGTAATAAAACGGTAAAAATCATAACTCGCCCCATTATCGATGCTGAACAATGGATTTTTGGTGTCATATGCCAGCGCTGCATCCACAGCAGCTTTCGCCCATACTGGAACTTCCATTTGCTGACGTGCCTGCAGTTTATCCACTTGAGATTTGAGCGCGTCAAACGCTGCTTTCTCTTCGGCTGTCATCGGTTCGCCCCCTTTCGGTGGTTCGGTTGGTGGATTCGGATGACTTGGATTCGTCGGATTGGATGGCTCCGGGGGGTTCGGAGTGGCTGCTGCGTATCTTGCTCTGAGCTGTGCCGCTGTTCCCTCGAATTCATTCATATCCACGTTGCCACTAATGCCATTCACCTTGCCTGAATCCGTATACTGCCAGAACGTCCAACGCTTCCATGCCGGCTGGTCTTCCGGTACACGTGTGTTGCTGTAACGTGCGATCCACAGATCGTATGAGCTGAGTGATGTGTCAAAATTCCCGGCAAATGAATTGCCCGTGTATATGATCGGTTTTACACCTGTCAGACGTTGTAGTTCGGTTAAAAAAGCTTTGGCAACCGTATTCATCTGCGCTTTGCTCAGGTTGCCGGGGTTGTTCTCGTAGTCCATGACGGGTGGCAGTTGTAACGCTTTGGCGCCTCCAACTTTGTTAAGCGTATTGGCGTAATGTGCCGCTTCAGCTTTGGCACCATCGGTAGAGGTTGCGCGGAAGAAGTGATACGTTCCGACCAGCATGCCCGCCGCCAGTGCACCGGTTACATTTTTCTGGTAATTTGGATCGGTATATGTCTGTCCCTCGGTTGCCTTGATAAATACAAATGTCATGCCACTTGCCTTCACTTTCGCCCAGTCAATATTGCCCTGGTATCGGGAGACGTCAATGCCCTGTGTGTTGCCCGAACTTCTCGTTTGCATGTTTCTCACACCCTTTATGCGGCAAATTGCCGTTTGTTCAGCATTTTACATCATTCGATTCAAGCGTTCCCGGGTACAAGTATAGACAGATTAGAGCATTCTGATCTATACATTGCTGATTGGATGTCACTCTCTGGATTGATGCAAAATGCTCCTATAGTTAATGCGGTTGGATCAGGGGTTGCTTGTGTGCGTGTCCCTGATGTGTTGAGTTATGTTTAGTTTCACGTGCTAGCTTGCTATAGTCGCATTACTTCTTACTATCTCCAGCCTGTGAATCAACGTCATCCGGATCAGCCTGTGAAAAAGAGTCTTTGGCACTTGGGGAGAATTTACCGGGGAGTTCCCCGGTTCCCCCTTTGCCCTTGAGCACTTCAATAGCTTGCCGAATCACTGGCGGAATCGGAGCGCCCAACTTACCCCCGTTTTCGATAATGGACAACAACTCATTTGCGATATAAAAAAAGGCGACCGCATCCCTGAACAAATGTCCGTCTCCCAGAACACCGTCCACCAGATGAGCCACCGAAACCATTGCAAATATAAATACCTTTCGGGCGATGCCGAACATGCCAACATTACTCTCTAACTTGCCACTCATGCCCGCCGCCGCGATGCCCGTTAGGTAGTCGAGGATGACGAATACAAGCAATACACCGAGCACTCCTGACCAGCCTCCGAAGAAGTAGGTTGCCGAGCTGCTCATCAGCGCAATTCCCCATTTCCATAGGGTATCCCATCTTTCCATGGTTTCACCTCCTTTGTGATTCGTATAATCGTTTTAGAAACAAAAAAAAAATTAGTGGATTGCGTGTAGTCCTTAATACAAGTTCGTTTATTCCCTGAACAAGGGTCTGTCCATGTTAAATTGTTTTCACTAAGATTTAGATTTAAATTTCAATTAATAAAATCGCCTTCTAAAATAGTAAATGTGAAGCGGTCATGCCGTTTTGTGTGATTTTAAATGTGTTGGCATCTATGATAATTTGATCACCTGGTTTGAACTGACCTGTGAATTACAGAAATTTAAACATGGTATCGGCTATCTTTCGCGACCTTACCAAAACTAACATCCATGATAGCCCGTTTCGGAACCTCTCAAATGTAATCGCCTTAGCATTGGTTGCCACATCCATAACCGCGCCGAACCCGTCATTTCCATCGTGCCGACCGCCGCCGCAGATCCGGAAACGTCTGCGACAGCACGACCAAACACGAATACGGATATTTGGCGGTTAAAGGCCATGCGGTTAAATCCCCCTCGATTAAACATGGCCTTCCCTCCTTCATTTTTATGCCCTCGACCCATCCGGGAAAATCGATGTGATTTCATTTAGGCAAACATATTAAGTACCGTCTTTTTGGGAGAGGTGCTATAAACTATTTCCAGTGTTTACCGAAATAAAGTGTATACCCCATTTATAAAGGAGACTCACACTTTGAAAAAATCATTATTTAAAACAGTGGCCACTCTCGGTATTGGCATGATGATCGGATCAGCAACCCTTGCTGCAGCCGCCCCCCTCTACGGTTAATGCCATATTGACCAAATTTTCATTCGCTGTTGATGGCAAGGAACAAAATTTGCAATCTGACACGCTGGTTTATAACGGAAAAACATACTTGCCTATTCGTGAAGTTGCAGAAATGACTGGTTACAAATTAATTTATGACAAAGAGCAAAAGAAAATTGAGTTTGAAACTAAAGGAGAATCGTTTTTGAACAACAATTCCTCCACTCCCCTAGCACTACAAGCCAAACACAAAGCAAGATTTACAATGTAGGCGATGTTGTCAAAACACCTTATTTTGACATTAAAGTTACAGGTGTTAGATATGATAGTAGTTTCAATGACTCACCTGCAGGAGAAGGTGCTACATACGCGATTGTTGAATTCGATGTGTTAGTTAAAAAAGAACCAACAACATTTCCAAAATGGGCTTCCATCCATTTTATTGATATCTATACTTTAGATACTGGAGTCGAGTATATGGGTGGAACAACCGCTTCGGGAAATATTACTGTAAACGAGTGGTCAAGTGTATCTGTTGGTAAGTTAATTAAGCCAGGCGTAAAAGTTTCTGATGTTAAAATTTCTGATCCAATACTTCGCGACAGAAACTACTACACTGTGAAGTTCTAATAATCTCAGCGCCTTTTACTTAGCAAAAAAAGTCTGTTCACATAGAAGAACAACACCCCAGCTATAATTGTGGGGTGTTTGTAATTTTTGAGTACCCTTTCTGACCACTACAGAGGGCATAAAAATAGCGTACCATGTAGGCACGCTACCATATAAGTACGCTGGTTATCTCTATGTGATCCCCACGCTATATATCTCTTCATGTTGTGAGTATGCGGTATAAGCTTTCCCGGTTCACAACGTCACACCCTTTCCCCCTGCTATCTCTCTATGTCAACCCCATGCTTCCCATCTGTAGTTAGTATCATTGATCGCAACGGGCAACCTGATCGAAGAACTGGTCACAAAAAAACCTGTAAAAGTTGTGGAAATAGAAATAAAATTCCCTCCTGATGCGCTACAAAAACAAAGAGAATAACCCGATGCATTTTTTACGTCTCTTAAAAATACACTGGTTGTTGTCGTGCCGATCCCTCTTCTGACGATTATCATTTTTGGTATTACACCAGTAGTGTTGGTTGCGGATATATAATAAAAATTAGGCCCGGCAAATTGGGGTTGGTCGAAGCTAAGGGAACTCAAAGTGCTACTAGAAGAAGCCACATCGCCGCTTTGGAACAATAAGGTCATAGGCGCATCTTTGTCGCATCCGCCCAACCCGTAATTGCCCAGTGAGTAATTATCAAGTGTCGGCATTAGGTCACCACCTGTGCATTGATATGGACTACCACATTAGCTGACCCGGTAACTCCAGGCGCTCCGCTTTTTATTATTTCCCCGGCTGGAAAATATTGATCTGATACAGGGATGAATAAAGTTTCTAACTTTCCAAGTGCTCTATTTGAAATTATATAATCATTCCCAAATAGCAGGTTTAATTTTACCGGGTCTGTGGTACGGCAACATACCGCGATAGACTTAATCAGCATTGCCGCTCCACCACTTAGAATTGTTGTGTCTGTAGCGGTCAAATTCGCTCTTATTGTTATCAAGTCTGTTCTATCCGTTTCATACCCACTTAAACGCGCAACAATTGAATTTGCGTTTTGCGACCATATGCGTACTCTTGACCCCGCAGTTAATACTTGATCAAAAACGGGAATAACGAGAGTATCGTATGCCTTGATCGTCTGCAAATGCACAAAAGATAATCCACCCAATTCAATATGGTAAAGTTGGTCACTCGAAGTTTGATTGCACAGCGTCAAGGATTTTAAAACAGCTCTCTTTCCCGGTGGAACTGTGTATAAATCATTAAACGTTGTCGGAACTACACCGCCATACATTTTTCTGAGTACATCAGCCAATCATAACGCCCCCCATACGTTTGGTTGTGGTGTCATCAATTGCCACGCCGTCCAAGTAGAAGGATTAGCGCTTGCGTTTTGCGTTTTCCTAATATATTTCATCACTTGGGTATCTGTTCCGGTCGTGTAAGAAGTGACTTCCTGGATAATAGAATCTAATGATACAGATCGAACAACCCTTATTTCCCATGCCCTACTCACCAAAGGTGCATTCACTGCATTTTGACAACCATAAACGCCAGTTGCTTTCAAAGTGTTTAGGTCGTAATTAGCGGCAATTAAGGTTGGTTCTCCATTATCCTGTGTAAGCTTGTACTTCTGCCATGTCTTATCATCTGTGTACTTTTGAGCAGCTAATCTTGCATCATTTAACGCCTTTTCAGTTGGTGCAAACTCTTCAGATATTCCGTTTGTTTTGCTTGATAACTGCACTTTACCTTTTTGAGTCAGCGATGCGTCTGGAATGTCCATCTCGTTTACCGATTGGCGAAGTTCCTCAACTTCATCTCGTGTTGCAACACCCTCGTCAACCTTCTCCCAGTTCTGATCCAAATACTTATCCAGATCAAAATAGGTCGTCGATGGCGAGGAACGGTCAATCTTATTCAAACCAAGATTCGGTGTTTTCGGTTCATTCATTTATGCTCCACCTCCTGCAAATTTATCCTGTCGGGTCTGTTCGATCTCATCCAGCGTCATACTTTCAACCTCCGCAATCGTCAAATACCGCAGACGGTAGTCCACGGTCATATGTGCCGGTTTGATATCTTCAATCGCTGCCTTCAGATCATCCAGATTGGGCGGCAAACCCCAAGTGTCGATGAATCGTATTCGGATCAAGTACTCCTCGGGCGTAACGGATACATCAATCCCGCCACTTTCGTAGGCCTGCGCCACGTTCTTGAGCATGGAGCCTGAGACTTTGCCGCTGCCGCGCATTTTGGAAATGATTACGGATCTCCGCTGGTCTTCTGGCTTGGCTTGATTTGTAGGAATCTGCAAATCCCGCTCATAACGTTCCAATGCCCAGGTCGCAGACTCCGGGTAGAATTGATCCAGTACACTTTCCAAACCCACCGTAAGCTTGTCCAGCTCAACACCTTCGGTCTCCGTAAGAAGCTGCATCTCCAGCACATTTTCATACAACGGGGGCAAAAGAGTCATTAATACCTCTGCTTTACTCATGTCACCTTCACCGTCCCAAGAACGGCTACTGCGCCGGGGGCGATCTCCAGATTGGACATACCACCATTCACCAGCAGATCGCTATAATCGATCACGGGCGGAATATCCAGAATGACATTGGCAATCCGTGTCCAACGAACTAACGGATCGGCAAAGGCCAGTTCTTTCAAATACGCCGTAACTCCCGTTTCAATCAGTGTCTTCACGCCCTCATACGTTGAACCGGAAGAAAGCGTGACTTGTACCTCCACATCAATAGGTATCTCTTCCGCTCCCACTACTGTGACCACAGGTCCGATTGGAGCAGCACCTTCGCCCATTCCATCCTGGGTTGGATCGATATATTCCTGCACTGCCTCGATAACCGCCTCAGCCGGTGTTTGCATTTCGTTATTCAGCAATGCCACTTTGACTGTACCTGGCCCATCCCATAGTGGAAAAGCCTTCGCTTTGCCAACCCCGGAGTTTTCCCGTGCCCATAATTCATACTGATATTTGTTGGCACTCGTGACCGGACGAGAAACTTTATCCTGATATCGGTCATACAGGGCCTGATCCGTTTCCTCGTCTTCACCAGGAACCAGCAACTGTGTCAATTCGGCTGTCGTCAGGCCAGCAATATAATCGATGGGCAGCAGGGCCCCCGTATATTCATTACCTTCCGCTCCCGCGACCTCACACTCCAACACATATTGCCCTGCCGCGATGCGTTCCACAACAACATACACCCGATCCCCCGTGGAAAAACGACTCTCCAAAGGAACCTCAACCGGCTTACCTTCATTATCCCGGAAACTACCAACCCAATGCGCCTTCGTGGCGACCTTCCGACGAATGCCCGACCAAGCCACCGCGCGATCCAGATACTCTCCAGAGGCTGTATCCGCAAACTTCAGATTGGCGTTCACATCCAACTCTATATACATCTGAGCCATTTCCACAGCCGCTGGGGCAAGCGCATCATAGATAATACTGCCTTCACGTTTATCCACACCATCCGGCACTCTATCTAGCATTCGATTTAAAATAACTTCAAACGTCTGCTCTTCATACATCCATGTTCACCTCCGTCTCTTCCCTGAAGCTGCCAAAATCCGTTTCCACGGTAAAAGAAACCCGTACGCCATCGGCCTCGTGGACAAAATCGAACTCGGTTACATCCGAAATGCGATCATCCGGAAGCAACGCTTCGCGGATCCAGCGTTCCAGTTCCGATTCAACCATGGATCTCCCAGCCATTCCTTCCCAGGACCATTCCATGCCGTAATCCGCGGAATAGATTAGATGCTCATAGCGGCGTGTCGACAACGCTTTATACACTGCCTGTTTTACCGCATCTTTTCCATCCAATTGCAGCCTCCCAATTCGCTGTCCCGAAGCTTGAAATACATACGTCAGACTTGGAGGTACAGTAGTTTCTTCCTGATCTTCAGCGCTAATCTGCGCACCCTGTGGAATCATGGCTTCACCAGCCGATCCAGCACAACAAAGCTGTCTCCACCTTGAACACGTAACAACAAGACATGGTCACCCACTGTCCAAGTTTTGTTCACTACGGATTCCGGCAGTACAAGAAAAGGCTCAGCCAATGCTAACCGTTGTTCAACGGTGATCTCCAGAGGCTGTGTGTTTGTCACGCTTCCGTACATTACCTGAACGGGAGACTTGGCATCTACAGCGGCCAACGCCGCCTTTTTAATCACGTCCAGCATCATTTATCGTTACACCACCTTCAAATCCAGTGACATCGTGTGCACGCCGCCTTGTACCTTATGCGTACATTCGTCTACCAGAAAATATTGATTAATCTTCAGTTCATCGATCTGGATGTTGACAAAACTGCCTGCCCTCACCTTGAAATCGCCGAGCGCATCCACTTTCAGTGTCTGTGTCTCGCGATTGCGGAGGGTCATCAGGGTCTTGAGCATTTCATCAATCTGACCTTCGTTCAGGCCATCATCCGCTTTTTGGTACAAAAAAAGCAGCCCCCATTGACGGATGCTGCCTGAATCCTGATGAACATAGGTTTCTCTTTTTCCCGTATCCTTGTTATCCCGATACAGCTTGATCTTGTTATACGTCTGGTCGTCAATCGACCTTGTATAGCTGTAATCCGTGAGCAGACTGTTATCCCCAATAACAAAGCCGTAAGGCATCTCTTCCACATCCCGAAGCACAAGCTTGCCGAAATCATCGTAGAAGATATAGTTTTTACCACCATAGATCAGCGTTCGGTCGAGCGCCTCACAGATCATGTCGATCAGCTTTTTGTTATCAAATACCATGCGCGGAATAACGTATTTTGGCTGGATCAGATCACCTGTTTTCAACAGAAAGTCTTTGGCAATTCGTTTGATCACATCCGTAGCCGTTGCGTTAACGAACTTGTACGTCTGATTCGCGGTTAGATAACGAATCTGGTCGTAGGCTTTGATTTTGACACTTTCGTCCTTGCCACTATCCACTGAGAAGATATATCCGTAAAAGATGCCTACCTCGTTGCTGATATATTTCACAACATATCCATTCTCATATGTGAATTTCTTATTCTGGTACAGGCTGCCCTTGATCAACGTGAATTCCAGAGAGGAAGGCTTGCCGATGCGGGAGGTTTTGTACGTAATGTCACCGGCAATTTCGCTAATGTCCCAGATGTTGCCCTGCTTGTCATCCAGTAATACCCGTTCCTTCATGTTTGCCAGCTTATCGTCCAGCCTGATCTGCTCTTGCATATTCCCTCTCCTTTCAAGGAAGCTTGATCACAAGTCCAATCGGCAGCTTCTTCAGTTGTGCATCTTTGATGCCATTCAGCTTTTGCAGCTCTTTCCAGCGAGATCCATCTCCCAGATGGGCTTTGGCTACAGACCACAAGGAGTCTCCAGCTTTGAGTGTGACGGTCTTGGGCTGGATTTTTTCATTGGGCCGGGAGGCTTTGGTTTTTGTTTTCGAAGCAGCCGTATCCTTGCTGTCCTTGAGTGGCACTACTTTTTTGGCGGCATAAAAAATGAACTGCTTCAGCTTGATATCATACTGGATATCCCCCACCGTACCCGCTGTCTCCTTCCAGTCAAAGCTCTCAATGGAAACAGCCATATTAATGGTGTATCTTGCACTGGAAAAGAACAGTCTGACGGGTCTGCCCGTCTGCATCCAACGGATGATCTTTTTCACATATTCATAGGGATCACGGTAAAACTGCTTCTGAATTGCCGGATGTCTTGCATCGTAGTTCAGATGATACGGGCTGTAGTCTGCCGGAAAAATCCCGCTGAAACTGACTTCACGCAGCTTCGGCGATTTGATCACATTAATTTCACCCAATGCACTAACGTTAAACGTACTACCGTCTCCCGAATCCGAAAACTCAATGCTCTCTGGTGTGACCGGGAAAAACATATATTCAGAGCGGTTATTGAAGCTTAGTTGAATATAATATTCCATCTAACCGTACACCCCCTGGGCACTGGAAACGATCTGACTGTTCAGTCCATCAGTGATTTTGCTGATGATGCTGTCTACATCATGTCCGCTGTTGATATCACCCGTGGTGACCTGAACAGTTGGCGTCAGACTGACGAATCGTTGAATTGCCTGCATCTCGGCAAGCTCACGCATCAATTTCAGATCCTCGCTAGTTACATCCACTGTGCCATCCACGTCACCGATCTTGTCCACCTGTCCGATATTGTTGATTTTATTGATGTTACTCATGTTGCTATTGGGAACAACGGTGGGAGCAGGTGCAGTTGGTATCGATGGCATAGAAGGTGTTTTGGGAGTTGAGCCGCCGAAGTTTCCGGGTAATTTATCAGAGCCGTTGGGGAATAGGTCTTTGGTGGTATCCATCAAATCGTGCCCCTTGTCAAATCCCATATCAAATGCATCCTTATAGTCCGCAGAAGCATCCATTCTCCACAGGCTAACAACGTCCTTCTGGCTCTCAGGAGCACTCGCTTCAAGGTCACTCATTAAACCCTGTATCTTACCGCTCATTGAATGAATGCTAGCATCATCCACTAGTTTAATACCGCCCCAATTGGTCCCGAAAATCTTATTAAGATAGGGTATTAATTTGTTTATACCTCCGATCATCCAGTTGATTTGATCTTTAAAACCACCCGCAAAATCCTCAATTCCCTTTGTAATGTTGAACAGAATCTGAAGTACAATGAGTCCCATGTCTACAAATAACTTTTGGAATGCATAAGCTGGATCTCTGAATACATTAATGACAAATTCAGCCCAAGATATGAAATAATTCAGAATGGATGCAAAAATTGATTTCATATACTCGTAAACCATATAAAAATAACCTATAATCGCTCCCACCATATCCCCAGCTGTAACGCCACATAATTGCAAAATGAAGATGAGCCCTGCAATAGCACCAATGACAAGCAAGATAGGCCAGTTAGCTACCAACCATGCCACAGCTAGTGAATAAACCTGAGCAATTACAACTCCGAGCGTAATAATGATATTGGCTAGGAGCACTAGAGCAATGGCAGTCAAAACAGGCGCAATGATATCCCAGTTTTCTTGCACAACTGTAGCAAAATTGATGAACCCATCCACGATAAATGCTACCACCTGAGCGATTATTGCAAATGCTCCACCAATCCATTCGATAAAAGCACTGAACTGACCTGAGCTTATTGCTTCGTTTAATCGGTCAAGCACAGGAGATAAAACTTCCAAAGCTCTTGTCCCGATTTCAGATAGTATTCCATTGAACTGATTCAGGAGAGCCGTCCATTTTTGCAATGGAGAATCCAGCATCGTATCAAAGGCTTCTTGTGTGTAACCTTGCATTTCAAGAACCGTCTGCAAACCCTGTATAAAACTGCCAAGGTCTTTAGTCTGTATAAATTCACCCAATCCAGCACCGGTCAATGCACTTTCCGGTATGTTAAATTGACTCGCCAAATCAGTATTCTTTCCATTCATGGCACTAACAATAGCCTTGGATGCATCTGATAGACTTTTATTATCCGGTGACAACATACTCAATCTTTGAGTCATTTCATTTAACTTATCTACCTGCCCTGTATTTTGTGCCAAAGGCAAGAAGCCCAGAGAAGATTTAAGCGAATCATTGACATCTTGACCACTCTTGAAGGCTTGATCTCGATACTTATTATAGATGCTTTCCCCGAGCACCGGATCTTCTGCGGCAACCATGTAACGATATTTGAAGTCTTCTTGTTCAGCAGCAGCTTTTAACACAACACTTCCAGCGGACTTTACCATTTGCACCCACTTGGAGAGTTTGCTCAGATTATCACCCAAAGCATTGCTTGTATCATCAGCCGTATCCTCCAACTTTTCCATCAGATTAATCGTTACATTCATTTGCTGGTTTATTTGATTAAAGTGGTTGGATATGTTCGTTTGGTTAAATTGATTCAAATTAACATGGTTAATCTGGTTGAAGTTGTTCAAAATTTCGGTTGTTTTTACCTGAACTAGATTTAAGTTATTGATCAGATTATTTATGGATGGAGGATTAATTACAGTGATACTTGTATCAGACATCTATTTCTCCCTCCTTTCCTTTTTATTTCTTCCGGGCGCGATTCTTGGACCGTTCTTTCTTCTCTTCTTCCACCCGGATGGAGATCATCGCGTAAATGGCTGCTCGTTCTCGCATGGAGAAGGCCATTAGCTCGTGCGGCAAAATGTTTAATTCGTGGAGAGCGTAATAAGCCAGATTGGCTTCGGAATCGCCCTCTTTAATTAGTTTTTTACGTCATCCACCAGTTCGTTCATATCCTGATTGAAACCGTTCAGCTTCTGAACCTGTTCGCCGAGCGAAGCAAATTCCCCAGGCAACAGCATTTTCCGCAAAAGCGATTCCGCCCCCATCACGCCATATGAACGCTGGAGTTCTGCGTTTTTCAAATCGGGAAATACTACACTTGCGCTCATCAGGCGAGCCATGTAATCATTCGCATCAATGTCGGGTGTGTAGACACCATTCTTGCCCTTAATTTTGCGGGTAGCTGCCTTGCGGCATTCCTGGTTTTCGTCCTCGGTCATGCTGCGCAGTTTCCAAGCAACCGGCTCGCCTTTTTCATCTTTGAATCGGGGAGAAACGATAAACTCCTCCGTTGTATCCGTTGCTGCATTTTGGGCAAAAAACATACTCAATCCACTCATGTATTGTTCCTCCTCTAAAGTTAGGCCCCCCCCCGCACGAAGCGGCGAAGAACAGTATTTTGACATACCAAATAGCCCGTAACACAGGCAAGTTGAACAGGTTTTTTTTACAAACGTGCTGTTAATTTATACTCTTTATAAATCTCAAATCATTATGCTTTCATGCTACATTACTTCGGCAAATTGAACGATACAGGCATATCGACATCTTCAAAGGTAAAGCTCACTTCTTCCTCCAACGCCTCAGCCTCGGTATCCAGAGATGCCATGATTACACTGTCGAGGTTGACGCCTTTGAGGGTCACCGTCTGTTTGCCAATCGTGGACGAAGGATCCTCGTTGGTCACTTCAATGTCGAAATACGTGTCCACACCATTTTGCATGTACTGGAGCATCAGCTCGCGGAAACGGGAAGTGGTATAAAAGATTGTCATGGAACCCGAACCGGACCAACCGGTTGCTTTGTGCTGTACGCCGCGGCGGCCCAAGGTTTTGACCTCTGCTTTTTGTTTCTCTACCGTTGCTTCCAGCGTCTTCACATAGAACATTTCTTCCGTCTGTCCGTTAATCGTTGCGTATGCGCGGCCTTCCTGGCCGGAGATTGTGTCACTTGCTTTCAAAAATGCCATCTTAAACCACCTTCACTTTCATATATACTTTTTCAACGGAATCCACAGGTTGGACCTGAATCTCGATCAGAATACTGTCGGTCTCGTTACCCGGAGCAACAGTGATATCTGTTTTGGAATCAAAATTTTGAATCGCCCCAATATCCTGAAGTTGCTTCAGGTAAGTAACACATTGGGAACGGAACAGGCTGCGCCCATCTTCGTTGTTGTTCACTTTGCCGATGTAATAGGACTCGAAAATACGTTTCATATCGTTAGCGATGCCATCGAGAACACGCACCACACGATTTTTGGCAAAATGATGTGCCTTATCCGGTGTCACCGAACGGAACGTATTTACATCCTGCTCCACCACCGCGCGGTTACTGCTCGCCGTAAACACAAACTCGCCGTTGCGCAATGCTGCTTCTGTCTCACTATGTGTCAATCGTCCGTTCACATCCACGGCATCGTCATACGCACGGAACGTCAGGGATTCATTCAGGTCAGCTCCCGCTGTTGCGCCAGCAGTCCATGCTACGGTTTGTTTCGGCGTAAGAACGGTACCTTCTGCGAGCACAACACCATTTTTGACACTGATAATCCCTTCATGATCTGCAGCAGGATAATCGGACAGAACGAGTTGCACTTTCTTGCCCTCGGTATCACGCAAACGCTTGATGTAAGCTGTGTAGACTGACTTGAGTGTGGCATCGTCTGAAATCAGACCAACCGTGTTAAAATCCAGTACTTCCAGCTTGGTCAGGAAATCAGCATGCTCCTGGTTAGTTGTTGTACCATCCAATCCAGCTGTTAGTGGAAGTGAAGCTATAGCTGTGAGTGCACCTTCACCAGTAAATGTGACGTATGCGTTGGATTCCAGAGCTTCGATGGTGGATGAAGTTTGTTTGTCCACTTCTTTACCCGCAAGCAACGTGGAGACATCCAATTGTTCTGGTTCATTGATATTCGTGGAGATCACAACAGCCAGATCATTACCACGCACACCCCCGTGTTGGGCTGTCACTGTCAGTTTGTCCAGTGTTGCCTTTGCTTTTGTACCCACATTGAGACGATAGAGAAGCAAGGTCTGTGCCCGTTTCAACGCCTCGCGGATCAGCAGCAATTGCGGTGCTGTCCAGTCATAGCCCAATTTGGCTTGTACATCTTCACCTGCTTGTACCGTCAGGATTGAGCCTGTTTGCCCCCATGACAATGGAAGGGCCAATGCCACCGTTCCCCGCTCCCCTACCGTACCCGGCAATGAGCCCTCTGATGCAAAATTCATATATACGCCGGGGCGTACCTTGTTTTGTGTCGTCCATGTTCCTCCAGCCATTATTGTGCCTCCCCATTCATAAATTGTTGGATGTGCTGCTGTGCTTCTTGTAAGGTGTATGTTTCTTGTTCCAGCAGAACTGCTGCCAAAATGTCTTTCTCGATCCGGCTAAGTTGCCGGGATTCGGCGAACTGTGCTTTGCTGTATTTTTGGTTGTTTTTCTGTTTAGCTTCAGGGTTTTTAGGGTCCGGTTCTTTTTTCGTAAACATTGCCAATGCGCCTCCTATTCCTTTCATGTAGATCCCCTCATTCAATTAGTTAAGTTCAATAAAAAAATAGCTATACTGACCACTTCAAGGACAGGATAACTATCGTTATGTTGAACTAATATCGTTATCTCTTGTAGCTTTAAGTGTAGAAGGTCGCTGTTCCAGTTGTTGCATGGTAGTGGCGGGCTCCGACACTTTGGTGGTTCGCATGGTGTAGTACACCAGCATTCGCGGAGTATCGTTCTCCGTCTCCCAACGCATCTCCGTTGCGCGATAGGGTGTGCCTTCCACATCGATGGTTTCCAATGCTTCGAACAGCTGGTCCGGTAGGGTGGCTGGGATATTATCTGCTTCTAGCCAGCGAATTTCAAAGGCGTGATATTGCACGAAGCGATCGCTACGCTCCCTGGTGAGTTGGGCGGAAAGCAGGCGGTAGGAGATGCCCGGGGTGGAACTAGTACCCGTTTGCGGGAGGATCGGGATGTTCGGAAAGTGCTGCGTGAGTGTTGTAGCGATAGAGTCGGTTAATTGGTTTGTTGTCATGGTTCACCTCCTTTTTATTGGTGAGATTGAGATTAGTTAAGTTTTTCCTATCTACCAAGATTCGATATCCAGACTATCGGCTTTAAATGTAAGTTTACATGCCATATGAAAGACGCCACCCCCGTTTTCATCATCTACAATTAATACCGGTGTATGTGAACTCGTCGCTGACTTTACTTCTCCGTCTTGGGCACCGGATATCAATCTCACAGCGTTGCCGGTTTCCTTGGGTATTGCACATAATTATAATCAGACATGATCATGCCTCCTTATTAAGAGTAAGAACCGCCTACACTGGCGTTCCAAATCTCTTTGTTATCCAGCAAGATCCGGTAAAGGCGAACGCATTTCCATGTGGCTACGCCGCTGTTGTTTGAAGCGTGCGCCCGCAAATAGTAGGACCCGGACAGGTTGGAAACACTCAAGCTGATTGTGGTCCTTGTCGTCAGTGAACCCCGATATGTTCGGGCGTTATATGTACCGCCGCCTCCCATTTGGTCCGTTGACGCTATGAAAATCCCATCTGATTGGATGTGGGATGAACCTTCCAATGCAAAATCAAATACAACGTTAGTTACGTTGGTCAGATCCACTGGTGTGCTTGTCACTACGGCCGCCTCACCGCCGCCTGTGCTTGGGTTGTACGCGTAACATTCCACATGGTCCGATTGTTTGGCCACATATGAATTGCTGCCCCATACGGAACCTTTCCGCATAGTCTGTACAGTGGACCAAATGGGGCGCCATACTCCCCCGACTCTCGCATAAATTTGTTGGACACCCCGCCAAGTCCCCGAAACCTTGACGGACACTCTATTGGGCATTTTCCACGTGCCACCCACCTTAGCGCCTAAAGCCATGCGTTATTCTCCTCCCCTTTAATCATGAGTATTGATACCAGATGTCGCCATCGTTTCCGCCAGAAGGTGCAGCAGATGAAATAATGTGCCTGTTCTTAGCATCAAGGACAGATTGAAAAAGGTCTTGTGACCATGCTGTCCAAGTTCCATTGCTTTTAATTCGCATTCTGAATGATCCTGCACTAAATAAATCATAGGCTTTTTGAATAACCCAACTATCAGAAGACATTGCCTGAACTTCGATATACCACCATGCACCACTAGCGGTTGTTGGTGCATGGGCAATATTCTCACCAACATAGAACCCTGCAGCGACTAAATTATTGGCATTCCCATTACTGACGTTGATTGAAAGACCATTATCTTCAGTTAACTTACGCTTTTGCCACGGTGCACCTTGATCAACAATCTGCATCCACGGCCCCCAGATATCGTTAGCAGTCGTACCAGTACGATGGTACATTCCTCCTGTCGTTCCGCCGGAAGCATATTCGTGAGTGACGCCTCCGCTGTCATCATTCCAGCCCTTCAATCCATGTAATACGACATAGAGTTCGGCGGGTAAGCCAATCGTTGAACCTGATTTAAATGAGTATGCGATGTTTTTACGATAATCGCTCGGCTTTGTAGCTACTCCACGGGTATCTGGAATCAGTCTTGGAATGGCACCATCCACAGCCGCTTTCACTGCCTTCTCCGTCGCCGCCACCGTCTCGGACGTGCCGTCCGTCTTACTTGACAACTGCACCTTCCCTTTCTGCGTCAAAGACGCATCGGGAATATCCATCTGACTCACCGCTTCACGAAGCGTATCCAAATCCGCCTGTGACGCCACCCCTGCATCAATCTTTTCAAAAATTTCATTAATACTCTCCCGGGTCACATTCTCGTTCCCCAAGGGAAGAGGTAATTTCAGTCGATCGGTTTCCTGTGGCATTACGCCCACACCTCCAGTTCATTCCACGTCAAGGACGCGGAGTCCAGTTCATCCCATGTTTTCTGCTTCTTGTCCAGATCATCCCAGACCAGATAACGATATTCATATTCCACGGCCATATGGACCGGTTTCAGTTCTTCAATCGCACGTTTGAGATCATCGATATTGGGCGGGATACCCATCGTGTCCACAAAGCTCACCGTAAAACTCCACGCTTCCGGCTGAAAAGTTACATCCACCTTGCCCCCGGCATACGCCTCAGCCACATTCGCCACGAGCCTGCCAGAGAACTTCCCGGCACCACGCAGCTTCGATTCCACCACGGCACGTCTTTGTTCCACGGGTTTAAGACGATCCGTCTCAATGCCGAGCTCCTGCTCCCAGAAGTCCAGCCCCCACGTCGCTGTACGGACAAAAAACTGCTCCAAAGTCTCATCCAGCGCCTGATACAGCAGATCCATCTCGGTGCCTTTGGCCTGCATATCGGCCTGCACGACACGTGATGTCTCATAGTACCTTGGCAAATACGAGAACAATTCCCGCCCTTTCTCACTCGTCAGTCCAACATCTACAATAGAAGGAGCACTCATGACCCGCATCCTCCTTTCCTTTCACATTAACGTGAACAGCTTCGCTCAAATGCAACTGCGTTCCCAAGCGGCGTTCTGAACGATACAAATGCCCTTTTTGCCCGCCTTTTTCTTCACTTCCACAATCGGGAGCAACACAACTAGCACATCCACCTTGTCCTACACCGCCTCTGTCTCCACATCCGCACCTTACATCCACCATCTGCCCAACACTACTCATGCACATCCACCGTCCCCAATACGGCCACCTGACTCGCGGTCATCTCGATATTCTGGTCGCTCACACCGTTCACGGTCAGCTCCGAATAGTCGATAATCGGTGGAATGTCCAGCAGAATCGCGGCAATGCGGGTGTAACGAACGAGTGGATCGGCAAAAGCCAGCTGTTTCAAATACGCGGTCACCCCGCGTTCGATCAATGCCCGTACATCAGTCAGTGTCGCATCGCTTGCTAACGTCAGTTTCACTTGAATATTCATCGGTACTTCCTCGGCTGGCATCACGAAAACCACTGGCCCCGCGGGCGCAACACCTTCACCCTGCCCATCCTGCGTCGGATCCACGTACTTTTGTACCGCCGCCACCAGATCAGTACCTGCGGCACGTTTGTCCGTATCCAACAGATACAATCCCACCGTGCCTGGCCCCAGCCATAACGGAATAACCCGCGTTGCACCAACACCTGGCACTTCACTTGCCCATTGCACATATTGCGACTTGTTGCCGCTCGTCCCTTGGTTGCGGACTTTGGCATAAAAGCGTTCCAGCAGCGCGGTATCCGCCTCCACGTCCGCACCGCCTTTAATCACATCAACGTTCGTGACAGAAGTCACGCCACTTACAGGTGTAGACAGCACAGTTACCGTGCCCGCAGGCACGTTGCTTTCTTTTCCGGCAACAAGCGCTCGCACACCTACCACACCAGAGCCCTCTGCATCCAGTTCCAAACGTCCCACCGTCTCATATTCGAGCGAAGCTTCAGCAGATACTTCATCCGCGAGTGTAGCCACGACCGTTCCAGCAGGCACCACTTTCCCCGGCGTACCCGCAAATTTCACCGCACCTTGTGCCGCCACCGCAGCTCGCCGCGTGATGCCGTGCTCTCCTGCCCGCAGATCCAGCTCTTCCGAACGAAAATTCGGATCACTGCTCGCAGCCGTACTTGCAAACCCGCGCCGCAGTAATTCCTGCGCCCACAAAGCCGCCTCAGAGAGCATAAACGCAACCGGAGCCTCCGCATCCCACAGGAACGATCCCTCCGACTTATCCAGATCCGCGGGCAGACGATCCAGCATACGCTGCATAATCTGTTCCTCCGTCTGGTCCTCCAAATAACGCGGAATCTCAGCCATCCCGTCAGATCACCTCACTTTCCAGAATAAACATCTCTTCCTGCACACTTGCCACCCGACACGAGAACATGCACTGCTCCCGATTCCAATCGAACGTAAACTGGTCTACCGAATCCGTGCGTGGATCAGCCAGTAACGTCTCCGTCACCATCCGGCTAATTTCACTTTCCATCACACCCCGGCTGTCACCCTGCCCCACCAGGTCCTCCAGCTCCGAACCATAGTTCCGGGAGTAAATCACATGTCTGTACCTTGGCGTTTTCACGGCCTTAATGCACCACTGCACCCAGGCTTCATGTGCATCCGCCGCGGCTACTTTGCCACTTGGGGTCAATACAAAATCCCCTGCATCGTAATCGAATCGCCAGCTCCGTCCAAAGCGTACCTCTTCCGAAACCGCCCCCGACAAATCCTCCTCATCTCCCCAAACCACACCCGTTTCCGGAAACAAACTAGGCATGCGCACTCACCACCTTACACAGCACCACAATGTCGTTGCCGCCATTCACCCGCATCGCCAGTACGCGATCTCCCGCTTTTAATCCCTTACCAAGAGACCACACCGCTTCTTCCACTTCCTCTTCTTGCAAAAGAAACCGTCCCGTGTCCGTCGTTCCGCCGTTTGCCACGTCAGATATACCGGAGATCGCGCCAGCAGCCTCGCGCTCCGGCAGTCCAAGCGTGCCCGGCAACTCGGCCACGAGATAATCCTGCACTTCGTGCTTGAAATCATCCAGCTTCACGCCGGATGAGGTCATCGTACCCAGTACCGCGCCCAGCCCGCTCACGGCCTGACGGGAATGTGTACTCATCGCACCCCGCATGACGTCGGCAAAATGCCCATACGGATCATCTTTATTCAAGGTAATACCTCCTTTTCACAAGCTCCGCCGTGCCCAGCTCCAGCGTCATCGTTCCAGGCCCGGCAGACAGTTCACGGCTAACCGACATGACAATTAGTTTCAGACCTTTTACCAACACAGCGTCCCCAGCGCGGATCGTATTCACATCCGGTGCCGATATCGTAAAGGTCTCCTGAATACCCGTCAGATGACTTTTCGCCAGTTTTTTCGCGGCAGTTGTCGATTTCACCTGATCGTCCTCTACCAGCTTTTGTAATGTGCCCAGTTCTTCCACACCATTCTGCTCAATCGCGAGCACTTTGGAAGGGACCTCTTTACCACTCGTAGACTCCGACGCTGCCATCACTTTAACTTTGGTAACCGCCCCTTCGAGTGTACGCATCTGGGTCAGATCAATCAGTCGATCAAGTTCATACACCTTTGCATTACTTCCTACCTGGAAGAGCTGCAACCCGCCGGGTGTCATCCGTGGATGGTACATTTCCCCGCCGGACTTCGCCGTTTCTTTCAGATCGGCAAACATCATCGAGAAAATCGTCTGTGACCGATACACGGCTTTGCCCAACTTCGTCTTGGTATCCGGCAGTGTAGCGTATGGAATCTTCCACTCTTTGGCGTAGGTTTTAAGTCGCTGCGTAGCAGTCTGATCCTTCGGCAGTAAGAACTCGTCCTCCGATTTTTCCAGATAAATCATCCGGTCATATACTGTGAGAGATAACCGCTTAGTGCCGCTGTTCGAGCTTTCCACCTCCCAGATGACAGCAGGATGCAGCAAATGAACCATGGATTTTTCGCCAAAAGGAACCCCGCTAATCCGCACCGCCATACCCGGTGAGATCGAAGGCAGACCGGAAGATGCAGACACCGCCAGTCGAATGTTGGCCTGATACGCAATCTGGTCGAGCGAATCCTTCAGCGTAATCGTCTCCACCAGCTTGGTTATGTCGTATTTGTCGTCGACAATGACCTTGTAGGTCATGGCATCACCAGCTTTTGCCCCGGCTTGATCCGGTTCGGATCACTGCCGATGATCTTTGCGTTGAGCTTGTAGATCTCGTTCCATTTGGAACTGCTGCCAAGCTCAAGCTTTGCAATTTTGGACAGGGAGTCGCCGGATTTGACGGTGTAGGTCTTGCTACTCTTTTTCAAATCGGTACGAGAACCTGACTTGCTACCGGATGCCGCAGAGCCGACCTTCTCTACCTTGGAATCTCGCCATGTGCGCAGCGTAATATCAAAGTAAATATCTCCGCTCTCACCGCCCCGGAAGGTCGTATTGTGCGAGATCAGATATACCGGTACGTTCACCCCCGTGTTGGTGATGATGAAGCGCAGTGGTTTTTTTGATACCAGAAACGTATTCAGCATATTCATCGCTACCCGGGGATCTGGAAAATCTTTTTCGTACATGCAATAGGACGCATCATACTCTTTGGGAAAAAAAGAAGAGAAGGTGATCTCCTTCACCTTCTCCCCCTGCGCAAAATCAAACTCGCCATGCTCCAGCATATTAATCGTTTCATAACCTTTGGAACGTGAGATCATAAGCTCTTCTGGCTTCACAGGGAACTGGAACTTCGTTTTCCCATCGATCAGCGTAAATTCCATTCTGATCCCTTCCACGTTATCTTCAAATACAGACATACACGGCCTCCTTTCTGCTTAGGCCATAATCGTTTTTCGGTTTTCCATGGCACGGCGGAACTCGCCCGTAATCCGTTGTCCGACCTGCTTGGTGACAGCATCGTAATCAATCGCATTTTCGCGCACAGTCACCTGCACTGCACCTGGTGGAATATTTATCGCAATCTGATTAGTAGTTTCGGTTTTGAAATCCTTCAAGTATCCGGACAGACTGCTCATCTGGTCTTCAGATATCTGTACCGTCATCGTGGACGATTTTCCATTCGTCTGCGCACCGTTACCAAGCGCCATCGCTTGGTTCTGCATCATGCTTGTTCCCATGAATCCAGCAGAGGTAGGTTGACCGACCTTGCTGTTCATATATGCGGCTGGGCCTGTTATGGTCAGTGCAGGTGGCATATAGGCAGGTGCCATCTGCGGGCCTGTTGGTACTTGCGACGGTGCAGCTACTGTTGCTGCCGAGACTGTCTTTTCTTCTTTTTTGGAACCAAAGCCGAAGAAACTGGATATGCCATCGGTAATTTTTTTTGTTTTCTCAGATACGTAATCCGCCGCACCCGATAAAGCATCACCTACACCTTCGGTAGCACTAGACATAAAGTTTCCAATATCCTTCGCTTTGTCTCCAATCCAACCGCCTGCTGCACTTCCGGCCCAACCACCTACTGCACCACCAACCCATGTCCCGATACCAGGTAAAAGTACACTACCGATGGCGCTGCCAATCGCAGTACCTGCTGTGCCGCCAATCATCGAACCCACTGCTCGGCCACGTTCTTCCGGTGGTGCCGTCGCTACATTCGCCACATCAGCAAGCATGCTAATGGGTCCGAGAAGCCTTTTTGCACCTTTGGCAAAGCCACCGTTCAAGTTGTCCATCAACCCACTACCTGCCAGCATATCGGTTAATGATCCGAGTGAACCAGAGTCGGCAAAACCTAAGCCACCCATACCTCTAACTCTTCGTCCTCTTCTCCCATTTCTATTTCGATCGGGTGGAGGATTAGGCGGATCTGGTACAGGTGGCCTCGGAACCGGATTAGGCCTTGGGCCTGAATTCGGTGCGTTGCCTGATCTTCTACCACTTCGGTAGCCTCGTCTGCCCCGATCAGGGCCTCCACCACCGTTCGCATTGGGTGAACGTCCTCTGCGGTTTTTGCCCATCTTTCCACCTGTGCAACAGCAGCATTTGGAAGCCGGGCTTCTGGTCGGGTCTGATGCAGGATTTTCTTCTTTTTTCTTTTTGAATTTATCAAATATTCCCTTAACGTTATTAAATACATCAAACAAACTATTAATCTTGTCGGCAGGGTCAAAAATCCATTTATCCAACCAACTCTTAGGATCTTCTTCCTTGGCAACATTCTTTACCGTATTATTATTGCTTCCAATATTCAGTGCCAAAGAAGGCTTACTCGCCGGGTTCATCTTCCCCATCGCCACTTCGATCTTCTGTCGAACCTCAAGCGATACTGTACCCGAAGCCGTAACCATCTGGTCCCTGAAACTGTTCAGTTTCGCCCATGCGCGATCCAGTGCCGGACTCAGCTTATCAATCAACCCAATCGTTGGTGTGATTCGCAGCCTGCTGATTCGCACAGCCATACTATAAATATGTTCCAACCTGCGTCCAGTAGTTCTCAATTCATTGTTCACCTTGATCAGACTCTGATAACGAACTCTGCCAAGACGTTCCGTCGAGCGTTGGATCTGATCCAGGTATCGAAGGGTTGTCCGCATTTCCGCATTGGATTTGGATAAACCTACAATCATTTCTGCCATTATTTCACCTCCTGCCTTATATGGTTATCGATTCATTTGCGAGGTGATCGCTGACATTTCTTCTTCAGAAAATGCAATCAACAGCGAACGCTCCCCACGTGGCAAAGACCAGAACTCTCCGGGCCGGAGATGATGACGTACCCACATGTGATACAGGAACGTGGTCATCCCGCCGGAGTGAATCAGTTTTTTAGGTCTTCAATCTCCACACCAAAGCCGGACAGCTCCAGCACTTTATCACCTACGGCATCCAGTTCACCCGCGAGCAGCATGCGGCGAACCGCCTGTTCTCCACCAGACAGCTTCATGCGGCCGGTAATGCGAGTGTCTCCCCAGCCAGACAGTTCCAAGCTGCGGACCTTCAATTTCACGGTTGCTTCAGAAATGAGCAGCGCGTTAAACGTTTCGGTATCCACCTTTTCCTCGGTGCGGCCTTTGGTCGTTTTTCGAATGGTACAGCGTTCGCGAATGTGATCCACTTTGGAAGACGTCAGTCCACGCAAGGTCAACAGCAGATCCAGACGCTGAATGCGCACATTCTCCTCTGGCAAACGTTCTGCTGCTTCAAATAACTGATCCAAAATCTGTTCTTCGGACATATTTTCATTCATACTCATCTGGCGTTATCTCCTTCTTGTTTCACGAATGGGTTCATCGATGCCATCTTCCAAGCCTGTAGAGACAACAAAGAGACCGAGATCATCTCGGCCTACAATGGTGCCATATTATTAATGAAGTAACTATGCAATCACGCTTGAGCAAACTAGCTTCAACACGAGACCACTTCCAACCTTTAGTTCGCCACAATTGGATTCAGCAACTCAAATCCTTCGAACGTAAAGCCCGTTTCCTCTGGTACTTCCTCACCCGCTGTCCAGTTGGCAAGCTGAATTTTGTCCACCATGCAACCTTTCAGCAGTACACTCTCATGTCCATATGATTCAGGGTCATTCAGCTTCGAAATGATCTCGAATTTGGTGAAGCCGCGCTGGATCATATCCGAAGTGACTTTGTAGCCCGTCATCGTGCCTGTTCCTTTTTTCGCGCCGTTTTTGTGCACCTTCCAGTCGTTACCGACCAGGTTCAGCTCACGCTTTTCAATCTCTACACTCGCTTCCAACTTGTTAATGTTTGTCTGCCACACACCATCGATATGCAGTTGACCATGGGTACCGAGAATTACTCTTGACGCATCCAACATATATTTTCCTCCTTGGGTTGGTTGAACTAATAAATATTAAACGGTATAACTCCGCAGTCAGAACAATCCTCCGATAGCTGTTATCGTGTAAAGCATCAGTTCAACGTATAGTAATTATTCTAGAAAATGGTTCTTTCCTTCCACACAACCTTATTGCACGTAAAATGTACCAAACAACTGCTCCATCACATCGGTCAGCTTCACATTCCATTGCAGGAATACCTGATCTGCCTCCGGTTTGAGAACTGGTGCAGTGCCATAATACGCCGGATCGAGAATGACATCGTAACCGTCAGCTTCAATCACGTTGCTCTGTGCGAGCAGCGCCAAATAGGCCTTCATGGCACTAATCAGTGCCTGACGACCCTCTTCGGTATTGTTTACTTTACCGATATACGTATCTTCCGCGGAGCGTTGCAGATCCGTGTTGATGGCGTCCAACACACGAATGGAACGGATTTTTTTCCACGCATTATTCTGTCCAGCGGCTGGCGTTACCAGTGTGTTTACACCGCGAAGTGCTTTCACCTGACGTCCATCATGGAAGAAAATAAATACGCCATTCTGTACTGCCTGCTCCTGTTCTGCACGTGTCCAGCGACGTGTCACATCATCGAACGGAGTAGCTGCATAGGTTGTGGATTGGTTCAGACGTTGTCCTGCAATCAGTCCCGCAACATAGGCGGACGTCTCCGCGGAGCTGTAGAATGCATCTCCAAGGCGCACGCCTGTACCGACATTAATCACACCCTCATGGTTGAGCGCAAGCGAACGTGCTGCTGCTTTTTGTGCTGCTGTAGCAGAGGTATCATCCGCTGCGGAACCGCCAAACACAGCCATCACCGGCTTGCCTTCACCACGCACACGTTTTACCCATGCCGCAAAGCTCGCAAGCAAAGGTGCATCAGCCGCCTGATCCAAAGCCAAAACGTCGAATTGCTCCCCTTCCAGCGCACCCTGCACAGCAATGTACTCTGCATTGGTCAGGTCGTCGTTGCCACTTACGCCGCCTTTGAATGCCGCACCGACAACAGTTGCCACTACACCTGCACCATCGCCCATCGCCTGCGCCGTCACCCAGACATTTCGATCATCCGCGTTAATCTCTTTGGCCAGAGAAGCTGCTGAAATATCCGCAGTCAGGAGCGCATACAACATCCGGTTACCTTCAAAAAGGCGCACTTCATGTTTCGTATTATCAATCACACCTGGCTGGATGGTGACGTAGAATCCATTTGCACGATCCCCCGGATATTTCGCATCCAGTTGCAGCACATTGGCATCACTGCTGTCCTTCAAAGTAAGCGTAGCTGCTTTGGCCACAGCACTTGCTACCCGATAAGCGAGCAACTTCTTCGGCCCACCCAACAGGGCGAGCTTCAAGGACGTATAAGCTGTACCGTTGTCCAACACATTCGCCGCATACATGCGTTCAATTGCCGCTTCGCTCCCTACTTCAACAAAAGTCCCTACAGGACCCCAGTTGGCCTTGATCGGCACAACGACCGTTCCCCGCGTACCCGCTTGAATGGCTGAGGATGCTGCCGCCTGAAAATTCATATATAAGCCCGGAAGGACCGGACGATTCGTTTGTTCCCAAGTTCCACCTGCCATTATCCCTTCACCTTCACTTTCATAAATTGGTTAATTCGTTCTTGCGTTTCTTCAATGGAAAACGTCTCTTGCGCCGCTTCGTACAGCGCACCGTACAGCACCTCTGCCTTAACGGCAAAGAGGGCTTCTGCATGATTCATCAGTTCTGCCCTTGTATACCGCGGGGCTGCCTGTTTGCTTTTTTTCACTGAGCTTGCCATTGCCATCTCACCTCATTTGTTGGACTACTAATTTCGTGAAACATTGATCTTATCGCTATGATTTTCGAGCTATGATCTTCGAGCTATGAGCTACAAGCTTGAAGCTTTAATTTAATCTTGGAACTTTAACCTTTAAACTTGACCTATGAATTTTCGACCCTATGAACCTATGAATCTGAAGCTATAATGTTGAAGCTAAATCAATCATCTTAAAGCTATATTCACATCTAAATCATCTGGAACCACCCCTTAATAGAAGGTTCCTCTGGGCTCAACTTTTACTCCATGCCTTTGCTATGGTGAATCTCACGAATCAAAGGCACATTTGTACCCGGACGACGAATCCGCTGCTGTAGTGTCAGACGAATCTGTCCGTTTAGATAGGCATCTGCCTGTAAATCTGCCGTGACTTCATCCACTGTGATATATCGCGTGTTACCTTCTTGCTCTTCGCCACCCGTTTCAGTGACGGCAAGACGAGATTGCACTGCAAGTTGCCGGACCAACCGAGTAACGGTCTGCCGTGTTAGCACCGAATGATCGGTGAGCACATGCCCAATCCACTGTTGTCGAACTTCCAATGCCGAAGTCTCCGCCACAGACGTGCTGTATCCAGCCAATCGCCATAACACAGACGGCTTCTCGTACCCACCAGGCCATACATCCCCATATACCGACCAGTTCGAGCCAAGCTCCTGCTGTGTCCAGCCTTGAAGCGCAGCTAACCATGCGTCCTCTGTTTCAACGAGAGCAGTTCCCGAGTCTTCGGGAACATACACTCCGAATCGCAGACTACGCGTAAGGATGCCAGACCCTGCATCCACCCGGTCACTATCTGAAGAACCCAGATAGATACAAGTGAATGCCCCACCTGCTTCATCCACCAGTCTTACCTGATGCAACCCTTCGATTAGAAGGGCTGACCAAGCTTCCACTTGTTCAGCGCCACCATCTTCCGGACGAGCGTATGGTGAGATTTTAATAATCCGTCGATATCCCGCCCAAGCAGACTTCGGCACCTCTTCGGCAAACGCAACCACGGCACAAGGCCCGGCCAACACTTCGCCTGACGCAGGTACATCCAGCACACGACCGTCCCAATCTGGAACAAGTACCGCGAGCTGCTGTTTTAGCGTTTTTTTAATGAGCTTACTCATTTTACTGGTGCTCATGGCAGTGCTAATCTCATTGTTCATAGACACATTCATTTCGCCCCCTTTGGCTGCAAGTTTGAGATCTGCCCACATATTGCAGCGATACGCAAGCAGCAGTAGAACCCCCCCATTAACACAGCGTCTGAATGACTACCGAACCCTTGCAGGGACTACATTCACCGCATTAAAAAGACCGGCCACCTGGCCGGTCTGTACATTAGCGTATGTGCTTTCGGTGCGTCCCTTGCTATTGATCCGATAATACAATCTTACACCCTTTTATCCCTAGCGCGGATGGTGATTGGTATGACTTCGGTGCGATTAAGGGAGTATCTCGGGTGGAAAAAAGACGACACCTGTTCTGTTTGCCTAACACAGCAATCACTTTTATATTAATATCACAATAATGTTTTTTATTTACATTTTATTGCGGGTGTAATATCCTTCGTATATAGGCTGTACGTAATTAGACGAAGTGTGAAGCATTAAGAAAGGCGTTTGTGATGCGTTAACAGTTAACTATCCCATGTAGAGAGTGAGATATTGATTATGAAAAAAGAACTTATTATGCATTCACCTGTAATTCAAGGTTATCCGATTCATGCTAATATGAATTCTATTCTTCCCAATCACCCTTCCTACCATGAATGGTTATTTACGAATCACATGCAACTGAGGTTTGATTGCTACGAACCGGATACTTTCCACTTGGATTTCTACCAGCCATTAATGAGAGAGTACCATCCGTTGTTAAACATTCACAGTATACAAAAAGAAATGCTCCAATTGCTCAATTTAAATGTTACCGATTTCTTCATAGAGTCAATTAATAATGGTAACTACATTTATGTTCTTATCGATAAACAATATATTAAAGCCTATAGAACTGAAGAAAGTGCACCTCATGATTTATTCATATACGGTTATGATCGGGATAATCAAGAATTTAATATTGCAGATTTTTTTCCGGACCCGTTGCCCACATATAAGAAAACAAAGGGATCCTTTTATGAGATTGAGCAAGCCCTCAATGAACATATCAACTATAAAGAGGATTGCTGGGATAATGTATTTGGTATACAACTTATCTCCATGAATTCGTTCAAGTCCTATCGTTTCAATTTGGAGTTTTTCAAAACCTCACTGAAACATTATCTTAATTCCACGAATAGTGCTGCATACTTTGAGGCCATTGAAGGCATTCCAGCAGAAGAGCAATGTCTGCACGGCAGCCTGGACCCTGTATTTGGTATCCACATTTATAACAAATTAATTGAATCTGTTCGTGCCGATCATCAATATATACGAGCATTACATATGTTATCCGAGCATAAGACGTTAATGACCAAGCGAATTCATTATTTACATAAACTTGGACTAATCGATGGCAATCTGTTTTACAACCTATTTGAGGATATTGAACTAAAGGCTCGTTCTCTTCGAAACAATGTGCTTAAACAAATCATAACCAATGAACACTCACTCACTATACCCAAACTGACTTCAATGATTGAAGAGCTTTCGAATAAGGAGTACATTGCACTTGATAAGTTAGCCAGTGCAATAGGGTAGCGTTGCATGTTAAGCGTAATGTTAAGGGGATCGTAATGATCACCTGATCCGATCCCCTTAACTGCTTCCGATCCATTCCACCCCATAGCTTCTTCCAGTGCTGGCCTAAGCCAACGTTTTATTGGGGGTGGTCATGGCTTATAGGCTGCATATCTGAGGCAATCTTTTACACAATATTAAGATTAACCTGTGGGTTCAACGTAATCTCAAACGCACGGCCCCAGATGAAATCGGGATTCGTATATTCCAGCAGTGCACTTTCATACGTCCCATAAGACAATTCGCCATCACAGATCTGCTTGATCGCCACATTGCCTGTCTGGAAGGCTGTTTTATTCGCAAGCGCGGTGGTATAAGTTTGCATCAGATCACGGAGCAATGTTTGCAAATGGGCATAGTCTTCCTCTGAGTTGAACAGCAACATATTTTGATCCGAAAGGGTAGCTACGTTGGTATACAGCGCATGGGCTCGGGAATACGTGCGGATGTCCGCAATCGCTACCGCTTTGTAGTAATAATCCTTCAGGAAACGCTTAAACAACAACGAGCCATGCGCGTTCATCGCATCTCGCAACTTGTGCTCATGCTTCTCTGTTGTGATCAATGCGTACCTCGACTGCCCCATGCCTACGGCAATACCGATTTTGTTGCCCGGCGTATTCCAGGCACTGTATCCCAGAACCCGTCCGGTATATGGACTGTTTAGCAACGCTTCAGCAACATCAACATTCGCTGGTCCTTTACCCACAAAATCAATCAACACCGAAGGCAGACCTTGCTCACTATTCAGCGTCAATTGTTCCAACGCAGCCTGTACCTGATCCAGAGCGGTAATGGCAATAATCTCAATGTCGATGCCCGTGTTCTCTCCGGAATTACCCGGATGACCCTTCGTCATACGATCCAGTTCGGAGGCCATGTCAAACGGGACAACTTGTTCGGCTGATACAGCCACTAGCTCTTCATTCTCCACGCTAGCAATTGCATCCGTGCCCACCTCCGGCTCAGGATAAGCTGAATCCGCCACAAGTACACCACCTACAATATCCACGTGACGAACTACATTCTCGTGCACATCCATGTATTCATACGTGTTAATGATGGTATTGCCGTGAGGACCAAAATATTTCACTCCGTAACGTGTCTTCGCCCCGCCTCGGAACAACTGGTTAGCCATGCGAGCAACCAAAGCGTGCCCCAGACCATCCGCATCCGGCAAAATGATAGCACGATCCGGATTTTGTCCATTGGTTCCACCCAGCCATTCATTGATCCGTGCTTCCACATATTTGATTTCATTGATCTGAACCCCCTGGGTGTTAGCATCGTCAACACCAACTGCAAGGAAATCGATATAACCTGTGCGAGCCAGTTGATCCAGAATGTACAGATTTGTTTTGAACTTATGCTGTCTTGTATTGTAATACTGTTCTTTATCAAAATAGGTCGTTGTCCCATATTCCACTCCATCCGGGGACAGGTTATAACCCTCGATAATATCCTCAAATTTGGTGTATGTCTGACGCGGCTGCTGCATCAACGCACGGGACTCATTATATGCATCGAGCGCCAAGCCATCTGCAAACGAGGTTGTAGCCAAACGCATGATGGTATCCATTACAAATACGGGTTTGCGCGGATATTTCTGCTTGATCACGCGGATCACGTCCAGCAAACGAGTGGTCTCATCATCGTATTCAGGATAGGCGCCTCCTCCATCTTCGCGGAGTTGACGACTGCCAATCAGACCGCCATAGGCGAGCATATCGGATGAGATAATGAATCCATCGACTTTGGCAGCATGTTTCAGAATAAAGTCATGAATGTTGGACGGCTTCCCATACACCGGCGTGGAGGTACCGAGCAGTGTTGTGCCATCTACGGTTTTCTCCGAGTCCAGACGATTCTTAATATCACTCAGGTTCGGTGTAACGATATGGATACCGGCTGCTTTCCCTTGCACAATCACATCATCCAGATTCGCTGGACGATCATCCAGTGGAACATACAATACTGTTTTCATATCACGTAGCCTCCTGTTATCTAATTAGTCTTATTACCCGATCAGGGCAAGGAGGCAATCACCGAATTAAAAAACTGGCCCCATGGCCGGTCCGTACTTTAGCGTATGAGCTGTCGATGAATCTTCCTTGCTGCTGATCCGATAATACCATCTTACCGCCTTTGCCCCCTCGCGCTGATGGTAATCGGGATGAATTACGCCTGAATGTAGTCGTCTCTATGGCGGTTAAATGCCGATTTCTCGCGAGAAACTCCTATCGGTAGTCCAACCAAACCCATCCTGATGATGTTTATATGACATAAGTAGCTTTCAAATCCTACGAACAATAAAGGATGGATATGACCATGAAAAAGAGGTGTTTCTTCTATCTTTGGATTGCTGTCACCAGTTATATGGCGGGCCCCGCTATGTATGCGTTGGCGATGTACATCTTATATCAGGAAACAGATGTTATAACAACATCTGTCATTGGATGGACCGCGGCAACATTCTTATCCGTTGGTATCCTGTTTATCCTGATCACAGTCATCATGCTACGAGTGTTCAACATCTATTATTTCTGGCTGCAAACCCTGCTCTTCGAGTTGTTTTTCCTTGTCCTCGTCTATATGACCACTGTTCTTCTTGGGGCTGGCAACAGGGGACTACCCAAGCTGTCCTTTCTATTTACACCCGAAGGCATCTCCTTATGGATGTTCTGGGGGAGTATTGCACTTATGAGTTCCTGGGGAATATGGGCAGCGCGTCAGCCCGTACGAAAATCACCATACATGCTGGTGTCCAGAGTCATGCTGATCCTTTTTATCCTTGAAATTTGGCCCCGTTAAACAGGTACAGGAGCCCACAATTCGGTAGACCAGAATAATGCCTAGAAGGGGTGTCCGTCATGACGGACACCCCTTCTGAAATGTATGTTTTATCTCACGCGATGATATAACGAAAGTTCTCCCATGTTTCCGGCACAGGCTCCCCGTTCTTCGCATGATGATAGAAGCTGAACGGGAATTTGAACACATGACCTCCGTACCAGTCACTGGAACGTCTATCGGTGAGCCAGTATTCCAGTTCATGGGGCAGCGCCACCGACCTTTCCGCTCGTGCTAGTGGCAGCAGATCTACAGGGGATTGCAATGTTGGCATCTCCTGTTCGCTGTTCACATCTCGGCTTAAGCGTAGCGCCTTTACCATGGTAAGGAAAGGCGGAATGCCTTTGTGAAATAATGCCGGGTAACCCAATTCATATAATATGTTAAGCGCATGTCCGTAGGTGAGCATATGACCAATCAGATCATGATGAGCTTCCGCATGATAGATAGTCTGGAACGCACCAAGCTCATCCAGAATCAGACGTGACAACTGCGTTGGATCTTCGATCTCAGGGAAACCATCGCTCTTTTCCGGCTTCAGACTGCGAATTTCTTTCATCGTTGTATTCATCCAGGATCTTCCCGGGATGGTTCGATCGAATGAATCGATCAGTTCAACCAGCCGACCAATATCCTCTGCAGTACCCCATCCATCCAGTTCACGAATGGCTTTCAGGCTGATTGCCCCGTAGATGGCCTGGTGTCCAACCCAGTGCAGCTCTCCAATCGTTCGATCCAATGCGTCCGTAATACGCGCTTCGGCATCTTCCATGGGCATCATTTCACCAACCGGAGAGGTCTGACCAGGGCTGATTCCATGCTGGCGAAGCATGGCTTTTGCTTCGGCGGTAACACTGCCGGCGGCAAGGGCAGTGAGACGATTTTCGCGTACCCAAAAATATGCCGCAATCGCACCTGCTCCATAATGGGCGTGCCACAGATCTCCTGTACGTTCCCGACTGGAAACAATAATTGCAAGTCCTTCTTCCAATAAGCGTCGATCCAAGCTTGCCACCACCCTTCATAATATATAAGCCCATTACACGAACTACCTTGGAATGAATAGATAAAGCGTTTACTTCTATAACATGACGGAAATGCTCCACATATGCCCGTTCTGCCCCAGATTGCAAAGTTTAGCCGATTCGAAACCTGCCCACGTCACGAATGGACACTTCCAGCGGATAGATCTGTGCTTTTTGTGTAGAGAAAAACCACGTCCGTTCCTTCTTGACCACAATAAACAGACCATGCACATCCCCAACAGGGGCAAAGGTATCACTAACCTCACCCCAGCGCTCGAGTCCAATTCGCTGAAGTTCATTCACCGTAGACAGAACATCCTCCGTCACCAGTCCAACCTCACACACCTGTAATATATCTTGAGTCGAGAAGTCATGGTCACTCTCGTTCTGAATACGATGATGAGCAATCAGCTCGATAATATTGCCTGCCGGATCTTCAAAATAGAGAGAGTGAGAGTTCCAATTAGTAGAGTACGTCTCATCCCGATCTCCTTCTCTGCTTAAAACAACACGTGATGCAGCCCACTGCTTCGCTTCCTTGAACCGATTCGTCGGAATCAACCAGGCCACATGATAGAAGGGCTCACGATCTGTTTCACCCTGTTTGAAAATCATATTCGTCCTTCCAACCTGCAGGTTGAAGGTCTGATCCGTCTCACCGGACACCTCCATTCCCAACGTATCGCGATAAAAATGCTTGAGGTCCTCCAGTCGTGCTGTATATAACTGTAATTCTTCGATCATCATACGGTCTTCTCCTGCATCTCCTCCCACTGACTCCATGGCACCATGCCAAGCTCAGGCTTTGCTTCATCCGGGAGCATCGCGATGAATTCAAGCGAATGACCATCCGGATCGGTAAAATACACAGATACCGCAGGCATCCAGCCGAAGACATACAGTTCACCGATATCATCATCCAGGAAGTTGTGTGTCTTAATCCCTTTCTTCTCCAAGTGAGCCACCGCATGCTTCATATCCTCCAAGGATACTTGAAAAGCAAAGTGCTGACGCCGCACTTCGGAAGGTTCCTTTTGCCACAATCCCAGCATGGCATTGCCTTTTCCCCCAATCCAGTAGAAGGAATTACCGCGTTCTGTCTGCCCGTAGGCATGGGGTAAACCAAGGACCACTTCATAGAAGTGATGGGATCTCTCCAGATCCGTCACGTTCAAATGTGTTTCAAATATGCCTGTAATCATCATGCTCAACCTCTTTTCCTTTTCCATTTTCATCTTCGTTTGTTCTCAACTCATGGTTGAGTTCCGCGCACTCGTTAACGTCTGAGCCAGATTCAAAAACGATCCAATGACCCGCTGAATCCGGTCCTCTATATCCTGGCTGCCTTCGTACTCTTCATATCCGTCAAATGTCGCTTCGAATCGTCTGCGCTGTGCACCACCAATGGAAATCCACTCCTGTGCATTGATGCCATGCAGATTGCGAACAATCGCTTGCAGTTGTAAAAGCGAACTTACCCCTACCGCTCCACCAGAGGAGCTAATCGACAGGACGGGCTTGCCACTGAAATGAGCCTGGCTCAGGTGATCCAGTGCATTTTTAAGCACACCGCTAATACTGCCATGATACTCTGGTGTCGACAGGATGATGGCATCTGCCGCGAGCATACGTGTATTCAGGTCTGCCAGATGTTCATGGTCTGCTTGTTTCTCATCTGGTGCGTAGAATGGAAGTGGCATCTGATACAGATCAAACAGGCTGGCCTGATGTCCCTGTCCACGAATAATCTCCGCAGCATACTCTCCCAGACGTGTACTGGTTGCATTGTTCCGATTACTGCCTGCCAAAATAACAATATTCATTCATGTCACTCTCCTTGGTTTTTTTATTAGTTTCAGACTTTCACTTTCCTTCAACCGATCCGTCTTTGGCTATCTTTATCTTACCTTTCTTTGGCAGCCAATTCGTCAGCAGATAGACTTAACTTGAAAGACCAAAAAACTCAACCTTTAGGTTGAGTTTATACGACTTAAGTATGAACATATGTCGGAATTGGTCAGACGACCCAGCCATTTCTTACGGCATGAAGAGCCGCTTGTGTCCGATCCGCCAGTCCGAGTTTGTCGAGCAGATGACTGACATGGGTTTTGACCGTTTTTTCGGTGATGACCAATTGGACTGCAATTTCCTTGTTGCTCAATCCTTGAGCAATCAGCCCCAATACCTCTTGTTCACGGCGAGTGAGCATATCTGGACCACCAGGGGATGTTTCATTTGATTTTCCAACCTGCTTCAGCTCTTGAAGTTGACTGTCTGCTGACTGATCTGCCGTTATATGCTGTGGTTGCTGTTCATTTATAGACCAATCGGATGAAGCCATCACATGCATCAATTGACCTGCTGCCGCGGGATGCAATTCTACCTGACCTGCATGCACATTGCGAATGGCCACAGCCAGATCCTCCGGTTCAATATCCTTCAGCAGATACCCTTTCACTCCTGCACGTACAGCAGGAACCACATGATCCTGATCCGAAAACGATGTGAGCACAATGATTCGCGTTGCTGGCATTAATGCACGCAATCGCCTTGCTGTTTCAATTCCGTCCATGACCGGCATATGCAGATCCATTAATACCACGTCAGGTTTTAACGCTTCCGCCTGCGCCAGTGCTTCCTGCCCGTTCGATGCTTCACCAACAACCTCCATGTCTTGCTGTGTGGTCAAAAAAACGTGCAAACCTCTTCTGACCATCGCATGATCATCTGCGAGCAAAATCGTAATCGGCATCTCTTCTTCCCCCTGACTTTATACAGATTCGAACGGAAGTGGAATGACTGCCGTTACTGTTGTTCCCTTGCGGGAAGAACTCACTATTTCTAAGCTGCCCCCGAGCGATTGAGCCCGTTCCTTCATAATGGACAGGCCAAGGGAGCTTCCAGGCAACACTTTTGGCCTGTTCGCACCACCTTTTCCCTGATCTGTGACGGTGAACACCACTTCATGATCACTTAACTTGAGGGTGACATCAGCAGAAGGAACATCCGCGTGTTTCCGTACATTATTCAGTGCTTCCTGTCCGATTCGCCACAATGCTTCTTCTATATTACGCGGTAAAGACCGCATTCCCGTCCGATTCAATACCACTTGAAGACCCTGGCGGATGCCGTATTCCTGTAGCGCATGGAGCAGCCCTGCTTCCAGTCCCGCGGGACGGAGCTGCATAATCAATGCGCGCATTTCCTTGAGAGCCTCCTGAGATAAAGCCCGAATATCCTTCATCGCTTCCGCTGCCGGGTGCAATTGCTCAGAACCGGATAACATACTTTCCGCGCCTTTAGCAGTTAACGATAGTGAAAATAAAATCTGATTAACCGAATCATGCAGATCCCGAGCCAAACGGTTTCTCTCTTCCATTCGTGCAAGTTCGCGGCGATTCTCCGCCAGCTTCAGACTCTCCCATGAGGCAGCAATATGTTCGGCCAATGCCTCCAGCACTTCACGGTCCGCCTGCACAGGACCTGATGTCCCTATTCCGATCACCAGAATTCCCATTTCCCCTGGCGTATGGTATGGAAGGGGAGCAGCAATTCCCGAGACAATGGAATTCATAACTTGTTCAGACTTGCACAAGTTAAATATCTCAGCGATCTCTGTCCCAGACAGAGATGTAGCACGATGACTTTTAATTACATGGTTAATGTGGCCCGTCACTTCTGAAGATAACGGAGTACTTGATAACGTTCGAACCTTATCATCCGCATAGGCTGCCTGCAAGACGAACATTCCGTTTTTCTGCTGAATAATTGTAGCAAAAGGCCAATCATAATGCTGCCCAAGCAGCTGTACAACTTTTAAAGAAAAAGCATCAGAATTGCTGCATTCGTTCACTGCAAGACCCAAGGCCGTGCTGAACTCCCCCAGCTTGGCATACAGATCAGCTCGTCGCTGCTCCGTGCGATACAATCTCATCCGCTCTACCGCACTACCAATCTGGTACGCCACGCCCTGTAACAGCGCCAGTTCACTGTCGCTGAAATGTTCCTTGGCTGGCGCAGCCACGTTGAGCAGGCCGAGCATCTTCTCACCTGACCTTAACGGGACAGTTGCATGATGGGTAATATCATGGGTATCTCCCCATTGGAATTCCACCGCATCCTCCAACCGTTTACAGTTAATGATGTTGACCGCATGATTGAGTTGACCATCCTTAAAGCGGTTCACACACCAGCAGGTACCCGTTCGCATGGGCTCCTTATCTTTACGCAGTAATGCCGGGGGCAGATTGTAATCCGAAACACAGGTATATTCTCCACGTTCATTAATCAGAAACATCCAGCCTGCCGTTAATCCGGTCAACTCCAGTAATTTGCCGACCACGGTATCCAGCATTAAGTTCAGATCATTGGACGTATTGAGCGTTTCCGCGATTGTCTTCAACGTGACCATTTCCTGCATTCCGACTTCTTCCGACATGGCAGACTTCTCTCCTTTGGTTGATGCCAACTGTGGTTTGTTCAACTATTGTAACCAATCCATCCTGGATATTAAAGGATCAACTTCTTACTCGTTTCACTCAGCCCAGCTTCTGACGCTCTTTGCGGGACACAGACAAAGGCTCCATATTAATCAGACCTCTGTCTGACAGAGCCAGTGCCATTTTATAGAAAGCACGTGTACGAATCTTCGTGTACGTATCCTTGCTGACAGGCGGATCAAACACATGGTTATACACTTTATAGTCAAACACATCATCGTCTTTCAGATATCGTTCACAGACGAGTACACGTTCCTTTTCACTCAACCGGGACACAACAAAATCAATCGTATCGCAATATGCCTGACGCGCGCGCTGCACGTCCACATTGTAGATCGCCGTTCTCGCCGTGGAATCCCCCGTCACATTGGTTGCACCGTGGAAACGCTCGGCATAACTTGCTGTCACCATAACCTCTCGTTCTTCAAATGCAATCGTTTTATAGATTCGGTATTTTTCCAGCGCAGCTTCAACAGCTGTTTGTGTTTTGCGTCGGTCCAATTCGGGCAGCATCAATTCCATATTTATCTTCCTCCTTTAGTGTTCTTTACTCCATTCATATCTCTCACTCTATCGTTCACGTCATGTTGTTTTGCCATCGTACTTTGCACGATGGTAAAACACTCTTATTCATAGAGTTGTCCAGTTTCCTAAATAAATAACGACATGTCTCCAATTTCCCACTGTTGCCTTTTGGAATCACTCCAAATCGGTATAATCCGGGGAATTTCCTTCTTCAAGGGTCATTTTTTAACTCCAACCTGTGACAATGTTACATTTTGTTCGCATAGTGTTCGTATTTCTATTTGAGGATACCACTTTCTGGAGATCGGAGTAAACCTTCATTTTGGTTCGTTTTGACGATAAAATAAAACCTTCGCTCTCATTTCCTATGCCTTTTGGCATAATTGTTTCATATCTCTTTACCTAATGGTATATATACGTTATAGTACTGTTTAATTAATGAACTTCCGTATAAGTCATTTGATTTTTATAAAGAAGCCACCGAGATTTTCTCGGGAATGGACTTAGGTGTGAATCACGCGCATACATAGTGAAGGAGACGGAATCGATTTTGAAGAAGCAAAGCGTTCGCCTTTATCAACGGATTTCACCCTTTAGGAAAGGGAAACAGGAAATCCGGGGATAACAGCGATCAAAAGAACGATCCGAATCCGGAACGGCGCATAGAACGCACATCTACCTCCCCCACATCCAACTGTCTTCTTTATAATTCAAGCACTTGTACGAATCAAAGGAGTTGGCATAATTGTGGAGCACGCTTTTGGTCCTTATATGAAACAACTGCGCGAGCAACAGGGATACAGCATCAATCAGCTCGCCGAAGCAGCCGGAATAAGCAATTCGCAGATTTCACGTATTGAAAATGGGGTCCGGGGTGTGCCAAAACCAGCGACCATCCGCAAGATTTCAGACGCACTCTCGGTGCCCTATACAGAGATGATGAAACAGGCTGGCTATATTGAACCAGGGAGTTCCACTGAACTTCAGGATGTACCGGAATGGGCTACATACAAAGACCGTCGTGATTTCAAAAAGATGCTGGAGGACGATGATGATCTGATGTTTGACGGCATTCCACTCGATGAAGAGGACAAGAAACGAATCAAGGATGTGCTGACAGGTCTGTTCTGGGAAGCCAAACATATGAACAAACGCAAAAAGACAGACGAATCGGACAATCGCCCATGAGGCTGAATTTAATGAGGCAGCAGGTGAGATCATATGGATGACATCGTAACAAAGCTGATTCGAAAACACCGGACCAACTGCCCGTTCAGCATTGCCCGTGCGGTTGGAATACAGATTCGTTTCACCAATTTGGGGAAGTCCACCAAAGGACTGTACTTTCGGAAGCTCCGGCGCAGGTTTATCGTCATACACAATGATTTGCCGCCGGAATGGCAGCGGTTCGTATGCGCCCATGAGCTTGGACACGACCGGCTTCATAAAGGGATTAATCGATTCTTTCTGGAGGAACACTCCTATTTTGCTCCAGGCAAGCTAGAAAGACAGGCCAATCGTTTTGCCATTCAATTGCTAACCTCTGGAGTGATGCCTGAACCGGATGAATCTTTGGAGAAATTTTGTTTACGAACCGGACTGCCGCGTGAAGCGCAGCATTTTTTTTACACTCTTTAAGAACGTACGTTCTTTCCAAAGATTATATTTTCCAGCAGCAGATTTACATGTCACTTTCAGGTTACTTATTTTTACGTAATTCGCGAGATTTCCTAATAATAGTCTGTTAAAATACTATTTGAGCTGTGTAAACGCTCAAGTAGATTATTATTATGGGAGGTTTCGGATTCATATGAAAATCTGGAAGAATTACGTTTCACTTCTGCTAACGGTCTGTTTGCTGTTTAGCAGTGTAGGTATTGCCGCGGCTGCAACGGATACCACTCCGGGCACAGGCAAACACATTACCATTCTACATACGAATGATACGCATGCCCGTGCAGTTGAATCTTCACCTGCTATGGGTTTTGCCAAAGTAGCTGGAATCGCTGACAAATATCGTAGCGACAACCCGAACACACTCCTGCTTGATGCTGGAGATGCTGTACATGGTACAACTTTTGCCACTCTCGTGAATGGTGAAAGCATTGTGAAACTCATGAATGAAATGGGATACCAAGCCATCGTACCGGGTAACCACGAATTCAACTATGGTTCGGATCGCTTGATCGAACTGGCAGACATGATGAACTTCCCCATGCTGAGTGCCAACGTGAAGAAAAAAGACGGAACACGTCTCTTCGATCCTTACCTCATTAAAGAGGTGGATGGCGTGAAGATTGGTATCATCGCTTTGACTACACCGGAAACGTTGTATAAAACAAATCCGAAAAACGTAGAAGGTCTTGATATTACAGATCCATCTGCGGAAGCCAAAGTTCTGGTAAACGAAATCCGCAGCAAAGTAGATGTTGTTGTTGTATTGGGACACCTTGGACAAGACGCATCCAGCACGGATACTAGTTTAAAAGTAGTTAAAGAAGTGCCTGGCATCGATGTATTCATTGATGGTCACAGCCACACCATACTGCAGGACGGTCTTGTGTCCGATAACGGAACATTGATCGCAAGTGCAGGAGAATACACTAACTACGTAGGTGTCATTGATCTGTGGGTAGACGGTGGTAAAGTAACGAAGAAACAAGCAACATTAATTGATGAAACTGAAGCAAAAGACATCAAACCGAATGAGAAAGTCGCGGCTCTCGTGAACTCCATTCAAAAAGAACAAGAGCCTATTTTGAAAGAAGAAGTAGCCAATACAGCCATTTTGCTGGATGGCAAACGTGAACAGGTACGTGCAGGTGAAACCAACCTGGGTGACCTGCTTGCAGATGCAATTCGTGATGTCAGCAACGCTGATATCGCACTGACTAACGGTGGTGGTATCCGTGCTTCCATTGAAAAAGGTATCGTAACCAAAGGTGATGTTATCACTGTGCTTCCATTTGGTAATCAAGTGGTAACCCTTGAAGTGAAAGGGTCCGATATTCTGGCAGCCCTTGAAGTCGGTGTAGCTTCCTACCCGGAACCAAGCGGTGGATTCCCGCAAGTATCTGGTATCAAGTTCAAAATCGACACTTCCGCTGCTGAAGGTAGCCGTGTACATTCCGTAACCGTGGGCGATAAAGCCCTTGATCCGGAAGCAACGTATACACTGGCAACCAATGATTTCACAGCTGTTGGTGGTGACGAATACACCATGTTTGCCAAATATCCAACTACGGGTATGTATGGCGCGCTGGACGAAGCATTGATCAATTACATGCAGAAGCTTGGCGCTGTAGACATCAAAACAGATGGTCGGATCAGTGAAGCGAAAAAACCTGCAGTAGAGCCGGAAACTCCGGCAACAGAAACACCAGCTCCAACCAAGCCAAAACCAGAAACACCAAAACCGGAAAAACCGTCTAAACCGACGCCAAGCAAACCTGCTCCAGCCAAACTGCATGTTGTGAAATCCGGAGATTCCCTGTACTCTATCTCCAAACAATACGGCACAACTTGGCAGGCATTGCAAAAGCTGAACAATATCAAAAATCCACACTGGATCTATCCGGGTCAACAATTGAAATTGCCTGCAGCTTCTTAAGCTAAGCAAAGCAAAGTGCATATAGGCATGACCGCTTATAGTGCATCAACATACGGATCTATCTTGTCATAACAAAAAGGGTGTCCCTCAGGCCAGATTACTGGTTAAGGGGACACCCTTTTGTATCTCCGTTCTTAAACATCAAACCACATCAGATACTTGGACATTTCCTGTGGACATATCCTGCTGATTCTGACAATCATCTGAGGCAAAAATAAATCCCAGTCAGGCCTTTACGGACCAACTTTATCATGTGCCTTCGACACCGAACTATATAAAAACTCTCCGGAATGACCGTGTTCATGCGGTTATTGTACATTTAATTTCGACATCTCTATCTTCTCAAAATTGCATACTTGCACATAAATTCGCCTGCATATGATCATCTTTAATTCCTTAATCATAAAATCATTTGTATACTAAATACATATGTCCAAATATAGTTATTTCGTATGATATCACTCATAAAACCCTACCAAATTGCATGCCTTTAGCCCTCTTTTTCATGCCCACATTGGAATTTCAGCAATCAAAATCAGCTACCGCATCATATTCGGTACTATTATATGAACTCATATAATTAACGAATCCCCTTGATCTATATAAGTTGAACTAAAGATATGTTCACACATACACTCCAATGACAGAATAACCTTCCAATCGCTGTTATCCCCAGATTTTTTTGATTCCCTTTTCTCAAGGGAAAAATCCGGTGATAGCGTATGCTTCCGATGCAACTTTCTTTCAGAAAGCTTTTAGGCGAAAGCTTCGCTTTTTCAAATTTTTTCTGTCCTCTCCGTCTCTGTGTAAATGATTAGTTCAACTTATTTAGAAAGTGAGCTGTTCCTTCACATAAAGCACAGCTTCCTGTGCCGCCAAACCGATTCGTTTCGATTCACCTGATGCTGCAAGTGCGTGTGATCCCAGTTCGACCTGTCCTTCTGCTGCTCCTCGGCCAATAACGATCTGCACAGGCAATCCGATCAGCTCCGCATCCTTGAATTTCACACCCGGACGTTCATCTCGGTCATCAACCAATACCGTGTAACCGCCATCGATCAATTGTTGTTCCAGTTCGAGAGTGAGCTGACGCTGCTGCTCATCCTTCCAACTTACTGTAATCAGATGCACATCATAAGGCGCAACAGCGGCAGGCCATCTTATGCCTTCATCTCCTGCATATTGTTCAGCTATCGCAGCCATCAGGCGGGATACGCCAATGCCGTAACACCCCATGACTGGCGCGCATTGGCGACCATTACGATCCAGAAATGAAGCACCCATGGCATCACTATATTTCGTTCCCAATTTGAAAATATGTCCAACCTCGATACCTTTGGTAAACACAAGTGGTGATCCACATGTTGGACAAGCATCCCCTTCCGCAGCAAAACGGATTCGTTCTACTCGCTCCAATGCAAAATCAATGCCTGGGCGTACGCCGGAAACATGCACATCTACTTCATTGGCTCCTGTAATTGCACTCTTCATCACAGCCACGTCAGCGTCCACCACCATCGGCAGATTTAGTCCAATCGGACCCAGGAATCCTACCTTCAGATTTGGATGTGCCGCAATGGCTGCATCGTCTGCAAGGATCAGTTCCTCTGCCCCCAACACCTGCTTCAATGCGATGTCATTCAGTTCATGATCTCCACGCACAAGCGCAGCGACGAGCTGACCATCCGCCACATAAAGCAGCGTTTTGATCATATGTTCAGCCCCTTCGCCAACAAAGGAACTTAACTCTGCGATCGTACGAACGCCAGGTGTGGAGATGCGTACTACCTTTTCCGCTCCTGAATGTTCATCCGTTTGAAGCGCGGAGTCTGCACTCGCAGAGTCGGCTGGAACTTCCAAACTTCCTTCTTTTTTCTCAATATCTCCAGAAGTCTGATAATCTGCTTTCTCCAGATTTGCAGCATATCCACAATGTTTGCAGGTTACAATTGTGTCCTCACCCACATCAGCAAGAGCCATGAACTCATGTGTTTCCCCTTGACCGCCAATCGTTCCTGCGTCAGCCTCAACACGGATATAGTCCAGACCACAACGCTCCAGAATGCGACTATACGCCGTGTTCATCGCCTGATAAGTCCGATCAAGCTCTTCCCAGTCCGAAGCAAAAGAGTACGCATCCTTCATGATGAACTCACGTCCACGCAGCAATCCAAATCGAGGACGGCGCTCATCCCGGAACTTGGTTCCGATCTGGTACAGGGTGAATGGCAGCTTACGATACGAACTCACCTCGTCCCGCGCTAAAGCGGTTACGACTTCCTCATGTGTTGGTCCAAGAGCAAATTCCCGTGCATGACGATCCTTCAGACGCATCAATTCAGGACCATACTGTGTGTATCTTCCGGATTCTTCCCACAACTCCGCAGGCTGCATAATCGGCAACAACACCTCCTGACACCCGGCACGATCCATCTCTTCTCGAACAATCCGTTCAACATTTAACAATATACGCCGTCCGAGGGGCAGATAACTGTAAATTCCCGCAGCAAGTTGGCGAATCATACCGGAACGCAGTAACCAGCGATGTCCCGCTGCATCTGCCTCCGCTGGCGCTTCACGTAATGTTGGGATAAGCATTTCACTTTGACGCATCATAACACACTCCTAATCTTCCTTTTTGTTATCAAATACGGCGCATAAACAGCAAAAAGACACATCCGTCAAGGGACGAATGTGTCGTGGTACCACCCTTATTTAACTGCAAATTAATCCGTTCGCAACCTATGCGATCTGTAACATGCAGTCCTACGGGGCATAACGGGCCCTGCCGGCGGAGGTTGCAACCCTGTATGGGCATTCTCTTCCGCAGCTCGCGAGGTAGGAATTATGAAGCAGCTACAGGAACCTTGCACCACACTGTTCCCTCTCTGTTGAAGCTGGCATGCACAATCATGTCCTCGTTATAACGCTGTTATCATTTTTGACCACATTAGTTCATTTACAAGTAATTGTCAACCAATTAGTCGAATACAACTCCAGAATAATACTCCACTACATCACGAATGAGCATAAACGCATCCCCATTGGTAAGATTGTTCTTGTCAGCAATGCCAGCAAGCGTGTTGGCACTTATAAAGTTTTGCGTTTGTAATTGAGCAAGTGCCTGTTCAAGTGAAGTTTCCGTTTCTGAAGATCCCATTGCCAGACACAACATATACGCAGCCTGATCCAACGTTAAAGGTAGGGTTACGGCATTCTCCATATTTGCTAGAGCTTGGTCGGCACTGCCTGTGTAGGCTTCTGGAAACATCGCTTGCATTCTTTTCAATTTACTTAAAAATCGTTCTGGATTCATTCCTTTATCCAGTTCCCAACCATCGTTATTATAATTGCCTGAAGTCATATACATACTCGCTGCAGCCAGCAATCCCTTGTAATCCTTATGCTCCATATAATCAGGCTGCTCGAAACGATGAACTTTCAGATCCATACCCTGATTCTCCAGCATCTTACGCAGTTCAGATGCTCGCTCTTCGGAAGTTGAGAGTTCGCGGAAGGACTCCTTATGGATATATGCCAGCTTGACCGCCGCTCCTGCTGCTTCTCCCTCTGCCATTCCCAGTGGGACAACTCTTGCACTACCGTGTGGGATTGTATCAAAACTTGCTGCACGTCCAACGACGAGTAAACCATCAACCTTTAGCGGTACAAGCGAGCGAAAGGGTACACCATATTGAATCGGACTCAACATAATCGTGCCGGGATTTCCAACACTCGTGCTCTGAATATCAATATCGTATGAGCCGTATCCAATGGCATCCCAATGATCACGATTTTCCATGACATCAGCTAATGTTAATCGGTACTCGCCATAGATATGACGTGACTCCCTCACGTAAAGCTCGTCTGCTGTTCCAGCATATTGTAGCCCTGCAAATTCATCATAATTTTTCTTCAGAAAATCAACAATTAGTGGGGCTTCTTTACGCCCGATTTCCAGACCTTTTTTCACAGATATCGGATCTAACGGATCTACCCCAAAGATTTGCATCGTATTAATCAAGATTGTATCATCATTTTGTCTTCCGATATTCAGACTTCGAATCTTAATATGTTGTGGATTGGAGGATTCATATTTTCTAGCATCACCGTACCCCCAAGCACTCATCTTATCAACCCCGGTTCCCTCTCTTTCCCTAAACTTTTGCCATACCTCATCAGTAACACCGCTCAGCTTGAATACAAGCGTAGAGACCATTTTGGATTTACCGTCTCCAATATCTTGTCTACCTATGGAATATGGAACTCCTGCAGCGGCTGCAATATCCGCATCTTGCGTTGCATCAATGATGGAGCGGGTTGAGACCTGAACCGTTGTTCCATCTTCTTTAGTAATGCTCATACCCGTTATTGTCGTGTGATCTCCCGTAGATGGTTCAGTAAGGGGAACTAATTCCTTAGCATTCATCAACAGGTCAATATTAGGTTCAGAACGAACCATCCGATAGAAAATGTTAGCCGCTGTATTGGTATCAAATGAACTACCCTCGATCTGGTCAAACCATTCCTGGAAAATGCCTTTGTTCAAAAAATCAGGCTGCCGCAAACTACTCAATAACTGCGGTTGTTCAGGGGAATAATTTAGATCCAGCGTATTAAGACCTCCCTCGGTCAACAATCCTCCCAACATGTTGCGATCTCTTGCTTCCACCAGCAATACACGCATCCCATTACGAGCAGCTGATAAGGCAGCGGTAATACCTTCAGGGTCCGTTCCAGCTACAATCACGTTATAGGAATCTTTCAAGGTTAATGTAGATTCTACGTTCTCCAGTGGCTGCCATACATAATTATTATTAAATTTATAATTCTTGTTCCAAATATAAAATGCACCATATGCAGCGCTCATTAAAACAATAAACACACTAGCTGTAATGGCTGTTATTTTCAATTTTCTACTAATCAAAGACACAAACCTCCATATGTACTTTAAATTCAATAATACTAACTCGTGAGTAGTTTTCCTATGTTATAGCAACAACCAACTAACTTTTTCTCCTTTCCTACATGAGTATGCTATAAACAATAAAAAAACTCCCCAACACTTTAAACGGTGTTAGGAAGTTTTGATAATAAGACGAAAAATTCTACTTTTATGTTGCCATAAATACAAACAAAACATAGGAAAGTCCCTAACTTTCCTCATTATAACGACCACTTTTTGCGAAGTAAAGACTTACCAAAACCGGAAATGCATTAGAAAGATCATTAAACACTCAGACTGTTTCGTTCATCCTGACTACAATGAATTCTCTAGCGATGGCTGACATGGCAGCACGTTCCCTGTAATATAGAGAAATAGAAATCTATCACAGGTATTAATCGATAAAGGAGCTTGTCCTATGCCATATATCATATATGATCTTGAATTCACGGTAAGCCGCAATACTCGCTATTCTTCTGAAATTATTGATATCGGTGCCGTCAAAGTTACGGAAAGTGCGGATGGATTGGTTGTAACGGATACGTTCCATACGTATGTTCGTCCTTCCAATAAGTCTGTTCTGTCCACTGACACGATTCAGTTTACAGGTATCCAGCAGAAAGATATTGATGCAGCCCCTCTTTTTCCGGCAGCATTGAACCAATTCATTGCCTGGATGGGAAGTGACCCCTATTACATGTGTTCCTGGGGACCCGATGACCGTAGCAAACTGATCTCTCATTGTCGCACCCATCAACTTGATGTGGCCTGGATCACCAATCATAACGATCTCCAGCAACAATGGTCCCGCACCGTTCGTAAAGAAGGCAAGTTCCGCCAACTCGGACTCGCTCAGGCTCTTGAAATCTGCGGAATTGAATTTGATGGTACCCAGCACCGTGCCTTGGATGATGCCATTAATACAGCCAAGGTGTTTATGCATCAATTTGACCGATTCACTCTCGAAAACAACTGTGCAGCCGATGATGAGGGCATTACATCCAAGGTTGTCTATTCCAGCTCCACAGAAGATGAAGAGAAAGAATCCCCTTTTGGCAATCTGGCAAGCCTTTTCAAAACCAAAGAGTAACCGTCAACAGCACAGTACTTAATCGTGTTTTGCCTTAGGATAGGTGGCATTCTAATCTCAACTTTTATTGTACATTTGTTGCCAATAGTTTAGGCGTTCTTTCATCTTGATGCGGCACATCTCAGGTTCGAGAATTTCCGCATCAGGTCCATATTTAGATATCCATACGAGAAATTCGTCAACATCACTTAATATGGCTTCAAATAACAGGCTACCTTCCGGTTCAATGGTTAGGATGGGTCGCATAAAAAATTGCTCCTGCATCACACGCTCCACAGCATGAGGTGCAAATCGAATTTTGAACGCAGTCCACTCCGTACTTCCCTCGTATGCCCAAGGAATGCGGAAGTGCGATTGCATCAGATAATCCTCTTTGCGAAACGTGCGTGGCAATATCCGTATCCTTTGCAGCCGGCTCACCTGAAATATTCGAAGTTTCTCCGACAGGTGACAATACCCTAACAGCTCAAATCTGTATTCACGAGGGATAAGACAGTAAGGATCTATGCGTACGATCCCTTTTTTACCTTGAGACAGATACTCCCCTTCAATGGTGTTCTGTGAAATGCCAGCCTGAAGCAGGGTAATCAGGGATTGATTCTGCGAATCGTTGTTTTCATTTTGCCATGCGGGCAATCCCGCTTTGAACAATCCACTAATTTGCTCCGACCATTCCACTCGTTCTGTTTTGTTTTTCTGACTCGCAGCAACCACTTTCTCATAAGCGCTCTCAAAAGCAGGTTTCAGCAAAGGACGAATATTCTCCATAACTTCAGCAAGATGCATGAAAGCTTGGGCTTCTTCATCAGACCAATTTAGCGGATACATGGCAAATTGGCTGATAAACATGTACCCTTGCCCGTGTCCCATATTGGCGATCGGGATATGCATTGCACTGAGGGCCTCCATGTCGCGGTATATCGTCCTTTCCGTCGTCTCGCATCGCTGGGCAAGCTCACGTGCCAATATGCCCGGCTTCGCCTGCACCAGTGTGATAATGCGCATTAATCGGATTAGTCGGTCTGTCATTTTGCCGGACCCTCCACGATGTTGTTTCAATAAATTTGATACAACTCCATCCATTGTTTAATATGATATTGATACATACATTCGACCTTCTCCTAAACTTCACCTTCAAATATGTAGACTCTCTCTATACCGTTACCATCTGAAATCAACCCTATTCCCCTAATATCTTTTTTTCACGATCATGATATCCTGTTGTAAACGTTATCTCATAGTGATAACGCAACTTTTCAACGATCTCGGCTTCCGTGTAATAGTCCAGATCTTGCTTCCGTGCAGCTTCAATTAACAACGCATCAGCACGACGACGCAACATATTACTTCCCTCTTGAACCCGGCCTCTTTCGTAGGCGCGCAGGGCTTGTTTGATCAGGGGCACGGTTTCACTTAATTTGATCGTCTTCTCCACCTTGGGATCTTCCGGCTGTCGCAACATGCCCAGATGACTGGTGTACTGAATATACAACTGTTCTCTTCGTAACAATACACGTTGACTTTGCTTCAACTTCCTTGTGCTCCAGTAGGCTGAACATACGGCAGCTTTTCCTGATGCATGGGGTCCCATGACGAATTCAAGCAAAATTTGTTTACTTTCTCCCTTGTACATATCCCCAAGCCTCAATAACCAGCCAATATCCGTTTCTTTGGAACGACATCCATAGATGCCTTTTAGCTGTACTCCATATTCCGGTTTGAGCAAAAGTTCCAAATCTCTTGATACAATTTTGGGTGCTATTTTCCTAAGTCTTTTGGCAGGGGCACCGTTACGCCACTCTACCATCATATATACGGGGTCGGCTCCCCCTGTCGGTATGGCCTCTTTATTCCACGAATAAGATACTTCAAAGACTGAGTTCACTGGTAGTCTCTCCCCCGATTTATATGTATTATCTTCTAAGTTATCAGGGTGAATGGACACTATATTGTCACGGAACACATGTTCTCATTAAATTTTTCCAATATATTAGTTTTATATCCCTAAATCCGTCTCAATACGACAATAAACGACGAAAAAGCCTGGCACTAGGCCAAGCTTATCAATCACTTATCTATGACAAGTCCCAAATTAAACAGTAGGATGATCGATTCCCATTTTGTGTAAATATTGCACACCATCTGCTTCGTTCACCGGTGCATAGGTGACACTATCAATGACCAGCTTACGCCCTACTGGCACTCCATTCACAGTGATCATGATTGTTTTGGTTGATGTGTTCTGATCTGTTGTGTACATATGTTTCTACTCCTTCATGTTCACGATCTTATATTCAATCGGATATATTGGTATCGTTCATTAAATTGCGCATTTGTGAATAGCATGCACCCGGAACTGAAGTAAAAGATCTGTAAAACGGTCCGGTGTGCTTGCCTATCGTTCTATTACCCCACAGATTTGTAAGTTAAACAGCCCTGTTCCTAAATCATTTTAAATATTTCGGGTAATAAAACGATATCATCTTGAACCCATCGTCCCGGTTTTGACGTATAATGTAAGAGCCGTATTTCAACAATAGACGACGAATTCGGCGATTGATCTATCTAACCGAAGAAAGAGGTGTTAACAATGCCAAAATCCATTCAGGGTTATTTCATTCGGGTGTTATTCACCACATGCATTCTATTTACCGTTTCGATCGCTTCGACAGCAAGTGCTGCCAGTGCCAATATTTTTACGGATATATACAGCGGATGGGAGCGAGTCTCCGAATTGCCCGGAGAAGTGAACGCTCTGCAGGAAAGTTATAAGCAAACAATGGAGCAATTAAATCAAACGTCTGCTCAGTTGGGACAAGCCCAGGCCAATGTCGAAGCATTTAAGACCCAGAACGAACAACTGCTGGCTCAGAACCAGAAACTCACTGAAATGGTAAGTAAATTACAGGACGACCAGAATGCCAAAGCAGCTACCACCAAACGAATTCAGACGACGATCATCACTGTCGTTTCTCTCATATTGGGTTACTTTATTCTGATTCGTGTGATGCGCTGGGGAATGCGTCGCCGTTCCGGCCGAGTATAAAAGAACAGGAGCAACTGCATGAACATACACCTGAACAATGCTGAAGCAGGCGGAGCAGGACAAGTCGTCACATTTTCACTGATTAAAGATGACCGCCTTCATATTTTGCATCCGCAGCAAATTGTGGCCTTCCGCGGTCCAAGTGGGAGTCGCAATGACAAATTCATGAATATCACGGGCATATATCGCAAAAAAAAGCTGATTAAATCCGAAATCACCGGACCTTGCCAATTTGTGGCTGCCCTGCCTCCCGGATTCACGATGAAGGAAGTGGAGCTCACGGAGGACAGTGACCTGCTCTATGACTTCCGCCACCTGTTCTTCTACTCGGATGGTGTAACCATGCATACCAAAATTCAGAAAATCAAAAACATGCTGATCACCCGTGATGCAGTGAAAATGAAATTTTCCGGCAAAGGCAAGATCGGATTGCTCACTCAAGGCCAGGTCTGCCAACAGGAACTTCACCCAACAGCGCCGCTCTATGTGGATGCTGGCAGTATTATTGCCTATCCCGAAAATGCACATCTTGAACTCACCGTATATGGTAACAACCTTGCCAGTCAGCATATGAATTATCATTGGAAGATGACAGGACATGGGTCTGTACTCTTTCAGGCTGGACGTGAGAATCACCGCTTGGAACAGGATCTTAACGATGAGGGACTGTTCAAACGAATTTTGAAAGAAGTTATCCCTTTCGGCAATGTATTGATCAAATAAACTGATCAAATAAGCTGTTAGTTGATGGAGCCGACCGATTAGCTGCCACTATGCTCCAGTGGGGTGGTCACCACGCGGTTTCATGTTATAATGGTTCAGACAATTGAAGAAGAAAATCCATGCCTGTGGCATGGGAGAGGTTCGCGAACTCCCTCTATAAGACTTGACCATGTGATGGTCAGTATAAGTCTTGCGTACACATTGCGGTCACCATGCAATCATGTACGTAAAAAACTAAGGACACTTACTCTTGCCTGCTTTTTTGAAGCGGTTATCGAGAAAGTGTGTTTTTTGATGGATGCCAGTTCATGAACTTCTCTGTTCTTCCGACACTCTATGCCTATGTGCATGGTTTGATCTCAAGAAGATAGAGAGGTTTTTTTATGTTGAACGAAGAAAAAGCAGTCGTTGTATTCAGCGGCGGTCAGGATAGTACCACGTGTCTGTTCTGGGCCAAACAACAATTTGCCGAAGTCGAGGTTGTTACATTTGATTACGGTCAGCGCCACAAGCTGGAGATTGAATGTGCAGCCGAGATCGCTCGTGATCTGGGCGTACAGCAAACGGTACTCGATATGAGTCTATTAAATCAGCTTGCCCCCAATGCGCTCACTCGCACGGATGTGGAGATTACACATGAAGAAGGCGAACTGCCGAGCACATTTGTAGATGGACGAAATCTGCTGTTCCTCAGTTTTGCGGCCATTATGGCAAAGCAAAAAGGAGCACGTCACCTGGTTACAGGTGTATGCGAGACAGATTTCAGCGGATACCCGGATTGCCGAGATTCATTTGTGAAATCGATGAATGTGACGCTTAATCTGTCGATGGACTATCCATTTGTCATTCACACCCCGCTCATGTGGCTGGACAAAGCCCAAACGTGGAAGATGGCCGATGATCTCGGTGCTTTTGATTATGTACGCGAGCGTACCTTGACCTGTTATAACGGCGTGATCGGCGATGGATGCGGAGAATGCCCTGCCTGCAAACTGCGCAAAGCCGGACTGGATCGTTATGTACAGCAACGTGCTGCCGGATCTACTGGAGTGGATGTACGATGAGAGAGCCAGGAACATTCCGTATTGTAGAGCATCTGCAACGCATCGGAGAAGATATTCTCCCCACCCAGCTGCGCTATCACCGCAAACGTGTGCTTGTAAGCAAAGAATTCACCTTTGACGCAGCACATCACCTGCATTGTTATGAAGGCAAGTGCAAGAACCTGCACGGTCATACGTATAAAGTTATTTTTGGCATTAGCGGTTATCCGGGCGAGACCGGGCTGACGGTTGATTTTGGACATATCAAAGATATATGGAAAACTCAAATCGAGGGATATCTGGATCATCAGTACCTCAACGAGACACTTCCTTTAATGAATACAACGGCTGAAAATATGGTCGTTTGGCTGTTCGAACAGATGGAACATGCGCTCCAGACGGAGCCCTATGCCGGGCTGACCGATGGTGGGCGGACGGAGTTTGTCCGACTCTTCGAGACACCAACCAGTTACGCGGAAGCGAGACGGGAGTGGATGATCCATGAGTAGTGTGACACAGCAGGTGAATGAGACGGGATCTCGCAAAGAGGCTCGTATTCCCGTGATGGAGATTTTTGGTCCGACGGTTCAAGGCGAAGGCATGGTCATCGGGCAAAAAACGATGTTTGTTCGCACCGCGGGCTGCGATTATCGCTGCTCCTGGTGCGACTCGGCCTTTACCTGGGACGGCAGTGGCAAGGACCAGATTCGAATGATTACGCCAGAGGATGTATGGGAAGAATTGCGCCGCGTTGGCGGCACGCGTTTCTCCCATGTCACCATCTCTGGCGGTAATCCCGCCCTGCTCGCTTCGCTGGGCGGGTTGGTTGCCCTGCTGCGGGAGAACGGCATCCGCACCGCGGTGGAGACACAGGGCTCCCGCTGGCAGCCTTGGCTGGCGGACATTGACGAAGTCACTGTCTCGCCTAAGCCACCCAGCTCCGGCATGGACACCGATTGGGCCGTGCTGGATGATCTGATCGGAAGGCTGGCCGCTGGCCCGGTAGAACGAAGTCATAGTCTGAAGATCGTGATCTTCGATGAGACAGACCTGGACTATGCCCGCCGTGTGCATGCACGGTATCCGGGCACGGATTTATTTTTACAAACCGGGAACCCGGATGTGACTTCCGCCGATACGCCAGATCTGGCGTCCTCACTGCTTGCTCGTTATGAGTGGCTGATCGACCAAGTCAGTGCCTCCGATGACCTGAACAATGTTCGTGTGCTTCCACAGCTTCATACGCTGGTATGGGGCAATAAACGCGGCGTCTAATGGGCAGTATGGGTGGAATGGGTGGAATGGGCGGCATGATGTAAGGATGAGGGCGAAAGGTCCTCAGACAATGAAGAGAATTATACAGGCAAAAATTGCCTATTTATATATACCGCGAGGCTTCGGCTTTGACGGAAACAAGGAGCGTTTAATAACCGATGAGACAACCTGATGAGATGCAAGATGTGACGTTGCTGGGCAACCAGAACGTAAAATATACGTTTGAATATGATCCGGGCATCCTGGAGAACTTTGATAACAAACATCCGTACCGCGATTATTTTGTAAAATTCAATTGCCCGGAGTTCACCAGCCTGTGCCCGATTACGGGTCAGCCGGACTTTGCAACGATCTATATCAGTTACATTCCTGATATCAAAATGGTCGAGAGTAAATCACTCAAGCTGTACCTGTTCAGCTTCCGTAACCATGGTGATTTCCACGAGGACTGTGTGAACATCATCATGAACGACCTGATCAAGCTGATGGACCCCCGCTACATCGAAGTATGGGGCAAATTCACACCGCGCGGCGGTATTTCCATTGACCCATATACGAACTATGGTAAGCCGGGAACGAAGTACGAGCAGATGGCCGACCACCGTATGATGAATCATGATATGTATCCGGAGACGATTGATAATCGCTAAATCGTCAGGTTCATCCATTCTGTATAAGATAGAATCATAGAATGCCAAAAGCCGAACTCTGCTATATAAGTTGAACTAAAGATTATTTACACTGACACTACGATGACAGAACAACCTTCCAATTGCTGTTATCCCCAGATTTTTTTACATTCCCTTTTCTAAAAGGGGAAAATCCGGGGATTGCGTATGCTTCCGATGCAGCTTTCTTCAGAAAGCTTTTAGGCGAACGCTTCGCTTTTTCAGGTCTTTTCTGTCCTCTCCGTTACCTTGTAAATGATTAATTCAGCTTATATAGCTTAAGAAGTTCGGCTTTTTAGTTTAACCTGTAGAACCTCCGTCTCTACCCTAAGCTTGGGGTCACTTTCAAGTAGATTGATCTTTATTTAGTTCTTTGACTTTTCTAATGTAATGTCTCAACATCAGCACACCAATTGACTGAAAAATGATAAATATGACGATAGCAGCAAATAGAGATTTCGGTGCTACATAGATAACCTGAAACGTTATTACAGCCATATACAAAATAGTCATCACCAACTCACGTTTGGCGGATTCATAAGGTGATAAGGATTTCATATGTATCCCTCCTCTATCCTTCTTACACATAAATATGGGTCTTCTTACAGTAGATGCCAAAGTAATACGTTTCTTTTGTAAATGTACGTTTTCTCTTGTTCCCCTTGTCGGTCCAATCAATCTATCCTATTATGTAACAATATGCTTACATGCATAGAATACAACATCAGGCGCTGATCCCTCGTGACCGCGACCAAAGGAGAATTGTACATGTCTACACAATCCACATTAACCAAGGACGCCGCAGCGCGTTCGAAAGCCCCACCCGGATCGGATGCCCAAAGCACCGTATACCGGATACTTATTGCCATCAGTTTGGTCCATCTATTCAATGATTCGATCCAGTCGGTTATTCCCGCCATTTTTCCGATTCTGAAAGATTCCATGCATCTCACGTATACTCAGATCGGATGGATCTCATTTGCTATCAACTTTACCGCTTCCATTATGCAGCCTGTCGTAGGCTGGTTTGCTGATAAAAAACCGACACCATCTATCCTGCCCATTGGCATGGGTTTTACATTTACCGGTATGTTGCTGTTGGCCTTCGCCGACAGTTATATGGCTGTCCTGATCTCTGTGATATTTGTCGGTCTGGGTTCCGCTGCTTTCCATCCCGAAGGTTCGCGTGTATCACACATGGCTGCCGGTCAACGCCGTGGACTGGCACAGTCCATCTTCCAGGTTGGTGGTAACGCTGGGCAATCGCTTGCCCCATTGCTTACACGCTGGATCTTTATCCCGTTTGGACTGTTCGGAGCCATTGGATTCACAGGCATTGCTGCCATGGGGATTGCAGTTCAAATCTACATAGCCCGTTGGTATGGACGTATGCTGCAATCGGGAGGATATCTGCGTAGACAGGCTGCTGCTCGTCGTGCACCCAATCCTGCTTTGCGCAAAAAGATTACTGCCGCCATCACGATATTAATCTTGCTTGTTTTTGTTCGCTCCTGGTATATCGCTTCCATCGGCAGCTTCTATGCGTTTAATCTGAAAGATACTTTTGGATTGTCCACAGAGGACGCGCAGATCTATATTTTCTTGTTCCTGGCTGCTGGAGCACTTGGTACGTTCTTCGGAGGCCCACTGGCAGATCGATTCGGCAAACGTAATCTGATCTTCCTGTCCATGGCTGGAGCTGCTCCGCTGGCGCTGTTGCTGCCCTATGCGAATCTGTTCTGGACAGGTGTACTGCTTACCATTATTGGTTTTATCATGTTATCCAGCTTCTCAGTTACGGTTGTGTACGCGCAAATGCTGATTCCGGGCAAAATCGGAACGGTTTCCGGTCTAATTACTGGTCTTGCATTTGGTATGGGAGGCTTGGGCGCACTCGTGCTGGGCAACTGGATTGACGTTTTCGGTGTATCACCGGTAATGCAGATGTGCAGCTTCCTGCCCCTGCTCGGGATCTTCACGTTCCTGCTTCCATCCGATAAATTACTGAATATCTGGGCTAAAGAAAATGGTAGTGAAGAGTAACCTGCATTTGCAAGCAATTTAAAAAGTTTAACCATAATAAAAAGGTTCCCGCCAACTCTGTATATACAGAACGGCAGAAACCTTTTTTTGTTATATTTGTTTTCTCGTATTTAGCTACAAACGTTCTATTCAACATCACACATGACAACGCTGCTGCCATGAGCTGTGATCAGTGCCTGAACATCTTCAAATTCAAGGAATACCGTCGCCGTATTTTCCATCGGATGAATTCCGATTTTCTGACCGACTAGATCCTTGTCAAAAACTACGGTCACGTTTTTCTGAATATTATTGAGAACTCCGATAGGGTTGACGTGCCCTTTTTCCAATCGGAGGAATTCCAACAAATCCTTTTCACTGGCAAAACTTAATTTGCGGCTAGGTATCTTTTCGCTTAAACTCCTCAAATCAACGGACTTCGTTCCAGCAATCGTCACCAGATAATAGTTGCGCTTCTTGTCATCACGCAGAAACAGATTTTTAACGATATGTTCTGTATGTGGAATTTGATAAGAGAATATTTCTTCCATCGTATATACTGCGGGATGTTCAATACTTTCGTAAACGATATTATTGCGATCCAAAAGATCATAGAACCCCTGTTTGTTTAACATATCAAATTCAACTCTTTCAATATAAATATTCTTCTGTAATATAACTTCTTCTGTAATGTTACTTCAAACGCTGAAGGATCAGCCGTTTTTTGTACAGCATTTTACCTGCTTCGGCTACATCACGGATCGTATTTTTGTTGCTTACTGAACCAAATACCATGCCGGCAATAGGCACGAGTTGGAACAGTTTTTTCCAACCAAAGGATTCACTGTAGGAGTTAAACACTTCCCGCCAGCCCTGCATCTGCGATACCACTTCAATTGGCTTGTCCGGATCGTCGTAGGCGGCCAGTTCTTCAATGATCGCTTTCTTGCCTACAATATCAGCGGAAGAGAATTGCAGACATTTGACAATAAAGATGCGCTCCAGCGGTTCATCTGGATCATACCCGTAACATAGAGCCATCTCTTGCAGTACCTTCAAGGAAAGCCCCATCACCATCGGAATATCTGCTGCTATGGTTACAATGCCACCAAACCCTGTAGCTGCTCCCTGAGCCGCGGCAAACTTGGTTCGACTCTCTGTGATGTTATCAGCCACCTGGTCCAGCACCTGAAGTGGCAGATTCTCTACACTATGAATCTTCGCTGTCCCCTCCGCTTCAGCATCCTGCTCCAGACGATAGGTCGTATCCATCATGGAATAACCGGACTTCTCGGCTTCCTCTTGCAGCAGCTTGGCTACCTTTTTCTTCTGTACAAGGAACTTGCCTCCATTCTGCACATACTGACCCACGTCGTTCAGGGAATCTCCGATCTTCTGTTTCAGCGCTTTAGGCATCACTTTATCCAACATCGCAAAGGGCAAACGCCCGATTTTATCCCAAATAAACAAGTCTTTCTGCTGTTTCTCCCATTTCAAAATCTGTTCAAGCTCCAAGTCCAATGTCTCGCGTGAATCCATATGTGATCCTCCTAATAAGTTCTACTTCGTAATCTGTATCTTTCTCATACGCAGAGGTCATCGTTGTGGTTGCTTTGTTTTGTATCCAAGACATCGATACTCAGACTGCTCTATCTTATCGTTCACATACAGAAGAGCCCTTAATCAGCATCACTCGCTAACCAAGGGCTCTCGTATGAAAGGTTACACGTCCTCTTATTTTGCTTCTGCTACTGCTTTTCCATCTGGAACCGGAACACCGAAATCAGGTGTGCCATCTTCACGCCAACGAATCACTTGAGCTCGAGCGTGGCGGTTCGGATCATACAAGGGATCACCCTCGATGTCTTTGTAATTACGCGCATGGTAAATCAGAATATCGGTCTTGCCATCCGGTGACACCGTAAAGCTGTTATGACCCGGGCCGTATTGGCCGTTCGCTTCACAAGTCTGGAATACCGGCTCGGGTGATTTCGCCCAGCTGGCCGGATCAAGCAAATCGGCATTTTCATCTGCGGTAAGCAGACCCATGCAATAATTGTAATCGGTCGCGCTGGCCGAGTAGCCGATAAACACCCGCCCATTCCGATGCATCACGGCTGCTCCTTCATTGACCTTAAAGCCGATGATCTCCCAATCGTACTCTGGCGTAGAGATCATAACCTGTTCGCCGCGTATCGTCCATGGGTTTTCCATTTCGGCAATGTATAGGTTCGAGTTGCCCACAATATCGGGATCTTTCTGCGCCCAGACCAGATAGCGGATTCCCTTATGTTCAAAGGTCGTTGCATCCAGCGCGAATGATTCCCACCGTGTGTGTATCTGTCCCTTTTCTACCCACTCTCCTTCGAGTGGATTCGCGGAATCGTTCTCCAGAACATACATACGGTGATCGAACAGTCCTTCGTTGGTCTCACTGGTGTGAGCCGCAGCGTAGTGTATGTACCATTTGCCATCGATAAAATGAATCTCCGGTGCCCAGATGTTGGCACTCATCGGCCCCGTGTCACGCTTGGTCCAAGCCGTTACCGGCTCAGCATCTCTTAACTCTTCCAAAGTCTCAGCTCGCCGGATCTCAATCCGATCAAAGGCTGGTACAGAAGCGGAGAAATAATAGTAACCGTCTGTATGACGGTACACCCACGGATCAGCACGCTGCTCCAGGATGGGATTAGTAAATGTAATAGAATCAGTCATGGGAATGCTCCCCTTTCAAATGTTGTTTGGCTCGAAGTTGGGGAATGTAACCCAATTGCGAAAAAAGCGAAAACCTTTTTGGGTGTTGCACAGCGGACGTTCGGGGGTGGCAGGGCCTTGATGCTCTCTTGTCCTCCGATTTCTTTTTATCACCGCTCCTGGCGGTTGAAATCGGATGCCAAACTCGCTCCTGCGGCTCCTTCCTCCCCCTCACTGCTTGTGCACCCTCGGAGCGGCAGCTCACTCTTATCGCGCTCGCTGGATTACAACTCAACTTCGAGCCATTGTGTGGCTCGGTCTTATGGGGTTGACCGCTTCGCAGGGTCAACTCTCCCCATGTAATGCAAGGCTAGCCGCAGAGCTATAGGCTAGCTTTGCATGCACAGCGGACGTTCGGGGGCGGCAGGGCCTTGGCGCTCTCTTGTCCTCCGATTTCTTTTCCCACCGCTCCTGGCGGTTGAAATCGGATGCCAAACTCACCCCTGCGGCTCCTTCCTCCCCCTCACTGCTTGT